>QZKE01000049.1 GCA_003598015.1 Actinomycetota bacterium | reverse complement strand
GTCCAGCAGCCCCAGCACCAGCCGGTTGAGGCGATCCGCCCCGTGGTCTATGGCGTTGAGCATCTCCCTCATCTTCTCCTCGTCGAGCCTCTCCCACAGGTCCCGCAGGCTCAGGGCGTAGCCCTTCATCAGGGTGATGGGGTGGCGCAACTCGTGGGAGGCGATGTCGATGAAGTCCTTCATCTCCTCCTCACGGGCCAGCCTCTCCTCCTCGACGGCCATGGCGCGGGCCAGGGTGCCCAGCAGCTCTATCTCATCGTGGGTGAACTCCCTACTGCGGGTGTCGAAGAGGGAGAGACAGCCTATGGTCTTTCCCTCCAGAACGACCGGGTATCCCAGGAAGGACTTGAGGCCGTATCTTCTCACGTAGGGATCCGTTTGCGCGTAGCCAGTGGTGTCCAGATTCTCTATGGCCAGGGGTGCGCCGTCCCCGTTTATAACCTCGTAACACACATGGTCCTTTGACCTATCGACCGGCCTGGGCATTTCCTCCGGCGCGGTGGAGAGGGCGCAGAGCAGCCTCCCTCCCTCCATCCTGCAGTAATTGACCAGTTCCGCGCCGAGGATATCCCGGCCGGTCTCGATTATCCTATCCATGTTCACGATGAGGTCCGCCCCCAGGGAAAGGAAGAGGTGGTTGATCCTCTCCAGCGTCTCCCAGGCCAGCTTCTGCTCGGTTATGTCACGGGTGTTGACGATGACCCCCCCGACCACCGGGTCCTGGAGCAGGTTTCTCGCCACCGCTTCCAGGGTTCTCCAGGTCCCATCCCTGTGCCTGGATCGGTATTCCGCTTGAACATCGCTCCCCGGGTTTCGGGCCATACCCAGAAAATCTTCCAGAACACGCTGCCTGTCCTCGGGGTGGATGAGATCGAAGGGATTCTCCCGCATCAGCTCCTCCGGCTCGTACCCCATGACCCGTTTCACCGAGGAGCTTACGTAGCGGTGACTTCCATCCTCGTTGAGGACGGAGATAAAATCGTAGGCGTTCTCGATCAGGTTGCGGTGATATGCCTCGCTCTTTCGTATTTCCTCTTCGGAACGCTCGCGTTCGGTGACGTCCCTGGTGAAGACGGAGAGGCCGTTGCGGGTAGGATAGGCGCTGATCTCGAAGTGGTACTTACTGCCACTGAGTTGATATTCGTTTATAAAAGTCCTGGCCTCGCCGGTCCTTATCACCTCTTTATATATCTCCGCCGCCCTTGCCCCCTGCTCATCCGGGAACAGCTCGTAGATGCTCTTGCCGATAGCGTCCGCGGCGGGGATCCCGGTCAGTGCTTCGGAGGCCCTGTTCCAGTAGGTATACCTCACGTCTCCATCCATGGCGAAGAAGACATCGGTGATGCTCTCGGCCAGTTCCCGGAAGCGCTCCTCGCTCTCCAGCAGGGCTTCCTCCGCCCGCTTGCGCTCCGTGATATCATCGTATACGGTGACTATTTCTCCGCTGGGCAGCTTATATACATAATTGTCCCTCCATCCCACGATCCGCTCATCACGATATAGAGCGACGGGGAAGCGCTCCGGTTCCCCCGTCATCCATACCCTCCGGAAGACCTCGAGGAGGCCGAAATCCTCCACTCCCGGGAAGGCTTCGGTCACCCTCCTGCCGATAACACCCTCTCTCGCCGTTCTCTCTATCCTCTGGCCCGCCTGGTTGAAATCCAGGAACACGAAATCGTCTCCGCCATCCACGGCCTCGTAAACCGCCACCCCGCTGCTCATGTTCTCGAACAATTCCCTGTACTTCTCCTCGCTCTCCCTCAGCGCTTCCTCGATCCTCATGCGATCGGTGATATCGATGATCACCGAACGGCTGGCGACGATGTTTCCATCCCTGTCCTGCAATGGACTGACGGAGAGGAGGCCGTAGGCCATGGAGCCGTCTTTCCTGGCATAGACCATCTCCTCGTTCTCCACCGGGATACCCTCTTTGAACCTCTCGAAGACCCGCCTCGCCTTGGGTTTGTCTCCCTCGGCATAGAGGTCGAAGGCCCTCATTCCCCGTAATTCATCCAGGGAATAACCCAGAAAGGCCACGGCGGCCGTATTTGCGTCCAATATGTATCCGTCCGTATCGATAGAGTAGTAGGCGACGGGTGCGTTTTCATACAGGTCCCGGTAGCGGGACTCCGCCTCTCTCGCCTCCAGGCGTTCTTGCAACGACCTCACGGCCTTTCGCACCGACGCCGTCAGGCGGGCGAAGTGCTTGGGCGACTTTAGGATATAGTCGTCCATGCCGGCCTTCATGGCCTCCACCGCCACCTCCTCCGTCCCGGTGGCGGTGAACATGATCACCGGGCAATGCGGCCGTTTTTTCTTCACCGCGCGCAGGATGGCCAGGCCGTCCGTCCAGTGCAGCTGGTAGTCGGTGATAGCCAGGTCGAAGTCCCCGGCCTCGAGGGCATCTCTGAAGCCGGGCATATCGATGACCTGTTCCACCCTCAGGCCGGCGAACTCGCGTTCCAGTTCGCGCATTACCAGCAACCGGTCATCCGGATTGTCGTCTATGAGTAGGATGCTCAAAGCGTCTTGCATGCTTGAGACGCCCCTTCCTATCCGTCCGTCTCCGCTCCTATCTCAGGACGTTCGTTGAGGATCACCCAGTACATATTCAGGGACTCCACCATTGTCAACAGGTCTTCGAAAGAACCGGGCTTCACCAGGTAGGAGTTGGCGCCGTTATCGTAGGCCCGGTTGATGTCGGATGACTCCCGGGAGGAGGTGAGGACAACGACCGGCAGACGACGCAGGTAAGGCTGTTCCCTTAGCCATTCCAGCACCTCCAGGCCGGACTTGCGGGGCAGCTTCAAGTCCAGGAGGATCAACATGGGCAGGGGCGAGCCCTTCCGCTCCCCCCGGGGAGAGAAGCTCTCCAGGTAGGAGATGGCTTTCTCGCCGTCCTCTACCACGTGGATAGGATTGGCGATCTTGACGTTCTCGAACGCCCTCTCTATGAGAATGACGTCGTTGGGGTCGTCCTCGACCAGCAGTATGGTCTGGCCTGTTCTGTTCATGCCTCTTTCTCTCCCTTCGGCAGCTCGATCCAGAACTCGCTTCCCTTTCCCTCCACGGATTCCATTCCCACCCGGCCACCCATGCGCTTCATCCCTTTGCTCACCACGGCCAGCCCTATACCGGTTCCGGGGTAGGTCTCCATGCCGTGCAGCCGCTCGAATATACGGAAGATGCGGTCCCGGTACTCGGGGGCTATGCCGATGCCGTTGTCCGCCACGCACAGGCGCACCCATCCGTCACGCTCCTCGCCACCTATGCGTACTTCCGGTTTCACTCCCGGGGCCGTAAAGGTTATCGCGTTGGAGATCAGGTTGGCCACTACCTGAAGTAGGGTGGCGTAGTGGGCCTCCACCCCAGGGAGGGGACCCTCAACGGTCACCGTGGCGCCCTTCTCACGTATCCCGGCTTCCAACTGCTGCAGGGCATCCTTGACGACTTCACCCAGGCTTACCGCTTCCAGTTTCATTTCCGAGCGGGTGATATGGCTGTATTCCAGCAGGTCACTTATGAGGGAGTCCATGCGCCTTGCGGCCGAGATGATACGTTCCGCATAGTCCCGGCCTTTTTCGTCCAGTACTTCCGCGTAGTCCTCCTGCAGCGCCCGGGAGAAACCCTGCATGGCCCGCAGGGGGGCCCGCAGGTCGTGGGAGACCGAGTAGGTGAAGGCCTCCAGTTCTGCGTTGACCTCCTCCAGCCTGGCGGTGCGCTCCTCCACCAGTTCCTCCAGGTGGCCGCGGTACTTCTGCAGCTCATCCTCGGTCCGCTTGCGCTCGCTTATATCGGTACACAGGCCTTCCAGGGCGATTATCTTTCCCTCGTCGTCGAAAACGCCGCGATTGGACTGGTAGATCCACCTCTCCTCTCCGCGGGGATCGATTATCTTGTACTCGTAGGTGGGGGGGACTTTTCCCTCGAGGAGGTCCGCCCACTTCTCGCGGAAGTAGAGGGTGAAATCGGGGTGTATCACCTGCCTCACCAGCATCGGGTTGGCGATGAATTCCTCGGAGGTGTAACCGAAGACATCCTCAACATCGGGACTGAAGTATTCGTAGGCGCCGTCCGGCAGGGACATACGGTATAAGGCGCCCCTCAGCCCCTCGATAAGTCCCCTGTACTTCGCCTCGTTTTTCCTTATCTCCTCCTCCGCCCGTTTCTGCTCGGTGATGTCCACGGCCAGCTCGAAGCGGACGTCGCGGCCGTCGGGCCACTTGATTATCCTGTCGGTAATGGTGAAGTGCCTGTCCAGCACGGGATTATAATACTCCCAACTGTATGGCTCGCCCTGGTCGGCCAGGATGATGTCGTTGGTGCAGAAGGCGCAGGGCTCGTCCAAGCCCTGGAATTCCCGGTAGCATACGCCTCCCAACAGCTCCTTGCCGAAGGCGTCCTTGAGGTGCTGGTTGGCGTAGAGGACCTCGTAGGTCTCGGGATCCGAAACGTAGATCGCTTCGTTGATGCCGTCGAATATGGAGAGCAGCTGCTCCCGTTCCAGGTATAGCGCCTCCTCGGTCTCCTTGCGATCGGTGATGTCCTGGGCGATGTTAACTATTGAGAAAACCTCTCCTTCTTCGTCCAACAGTGGAACGCTGACGGAATCGGCGATCACCGTGCGGCCATCCTTGGTGATAAACCTGACGGTTTCGCGTGCGGCAGACTTGGCGGAAAACAACCGTTGGATATTGGAGGCGACTATTTCGCTTTCATCGGGATGGACGACGCCGAGCTCTATCACGTTCCTGCCCAGCAGCTCGTTCTCCCCATAACCCAGAATCTCGCATACCCATCTGTTGACATCAGTCAATCTGAGGTCGCGGTCGAAGGCGAATACGGCATAACCGGCGTAGTCATGCAGTACCCGGTATCGCTCCTCCGATTCCCTTACCCTGGCTTCCAGGCGTGAGCGGGCTACTGCTTCCCCCACCTGACCGGCCAGGGCCTCTATCAAGTGCCGCGAACCCTGCGGTATCTCTTCCTGGACGTGCGAGGCGATATTCACGCACCCGATAACCTTGCCCTGTGACCATATAGGGACTATGGCGATAGTCCTGATGCCTTCCGCCCTTTCCGCTTCGCTCTTGGGCACATCGAGCCTCTCATACTCGATATAGACCGGTTCCCCTGCGTTGACGAGCTCTGCGTTGGATGAATCGGCGTCGTAATGGGAGATCTCCTGGACGAACGCATCGGAGAACCCCTTATGGTAGGCGATCTCCAGGTCGCCCCTCTCTCTATCGACCAGATATATCCCCCCACTGTCCATCCCTGTCGCTCTCAGGATGCCGTTCAGGATTATCTCCAGCGTATCCCGCAGGTCGCCTGCTCCACTAAGCCGCAAGGCCAGATCTCTCTGGATGGTGAGGAACCCGCCTGCCCCCTTGCCGCCTGTATCCTCCTCCGCGGCCCGCCGGAGGCGCACAAGCCTCTCGAGTTTACCGAAAAACCGCGGTTTCGCCTTCGCGAAGTCTCTCATATCGCATCACCTGTGGATGTGAGTGGTACATTGCTATGGCGGCTGGTTCGACGAGGACATTGGCCACTAGTGTTTTCCTGACTCGGCTACTGTTCATTATACCCGCGGTTGCTGGATAATCCCTTCAGGTCCAGATGCGGCGGGCGAGCCGGTAGGTGGGGCAACGCGCCTTCCAGGGCGTGGTGGCGGTGCGGGCGCAGTGGCGGCAGGATACCAGAAGCTGGGTGCTCCACTGCGACGCGAACAGGGCCGCGTAGGCGGCGAGCCGCTTCTTATCCCCCCACGCGGCGGCGAAGGGCAGCAGCAGCATACCCGCGACGGACAGACCTTCCGCGGCGTAGCCCACGCGCGTCAGGGTGCGGTCCGGCTGGGCAGGAAACATGCGCGCGGCGAGCAGTCCCAGGTTGTAGAATTCGCACGCCTTCCCATAATGCTCGCAGCGCGTGCAGATGAGGTACTTGCAGAGGGTGAACCACGAGAAGGTGGCGGCCGCCCAGAGGGGGAAGAGCTTCCCGTGATAGCGCGCCACGAGGTAGCCGCCGGCGGCGATGGCGGCCAGGCCGGCTGCGCTCTCCAGCGCGATAGCCGCGCGCGGGACCTCGCACCACACTACTACGGGCTCGACCTCCATCCCACTCACCTCGGGGTCACGCCCGGCTCGAGGCCTGGCGAGTCCCATCATCCATTCACCCACATTTTCAGGAAAAGAGCCATTTTTCACATCCTTCAAGGCTGAAGATCTTGCTCCGTTCTTTCGAGAGCCCTCCGCAGCCGGTCGATACACTCCCGCCCGCCGAATACCGCGATCAGGTAATGTAATGCAGGGCCTTTATCCCTGCCGGTCAGCGCGACTCTCAGCGGCATGAGGATCTCCTTGGGCTTCAGGTCTTTATCGGCGAAAAACTCCTTGATCTCTCCGATGACGTCGTCGGCCTCCCTGACGTTCTCGACGCGGGAGTGCGCGAGGACCTCCGCGGCTTTCTCGATGACCCTCGCCGCCACTTCCCCGCGCAGCCATTCCGCCGCATGCTCGTCGGGGACCTGCGGCTGCCCGTAAGGCTCCAGGTAAGCGGGAAGTTCTTCAAGGGTCACCAGGTTGTCCAGCACCGATTCCATCATTAGGGGGAAACGGGGGTGCTCCGACCACCGTGGCGCAAACCCTCTCGCGGTCTCCAGCAGTTCGCCGGCGGGCATGGCGCGCAGGTGCCTGCCATTGAGCCAGTCCAGGCGCTGCATGTCGAAGACGGCCGGACTGGCGGAGAGGTCCCCTATATCGAAGAGGCGCACCAGTTCGTCCAGGCTTAAGACCTCTCTTCCCTCGGGGGGAGACCAGGAGAGCAGCGCCAGGTAATTGGTGATGGTCTGGGGGAGGTATCCCATCTCGCGGTAATCGCGTACGGCCGTAGCGCCGTGACGCTTGCTCATCTTGGCCCCGTCCGGTCCCAGGAGCAGGGAGTGGTGCAGATAGATGGGCACGGGGTATCCCAGGGCATCGAAGAGCAGTATGTGGCGCGCGGTATTGGTGAGGTGGTCCTCACCCCGGATGACATGGGTAATACCCATGGCGGCATCATCGACCACCACCGAGAAATTGAAACCGGCGCTCCCGTCGGAGCGCACGATGATGAAGTCGCCCAACACGCCGGGCGGGAAACGCACGTAGCCGTGCAGAAGATCCTGGAAGGCGACCTCCCCCTGCGGGACCCGGAAGCGTAGCGCGGGGCGAATTCCCTCCGCCTCCCGGGCTTCTCTCTCTCCGGGTGAGAGGTCGCGGCACGTGCCGCCGTACAGCGGCGTGCGCCCCTCCGCAAGGGCGCGCTGCTTGCTCTCCTCCAATTCCTGAGGCGAGCAGTAACAGGGATAGGCCAAGTCCGCCGCCTGCAACCTGCGGGCATGCTCGCGATAGATCTCGCCCCGCTCGCTCTGGCGGTACGGCGCGTGCGGGCCGCCCACGTCCGGGCCCTCATCCCAGAACAGGCCCAGCCAGCGCAGATCATCCAGGATGGACTCCTCCAGCTCCCGGCTGGAGCGCGCGGGGTCGGTGTCCTCAACGCGCAGCACCATCGCGCCTCCCTGGCCGCGTGCGAACAGCCAGTTGAAGAGCGCCGTACGCGCCGAACCAAGATGGAGCTTGCCCGTGGGAGAGGGAGCGAACCTTACCCTTACCATCACATCACCCGCGGGAGTCTATATCGGAAGTTCCCCATGTCGCGATTCTATCATAAACCACAGGCCGGCCACGCTTGATGCCGATGCACCATCTTCATCCAAGCGAATGAGTGGGCAAAGGCTGGGGTGTTACTTCCGCCAGCAGGTCGCCTCCGGCGGTGAGTTCCCAATCCACGCCGCTCTTCCTGCCGAAGGCCAGCTCGAAGAGGGCCTGCGCGAAACCGATCACCGTGAGGTGCAGGGTCGGGTTTTCCAGCTTCATGTGCAGGCCGGTGGCTCCCATCCTGAACTCGCTGAGGTTACCCAGGCCGCGGTAGGCGAACTGCGTGCGGAAATCCGCCTCACTCAGCAGGCCTTCGATAGTGAAGAACCCGCTCTTGATGAACCGCCTTTGCGCCTCGATCACCACGCGGGTGATCGTCTCACCCAGTTCCTTCTCGAGCTCGACGAATACCTCCTGCAGGCCGGTCTCCCCGTTAAAGGAGACCCTGCGATCGGTGTAGGCGCTCCCGATCAGGCCCCGGGCGGGTTGCCATCTGAACCTGGAGAGCACGGCGGGGCCGCCGCAGGTAGCGCATCTCTTGAGCTCCAGGTCGCCCGGTCTGTGCACGTAGTCCCTCCTCAAGGCCTTTCCTCGCACTTGCGGAGGATGCTCCGAACGGAACGCATGCAGCTCGTAGAGTTCGCTGGAGATGTGTCGGTATTCCGCCTTCCATTCGCCGCCCGTAACAGCCTCACAAGCACCCGCGATGTTGCCGCACCATAGGGGCACTGAAAAAGGCCTCTCGACCCTTATATCCACGTAATCGTCCTCGTCCTCCTCGTAGCGCAGGTCTACGAGGGAGGCAAGCCCGAAGCCCATCAGGCTCGTGGCCGCCAGCTGGCTTGCGATGACGGGCTCCAGGGCGGAGTGATCCCGGTGCAATTGCTCCGCGAAACCCTCGGGGAGGAACTGGAGCACGTAATCCCGTGCTCCCCTACGCCTGCTCTCGATGACGATGGTCTCGATGGAACGCCCGATGATGTCCCCTATGCCGGCGATGAGGGGATCGAGATTCTCGCATTCTATGAAGACAACGCGGTGTTTCGGGTCACGGCGCTGCACGATGACGCCGCTGTCCAGCCAGAGGAATTCATCGGTCATATAGCGCGGTGCCCCGCATTCGGGGCAAGGCTCCATCTCCGCCATCCAACGCCCCCCCGTTGTTCCGGCTGCAAGCGAGCGGTAATCACGATACGCTAATATTGTAACAGATATTGACGGTAGAGTACGCCGATTATTACGGGTAGCTTTTCTCCGAGAAATGTGGGTGGTGAGATAGGTAACGTGCAGGGGTGGGTCAGGTCTTGAATCTTGAAGAAGGGGCCGGCATAGAACGGACGGATGGCAAAATTAAGGAATTAAAGACCTGAACCCAAGCGAACCCATACCTCCCGGTGAAGAACCTTGCGCACAGGCAGAGAATACGTCGTCCCGAAGCGGGTGCCCCGCGGGAGTGCGGCCGGCTCAAGCCGATGGCGTAACCTCGACGCTGAGGTCACCGTCGCCCGTGAGCTCCCACTCCACCTCGCTCTCCATACCGAAGGCCTTCTCGTAGAGCCCCTGGGTCAGGCCTACTCCCAGCAGGGGCAGGGCGACATTTTCCATACGCAACCGCACGCCCTTCCTGCCCATTTTCAGCTCCCTCAGGTTCCCCATACCCCGGAGAGCCATCTGCATGCGCATGTGTTCCTCGCTGATGACCTCCTCGACGGCGAAGAAACCCGAGCGGATAAAGCGCTTCTGGGCTTCCACCACCGTACGTGGGATGGTATCCCCCAGTTCCGCCTCCAGCTCATCGAAGATGGGGTCGATCATGGACGGGCCCGTCAATACCATCCTGCGGCCGCTCACCGTGCTCCTGATGGAGCCGTTCACCTGGTCCCAGTTGAACTCGTGCAGAGCGGCGGGCGCCCCGCAGCCGGGGCACCTCTCGAACTCTATATCGCCCTTCTTGTATTCCCGGTCATAGCCCTTCCAACGCAGCCTCTCCTTGAGATCGGGTGGGTTCTCGGCCTCGAAGATGGTTATCCTGTATACGCCCGGTGAGGTCTCCTCGTATTTTATACCGGGTTCCCTCCCCACCATGGCCTCTATGGAGCCGGCGAAGTTGCCCACCGCAAGGGAGACCGAGTAAGGCCTCTCCGCGAGAACGGTTATGAAGTCGTCTTTATCGCCCTCGTAGCGGACTTCATCGAGCGACAGCTTTCCGTAGCCCATGGACCGCCAGATGAGGAAGGTGGAATCGAAGACCAGCTTCAGGTCGACGTCCCCCGAACGGATCATCGCCTTTACATCGTCGGGGACGACCCGATCCATGTAGCTGCGGGTCGAGCGGCGCGACGCGTCGATGATCAACCGCTCTATGGGGACCCCGACGATCTCCGCGATCCCATCGAAGAGGGGGTCGATATTGCCGCATTCGAACAGGACGAGGCGTTGCGTCGCTTCCCTCCTGGCCTGGATCACGCCGTTATCCAGCCATTCATGCATGTTGGTGATGTACAAGGGTATGCCGCACTCGCTGCATACATCGATATCGGCCACCGCACTTCTCCTCGTTGTTCTCAGCAACCACGGGATGCGAGTCCAAGCGCATCGATCGCCGCGACCCTCTTTAATGGTAGCCCTTCTCTCGCTCGCCTTGAAGTGTCATGTGGACGTATGCCCAATGGCATCGGCTGCCAGAACGGCGCATCCGCTTTACCGCACCTGGCATGAACGTTAGGCGTGCGTGTAGTATTCTGGACAAGGGAACATGTTACATCACCGTATACCCGCCGGGCAAGCCGCCGTCTGCACGGCCGGGCGGTCGCGAATGTGACAGAGGCGGGGCGGAGGAGTCGAGGCCGGCGACAACCTGCGTGCTGCCGGCATCCATCGCCGGAGAGGGGGCGAAATGAGCGGCCCGGATAGCGGTCTTGTCGTCATCGGCGGGTTGAACACCGATATCTCAGCACTGGGAGTCGACCGGCTCCTCGCTCCCGGCGAACTGACGCGCAGCGGACGCCTGCTCATAGGGCCGGGGGGTAAATCATGCAACCTGGCACGCATGGCGGCGGCGCTGCTCCCGCCGGGCAAGGTGTACATGGTGGGAAAAACATGCCGTGACCCGTTCGGCCTGTGGAGAATCCCGGTGGACGCGCTCGCGGATGCCGGGGTCAATACCGACTTCGTGAAGATCGAGGACTTCGACGCCGCCGGGATGTATCCGGGCATCGCCCTCATCCCCGTCGATCGGCAAGGCGAGAACCAGATATACTGCCTCCCCGGCATGAACGACGCTTTCCTTCCCCGCGATATAGAGGATGCCTATCCGTTATTCGAAAAAGGCGGGGGTACGCGCTTGCTCGCGCTCACGCTCGAACTGCCCCTGGAGACGGCCGTCCATGCCGTGCGCAAGGCGGCTTCCGCCGGGATGAAGGTCGTCCTCGATCCCGGCGGCATCGACGCGTCGGTGGACTATGGTGAACTGCTCGGCCTGGGGATATACGCGCTGGCTCCCAACGAACACGAGGCCAGGATATTATCGGGTATATGGGTGGGAGGCATGGAATCGGCACGCGAAGCGGCCCGGGTCCTCCTCTCTCGAGGCGTATCCAACGTGGTCCTGACCCATGGGGAGCGGGGAGCCTACGTTTTCAGCCGTGACCAGGAGAGGCACGTGGCGGTCATACATGGCGGTGGACCCGGAACCGCCGACGCCACGGGATGCGGGGACCAGGTAACGGCCGTACTGTGTGCGGAGGTACTGAGAGGAAGGAGCGTACTGGAGGCGAGCGAAACCGCCGTCGCCGCCGGCACCATGCAGTACCACCGCCCGGGCGTGCAGCCGGTTACGTGGGAAGAACTACGGGCTGCCATGGAGCGAGAGGAGCGGTGATGAAGAAGAGGCTTATCATAGATACCGATCCCAACATTCACGTGCGGGGTAGAGACATCGACGATGCCCTGGCCATCCTCTTCTGTATCGCCTCCCCGGAGGTGGAGGTGGAGGGGATCACGGTCAACTTCGGCAACGTCAAGGCGCCGGTGGGATACGGGGCGGCCCGGGATATCCTGCGCGCCGCCGGTGCGGACGTGCCGGTGATGCAGGGCGCCGCGTCCTCCGCCGACCTGGGCGGGGGAAACGAGGCCGTGGACTTCCTCGTACGCAGCGTCAAGGAGAACCCGGGCGAGATATCGCTGCTGGCGCTGGCGCCGCTCACTAACGTGGCCAGCGCCTGCATGCTTGACGAGGGGTTCGCATCCGGGCTGCGCGAGCTGGTGGTAATGGGCGGCACGCTCGATTTCTGGATCTTTAAATACCTGGGCGAGTTCAATCTCCATCAGGACGCCCGGGCCGCCGCGACGGTCCTGTCGCAGCCCATAGCCAAGACCCTCATCACCATGGACGTATGCGCCCAGGCCGTGTTCGCCCGGGAACACCTGGACAGGCTGAGAGCCGCGGGCAGCGAGGTCTCGCGGCTGTGCGCGGATTTTGTCGCGCCGTGGCTCAAACTGAACCGCGTGGTCTTCTGGCGCAAGAAGGGATTCTTTCCCTGGGATGTCGTCGCCGCCTCGTACCTCGTCGATCCCACCCTATTCGAGGACAGCCCGCATACCTTCCAGGTGGTCGAGGAGGGCTTGAGGAGAGGGCGGTTGAGAGACGTGAAACGCGCGGGCGGCTTCCAGGGCACGAACGGGAAGAGGCCGGTGAACATGCCGCTCGAACTGGATGGCGAACGTTTCATGGACCTTTTTCTTGCAAGGTTGTTGCGTTTGTAGGGCTTTAGGGGTCAGGTCTTTCATTTTGCATACCAAGGTATGCAAAATGAAAGACCTGACCCCTAGGTTGGGCTGATGGTGCCCTCCACCATGAAGCGTACATGCTCCCCGATGTCCACGGCGTGGTCGGCGATGCGCTCGAAGAACCGGGCCACCATCACCACCCTCACCGCCACCTCCAGGTCCTCCTCGCGGCCGCGGTCGAACTCCTTGAAGAACCTGCGGTTGAGCTTGTCCACCGCGTCGTCCATGGCGTCCAGCTCCAAGGCCATCTCCACATTGCGCTCCTTGAAGCACTCGATGGATCGCTCCACCAACCGGGTGGCGCGGCGGGCCATCTCGTCGATGGCCTCGCGTATCCAGGCGCTGAGGTAATCCGCGGGGATGTACTTCACCGCGGTGGCGATATCCTCGCACAGGTCGGCCATACGCTCGAAGTGTTGGGCCATGCGCATGATGACGATGATCATGCGCAGGTCGACGGCCACCGGCGCCTGGCGCGCGATGAGCTCGAGGCCGCCTTCCTCCAGGCGATCGATATATGCGTCGAACACGTCGTCGCCGGCGATGATCTCCTCAGCCAGCTCCCGGTCTATGTTCAGGAAACACAGCCGCGTCATCTCGATGGTCTGCAGCAGATCGCTGCCCATGCGCAGCGTCTCCGCGTAGAGTTCGTCCAGCTGTTCGTGGAAACTCTTTCTTACCTCCAAGCCATCACCCCACAGTCCTATCCGAAACGTCCGGTTATATAGTTCTCCGTCCTCTGGTCGGAGGGGTTGGTGAACATGGTGTTGGTGTCGCCGAACTCCACGATCTTCCCGGGGTCTCCCTGCTCCTCCACCAGCATGAAGGCGGTGTAGTCGCTGACCCTTGCAGCCTGCTGCATGTTATGGGTGACGATGACCATGGTGTAGTTCTTCTTCAACTCCGCCATGAGATCCTCGATCTTCTGGGTGGAGATGGGATCGATGGCCGAGCAGGGCTCATCGAAGAGGATGACCTCGGGCTGCACCGCCATCACCCGGGCGATACACAGGCGCTGCTGCTGCCCGCCGGAGAGGCTCTGCCCCGACCTGTTCAGGATCTTCTTCACCTCGTCCCATAAGGCCGCTTTCTTCAGGCTGTCTTCGACGATAGAGTCCAGTCTCTCCTTGTCTTTTATACCCACCAGACGCGGGCCATAGACCACGTTCTCGTAGATGCTCTTGGGGAAGGGGTTGGGCCTCTGGAATACCATGCCCACCCGCCTGCGCAGGGAGATGACATCGTACCCCGCTCCCAGGATGTTCTCCCCGTCCAGGGTGATCCCACCCTCTACCCGGCTGCCGTCGATGAGGTCGTTCATGCGGTTCAGGCAGCGCACGAGGGTGCTCTTGCCACAGCCGGAAGGGCCGATGAGCGCGGTGATATGGCGTGAAGCGAAGTCCAGGGATATGTCGTCCAGGGCCTTGAAATCGCCGTAATACATGTTCAGGTTCTTCACCCGCAGCTTGTGTTCATTGTCGTCGTTATCCAACCTAACCTCCAAGCGATTTCTTCTTACTATAATATGCAGAAAGCCTGCGCGTACCGAAATTGATCAGGAAGAGCAATATGAGCAGTATCGCGGCGCCGCCGTTCACGATGGTGCGGTAGTCGGGCACCACCGCCTCGCTCTGCACGTACCATATATATCCCGCCAGGGGCGCCGCAGGGTCGAAAGGGCTCAGGGGAATGGCGCGGACGAACACACCGACGGTGAATATGACCACGGCAGACTCCCCCATGATGCGCCCCAGGGGAAGGATGGTCCCGGTGATGATCCCGGGCATGGCCGTAGGCAATACGATCTTCTTCACCGTGGTCCAGCGGTCCGCCCCCAGGCTCATGGAGGCTTCGCGGTAGGTCAACGGCACCTGCCTCAAGGCTTCCTCCGCGCTGCGCAGGAACACGGGCAGGTTGAGCAGGGCCATGGTGATGGCGCCCGCCAGCAGGCAGGTCCTCCAGTTGAGATAGAAGAGGAACAGGGTCATGCCGAAGATGGCGAAGACGATGGAGGGAACGGTGCCCAGGCTGTCCAGACAGAAACGGATGAAGCGTGTGAACCTGCCTTCGCGGGCGAACTCGGCGAGGTAGATGGCCGCCCCCACGGAGATGGGAAAAGAGATGAGCATGGTCAGGACCACCAGGTAGATGGTGGAAACGACCATGGGCCCGACACCCCCGCCTTCCTTCAACGCCTGCGGTTTGCCGGCGAAAAACGACGGCTTGACAGCGGTGATCAGGCCGCGGGCGAAGATCTCGATGACGATGAATGCCAGTATGCCCAGGGCTATAATGCCTATGGCCCAGAAAACCGCGGTGGCGATGCGGTCGGCTTTCCTGGCATCCATCTCAGGCCTCCTTCTTGCGCGTGATGAACCGGATGGAGACGATGAGGATCATGGACAGGATGAGCAGCACCAGGGCCTGGGCGAAGAGGGCGGCACGGAAATTGCCCACCGCCTCGCCCATGTTGGTGACCAGGTTCGAGGTCAGGGTCCCCGTGGGCTGGAAGGGATTGAGGGTGAGCTGGCTGGAATTGCCCACCACCATCTGCACGGCCATGGTCTCGCCGATCGCCCTTCCCATGCCCAGGACCACCGCCACCAGTATCCCCTCCTTGCCGGCGGGAAGGAGCACCTTGCGTATGGTCTGCCAGCGCGTAGCGCCCATGGCCACGCTGGCCTCTTTCAACTCGGGGGGAAGGGATCTCAGAGTCTCCGCGCCCAGGGCGGTGATGGTCGGCAGGACCATGACGGCCAGGACGACGGAAGCGGCCGCGATCCCGTATCCGGCGGAGCCCGTGATCCTGGCTATGAAAGGCACCAGGATGATCAGCCCGAACCAGCCGATGACCACGGAGGGGATGCCCGCCAGCAGTTCCACCCCCCTGCGGATCACGTTCGCCATCCTGGAGGGCGCCACCTGGTCCAGGAAGACCGCGGTTCCGATACCCAGGGGCGCTCCGATGAGCAATCCGCCCAGGGTGCTCAGCAGCGTCCCGATGAGGAAGGCCAGCATGCCGTATTGCCCCTTGTCCGGGTTCCACGCCGCGGAGAAGAGGTTGGGGATGCCGATGCGGGTGATGGCTGGTAGGCTCTCCTGGAAGATGAAGAGGAAGATGAGCAGGATGGCCAGGAAGGACAGGGAAGCGCAGGCCATAAGGAGCATCTTGATATATTTCTCTCGCGCCATACCTCTTCCTCACTCGTCCTCTATCCCGATGACCGGTATGTATTCTTGCGCCACCACTCCCAGTTGAAACTCCTCCGAGAGCATGTAATCGATGAACTCCCGGGCCGATCCCGTGGGCTCACCGTAAGAGAACATATGCAGATAGCGCGAGAGGGTGTAGGTGCCGTTCAAGGCGTTATCACTCGTCGCGATCACGCCGTCGTAGCTCAACGGCTTTATGGACTCGCTCACGTAGCCTATGGAGATGTAACCGATTGAATTGGGCGTGGCAGCCACGGTCTCGCGTACGATGCCGTTGCTGTTGCTCTCGATGGCCGAGCCGACCACGTCCTCGTCTTCCAGCGCTTCCTTGTCGAACATCTCCCGCGTGCCTGAAGCCCTGTCCCTGACCACCACGAGTATGGGCGCGTCCGCCCCCCCTACCTCGGACCAGTTGGTGACCCTGCCGGTGAAGATATCCTTGACCTGCTCCACGTCGAGATCGTTCACGCTGACGCCGGGATGCACGACGATGACGATGACGTCGAGGGCGATGGGATGATCCACCAGCTTACCGTCGTCCTCCTCGGGCTTCAGCTCCCGCGAGGAGTTGGCGATATCCACGATGCCCTCCTTGACCTGGGCGATGCCCACGCTCGAACCGCCACCCTGCACCAGCACGGTCTTATCGCTGTACATATCCATAAAGCGGTCGGCCCCCTCCTGGACCAGGGGCAGGAGGGTTGTGGAGCCGGATATCCTGACCACGTTGGTCCCCCACACACTGCACGCGGTACCGCCGAGGGAGAAGGGCAGGAGAAGCACAGCCATACATATGAGCTCGAGCGGCAAAAGGACCGCATGTTTACGCATGCGCTCAGGCACCTTCCGGTTTCCTCCGCTTCCCGTATTGACATCGGCTCGGCGCGACCACTCGTGGAACATGAGAGGTCGTCATTATTAAATCATCCCGAGGTTACATGTTGTTTAAGAAAAGGTAAACAAGAGGTAAACGGCATGGTGGGGAGTCAGGTCTTGCTGCGGCGGGTTTTACTCTAAATGGTGCCCTCGACCATGAAGCGCACGTGCTCGCCGATGTCCACGGCGTTGTCGGCGATGCGCTCGAAGAAGCGGGCGATCATCACCACGCGGATCGCCACCTCCAGGTCCTCTTCCCGGCCGCGGTCGAACTCCTTGAAGAACATGCGGTTCAGCTTATCCACAGCGTCATCCAGGGCGTCCAGTTCCATGGCCATCTCCACGTTGCGCTCCTTGAAGCATGCGATGGAGCGCTCGACCAGGCGTATGGCGCGCCGGGCCATCTCGTCTATACCCTCGCGTATCCAGGTGCTGAGGTATTCGGAGGGGATATGCTTCACCGCGGTGGCGATGTCCTCGCACAGGTCGGCCATGCGCTCGAAATGCTGGGCTGCGCGCATGATGACAATGATCATGCGCAGGTCGACCGCCACCGGCGCCTGGCGGGCGATGAGCTCGAGGCCTGCTTCCTCCAGGAGGTCGCGATAGTCGTCGAAGACCGCGTCGCCGGCTATGATCGCATCGGCAGCGATATGGTCGAGCTCGAGGAAACATAGCCTGGTCCTCTCGATGGTCTCCAGGAGATCGCTCCCCATGCGGAGGAGCCCGGTGTAGAGCTCGTTGAGCTGCTCGTGAAAATCCCTTCTGATCTCTAATACCATGTCATCACGCGCTTTCCCTTACCCGAATCTGCCGGTGATATAACGCTCCGTCCTCTCGTCTGTGGGTTTGGTGAAGATGGTGTTGGTGTCGCCGTATTCCACGATCTTCCCGGGGTCCCCCTGCTCCTCGATCATGAAAAAGGCGGTATAGTCGCTCAAGCGAGCAGCCTGCTGCATGTTATGGGTGACGATAACTATGGTGTACCTGGTCTTGAGGTCCGATAGCAGGTCTTCTATCCGCTGTGTTGCAATGGGGTCGAGAGCCGAGCAGGGCTCGTCCAGCAGGATGACCTCCGGCTGCACCGCCAGGACCCGGGCTATGCACAGGCGCTGCTGCTGGCCGCCGGACAGTGCCAGGGCGGAGGTGCGCAGCTTGTCCTTCACCTCTTCGAACAGCGCCGCGCTCTTCAAGCTCTCCTCCACGATACCGTCCAGGGTCTCGCGGTCCCTGATACCGTACAGTCGCGGCCCGAAGGCCACGTTGTCGTAGATGGTCTTTGGAAATGGGTTGGGCTTCTGGAAGACCATGCCCACGCGTTTGCGCAGCCCCACCACGCTGTAATTCCTGTCGTAGATGTCCTCTCCGTCCAGGACGACGCTCCCCTCGATGCGAGCCCCGTCCACGAGGTCGTTCATGCGGTTGAGGCAGCGCAAGGCCGACGATTTACCGCATCCGGAAGGCCCGATGATGGACGTGATGCAACATTTCTTGATCTCGAGGTTCACGTCCTCCAGGACCTTGAAGTCGCCGTAGTATAGATCCATTTCCTCGAGCTCGAACTTATAGCCGTTCTCGTGCATGCTAGCTCACCATTCCCAATCTCTTCTGGTAGATGCGGGCGATCAACCTCGCCCCGAGGTTCAACACCAGCACCACCAGCAGCAGAAAAGCCGCCTCCCCGTTGGCAACGCGCATCCAATCGGATACCAGGGCGCCCTCGGTATACATATGCCATATATTGGCAGCCATGGGCGCTGCCGGCTGCAGGGGCGAAACGGGCACCTTCCTCACGAAGAGACCAACCGTGTATAGCACCGCCGCGCTCTCTCCCACGATCCTGCCCACGGTGAGGACCACGCCGGTAGTTATACCCGGCATGGCGCTGGGCAGGACGATCTTCTTCGCCGTTTCCCAGCGGCTCGCTCCCAGGCTCAGGCATGCCTCGCGATAGGAGTGGGGAACGGCCTTGATGGCCTCCTCGGTGGTACGCATGACCGTGGGCATGTTCAGCAGGGCCAGGGTAAAGGCTCCCGCCAGCAGAGAATACCCGAGGCCGAAGTAGATGACGAAGAGCACCATGCCGAATATTCCGAACACCACCGAGGGCACGGTGGAGAGGGAATCGGCGCCGAAGCGCACCAGCCTGGTGATCCTTCCCTCCCGGGAGAACTCGGTCAGGTATACGGCCGCACCGACCCCCAGCGGCAGAACGATGGCTATGGTCAGAAGGGCCAGGTAGAAGGAGGATACGATCATGGGCCAGATGCCCCCTCCCTCTTTCAAAGCCTGGGGTTTGCCGAATATGAAACCGGGAGTGAGCGCTGTGGCGATGCCCCGGTAAAGGATAACGAAGATGATGAAGGCCAGGATACCCAGGCCGATGATGGAAAGCGTCCAGACGGTGACGGTGGCGACGCGATCATAAAAGTGTGCCCTCTTTTCGTTCCTGGCGATACTTTGCTGGATGATCCCCTCGATGCGACTGTCCTTGAACTCACAGAGGTCGCCGACTACCTCGACGGAAGGCCTTGCGATCTCTACCCCGGTCTTCAGATCGGTGCTCACCTCATCGTCTCCTTCTGGCGTGATACCAACCTGACCAGGAGGATGAGCAACATGGACAGCAAGAGCAGCACCAGCCCCATGGCGAACAGGGAAGAGCGCTGCACACCCGTCGATTCTCCCATCTCGATGAGTATCTTAGTGGTCAGGGTATGAGTGGGTGAGGTGAGGGACTTGGGGAAGACGGAGGCCGGTCCGATGACCAGCGCCACGGCCATGGTCTCTCCTATGGCCCTGCCCATGCCCAGGATGACCGCTACCAGCAGTCCAGGTTTGGCCGCCGGGAGCAATACGCGACGTATGGTCTGCCACCGGGTGGCTCCCATGGCGTATGCGGCCTGCAGGTGAGATTCCGGGACTGCCTCCAGGGCATCCTTGGAGATAGTGGTGATGGTGGGGATCACCATGATTGCCAGGATGATAGAGGCGGCGAGTATGCCCGTGCCGGTGCTGCCCGTAGCCGACCTTATCCATGGCACCATTATCGTGAATCCCAGCCACCCCAGGACGATGGAAGGTACCCCGGCCAGGAGCTCAACTCCCCTGGTCATGATCGACCGAGCCCGCCGGGGGGCCATCTGGGTCAGGAACAATGCCGAGCCGATGGCAAGGGGGGTGCCCAGGAGGAGCCCCCCGGCGGTGGTCGCTAAAGTGCCTGTCAGAAAGACCAGCATACCGTACTGGCCGTTGCCGGGATTCCAGGTGGCGCTGAAGAGATTGACGGGGCCGGCCTCGGTGAAGGCGGGTATCGACTCCCTAGCCACGAAGAAGATGAGGAGTACGATCCCCAGCACCGTTATCATGGCCAGGGTAAAGAGCGTCTTCTTGACGATCCATTCCCTGTCGATCACCCCTTGCAAAACCGGCCCCCTTGCCTTTTTGTGAGTGAGATCCCTTATACGACCGAGACCGCTCAGATCTCGGTCATGGGGATATATTCTTCGGAAACGACCTCGTCCTGGAAATTATCCGAGAGCACGAACGCGATGAAGGCCTCGGCCAGGCCGGTGGCCTCTCCCTCGGTGAACATATGCAGGTAGCGGGAGAGAGGGTAGGTCTTGTCAACCGCCGTTTCCTTGCTGCCCTCAACACCGTCATACTTGACGGCCTTGACGGAGCTGTCCAGGTACCCCAGGGAGATATAGCCGATGGAGAAGGGGGTGGAGGAGACGGTCTGCCTCATGATGCCGTTGCTGTTGGTCTCGATGGCTCCAGCCAGCGGCGCCTCTTTCTTGAGTGCCTTCTCGTCGAACATCTCCCTGGTCCCCGAGGCCTCGTCGCGTACGACTACGTTTATGGCCTGGTCGGGACCGCCGACGTCCTTCCAGTTGGTAACCTTTCCCGTGAAGATGTCGAAGACCTGGTCGGCGGTGAGGTCTTCCACCGGTACGTCCCCATGTACGATGACTACGATGACGTCGAGGGCGATCTCGTGGTCCTCCAGCCCCAGGCCCTTCTCCTCGTCCTTGAGCCCGCGGGACGCATTGCCGATATCGACCACGCCCTCGGCTACGTTGGAGATGCCCACGCTGGAGCCGCCGCCCTGCACGTTGACGGTCACGTCCGGGTTCTCGTCCATGAACATATCCGCTGCCTCCTGGGCAAGGGGCAGCACGGTGGTTGAGCCCGAGAGGTCCAGGGTCCCGGAGAGCTTCGGCTCATCCGGCTCCACGGGCTGATCGTTGCTCTCACCGCAGCCCACGGCGGCAAAGGTAAGGATCAAGGCTACCGCCAGCGAGACCGCCGTGATCAGGCCCAGTCTCTTCTTCGTCATTCCATTCCTCCTTCTTCGCTACTCACTCGATGCTTTCTTTCACTCCATCTGTCTCACTAGTTATTTGAAGGGGCCGCTTGCGGTCATCCGCGAGACGCTCGCATGCGGAACATGGGGGAACACGCCCATACCGTCGAGGGATTTCACAAGCCCCCCCATGATGGACGACCTGTAATCGTCCCACCTGATATCCTTGTTCATTCTTACAACCATAAAAAGCCACCATGTACTGCAACAATCCAGCTCGGCATCTCTTTGCGCTATCGGCTATCCTCCATTCTGCTTACATTAAAAAAGGGGTGGATTAAAAATGGGTGTAAAGCAGATTAATCTTTGGGGAACAAGAGGTAAACAGGAGGTTAATAGCCTTGTTCTTCTGTAAAAGCATTATGCGCAAAGACAGAGCCGACGGTAGTCCCGGGTTGTTGGCAAGAGGAGAGTCAAAGGGGCAGATACATGGTCATACTGCATATGCGGCTTACTTCATGCATATTTCCCATCTCAAGACCGCATTTCTCTTCCTGATCAGCCATCTACAATCAGGCATAGGGGTCGGCCCTGGACTTATGCCTGAGCCATATGTCCAGCATATATGCATGGGGATTTGAGTGGCACCACACTTCTTACCTCCTGCTCCTCCTGGCTGTTTCAGGCATAAGTCCAGGGCCGACCCCTATGCCTGACGCCAACACTTCTCGGAGAAGAACCAACGGGTTAAGCCGCCCCGCGATGCCGGCGGGGTAGATGCAGGGTGAAGGTTGATCCCTCGCCTTCCATGCTGCGCACTCCCACTCTGCCGCCATGGAGATCGGCGATGTCCTTGACGACAGAGAATCCCAGGAGGCTGGCGTCGAGTTCGTCGACCTCATATACCTCGGTGGTTGCCGCACGGCAGAAAAGGTCTCGGATGCTGCGCAGATCCTCGTATGGCAAGCCCCTGCCGTTGTCGGTGACCACAATGGACTCCCTGTTCGGGTCGTTGAAAAACCCTACCGTGACCTTTCCTCCAGGACGGTTGTGCCTGATAGCCATCTCAACGAGGTTGGCAACGGCTGCCCTGAGGAGTCGGCGATCGCCATACAGGGTTGCCTCAAGGTTATCCGGTTCGACCTCCAGTGAAACACCATGCTCCCTAGCAACGGCGTGCTTTGTCTCCAAGCACTCCTCAACGAGTTCCTTTACCCCTATTCTCTCTATATTCACTCTTTCTTCCCTCCTTTCATATCAATCTCGGTGGCGGCCCTGTCTTACATGCGCTGACCGCCCGCCAACTCCCATTAAGCCACAAGGTGATTAAGAACAGGTGTAGTGCAGGGTAAATATCGGTTAAATCCTGGTTAAATCGCCCTTAACGACAATGGCATCAGTTCTCGGGGATAACGATGGTGAACTCCGAGCCCTCTCCCATTACGCTGCTAACGGTTACCGCACCGCCGTGCAGTTCGGCGATGTGCTTGACGATGGACAGGCCCAACCCCGTACCGCCGGTGTCGCGAGAACGCGCCTTGTCAATACGGTAAAACCTCTCGAAAACGCGGGGCAGTTCCTCGCGGGGGATTCCGATCCCGTCGTCCTCGACCTTGACGGTAACGCCGCCCCCCGACTTGTCGGCTTGCATCGCAACCGTCACCCTGCCTCCGGCCCGGTTGTACTTGATCGCGTTATCGATCAGGTTGTTCAAGGCGGTGCCCAGCAGCTGGCGGTCACCTCTGATCGCCAGTTCTTGCTCACTCGGCTCGACATCCAACCGCACCCCATATTCCTCCGCGAGCGTCCTCTTGGATTGCAGGCATTCCTGCACCAACTCCGCGAGGTGGAACTCCTCCAACTGCAGCCCCGTCTCCTTTGCCTCCAACCTGCTCAACGTGAGCAGGTCCTCGATGAGTTGCGATAGTCGAGTAGCCTCACGATCCAGGTCCTTCAGAAATCTCTCCGCCCTCTCTTTCTCATCAACGGCGCCATCGAGCAGGGAATCGGTGAGCGCGCGGATGGTAGCAACGGGTGTTCGCAGCTCGTGGGATACATTGGCCACGAAGTCCTGCCTCACCTGGTTCAGTCTTTTCAAGGCCGTTATATCCTCGATGGCGCTAACGGTGGCCACTACCTGGCCGTCCGTTCCACGTACGGGATTCGACTTGAGGAGAAGGAACATCCGCTGCGGATATACGAGTTCTATCTCCTCGTCAATACTCTCCCCCGCAGCCGCACGCGAGACGGCCAGGTCCAGTTCTCGATTCGAGAACACCTCGATGATGCGGCGTCCAACTGCTTTCTCCCCCTCCACGTTCATGATTCCGTCGGCCGCCGCGTTGAGCATCACGATCCTGCTCTCGGAATCCGTTACCATCACTCCAGCCGATATGTTATCGAGAACGGTCTCCAGTTTTCCGCTCTCCTCAGCCGCCTCCTCCACCCGGCTGCGCACCTGTTCGGCCATGGTATTGAACTCCCTCGCCAGCTCGGAGAATTCCTCGATATCCGGCTGCGCCACCCTGCGATCCAGGTCGCCCCCGGCCAATCCCGCCGCCGCTTCCCTCATGTCGTTCAAGCCGGCGATAACCGTCCTCTCCGTCCAGATGCTCACGGTGATGATCACCACCAGCAACACCCCGAAGGCGATGAGGATTATCCACCATACCTGGAAGACCAACGGCATAACATCCGCTTCCTCCAGGGCTACGCGGGCTACACCCGCTACTTCGCCATCGATGGTTATGGGAGCGGCGGCATAGATGAAGCCCCTGCCCAAGGTACGTGAATCGCGCCGGGCGGACGCTACCCGGCCCTCCAGCGCGGCCGCGACTTCTGGCCGCCCGGCATGGTTCTCCATCTCCTCGGCAGGAAAATTCGAGTCCCCAAGTACCGATCCCTCCGTATCGATCACCGTCAACCGTATCGGCAGGTCCCCCGCAAGCTCCTCGAGATAGGCGTCTATCTCATCCGGGGTTATCTCTACGGAGAAAAAGCGCTGGAAATCCCGGGCGAATAACTGCGCCTGTTCCTCCAGATTGTTCTGCTCCCGGGAGATGGTGTATGAGCGGATGGGAATGATCACCAGTAGAGACACGGCAATTAGAGCAGCAGTGATAATAAGCGCGTACCTGAAGATCAGGATGCGTTTGAGGTTCTTCATCGGGGGTGTCCGCCCTCCTCGAAGCGGTACCCGACTCCCCGCACGGTGATAATGCGCTGCGGTTTTGCCGCATCCTTCTCTATCTTCTCCCTCAGACGGCGGATATGCACGTCCAGGGTCTTGGTCTGGCCGTAGAAGTCTCCCTCCCAGGCCTTGTTGAGGAGATACTCGCGAGCCAGGGCCTTTCCGGGATTGCGCAAGAAGAGCTCCAGGAGACGGTATTCCATGAGCGGCATCTCAACGACGGCACCATCCACGATGACTTCGTGCCTCTCCCTGTCGATATAGATGTCCCCGACCTGGAGGCGGTCTCCAGATCCCTCGCTTTCCCCCGGTTTTACCCGGCGTAACACCGCCCGGATGCGCGCCAGCAATTCTCGCATATTAAAGGGCTTGGTAACGTAATCGTCGGCGCCCATCTCCAGTCCCAGGATCTTGTCGATGTCCGAATCCTTGGCCGTGAGCATGATCACCGGCGTCACGCTCTCCTGCCTTATCCTGCGGCATATCTCCATGCCGTCCATCCCCGGCAGCATCAGGTCCAGCAGGATGAGGTCATATCCACCCCCCTCGTACATGCGCCAGCCGGACTCGCCGTCCAGGGCGATGTCCACTTCGTATCCCTCTTTTTCCAGGCTGAACTCCACCGCCTCGGCGAGTGGCCTCTCGTCCTCGATGATCAATATCTTCTGCAAAACACGCCTTTCATCGCCGTAACCGCATGCATCTAATATAGTTCTTCTCCGAGAACTCTGGGTAATTATAACTCAGTCGCACTTGACCGCTCCCATCAAATATTCACCCACACTTGTTGGAGAAGAACCTCCAATACTAACTCACTTCGCCTATTATAAAGTCCTGTCCTTCCGCGAAGTCGGGTATCAACCTGGAACCCGCACTGGGATATGGAGACGCTTTCGTGCAGCGGGTGGGCACAGCAGGGGTGCGATTTGTCGAATGCTATCGTTTGAACGAACCGTGGTGTTCCCAGGGTGCGTCTGGGGGCTCCTTGCCCGCACGCAGCGCCGCGACGGCCTCGCTCCACCACTGCAGGGAGGGGACCAGCCAGGCGCATGCGTCGTCCCGGCCTTCCTCGCCTGTGAAATCCACGCGCAGGAGAGATTTCATCTTGCTCTTGCCGAGGAAACTACGGGGCTGCGAAATATCCCTGATGGAATCGAGAGGGACGAACAACTCTTTGCGGGGAATAAACATGCGGAAGTGTATGCCCCTATCGGTGAGGGCCAGAACGCCGTTGCCGCGCCACTGCTTATAGCCTGATGATTGCCGGCCGAAGAAATTGCAGTCCTCCACCTGATAGACCCTCTCCTCGCCGACGGCCTGGTGCAGGTCCTCGATGGCCTCGGCCCTCAGGCGCTTGAACCACCAGATAAAGAAGACGATATCGGCGGCGATGCTGATCAGCACGACCAGGATGATTATCAGGGCAACCATGAACCACTCCTTGCCATCCGTCGCTGATTATATCGCACGCCGCCGGGGAAAAGTGAAGCGGGACAGCCTGAGAAGGGGGACACATAGAAGGGGGGCGAGAAGCCCGCCCCCCCTTATTCCGCGCTTTGACCTATACTTTCTCCCACAGGGTGGCGTTGCCGTTGCCGAAGCCCCCGCACAGCGTGGCGATGCCGCGCCTGGCGTCGGGGAAATCGCTCTTCATGATGTTGTTGAGGGTGATGACGATGCGGGCTCCCGACTCTCCCAGGGGGTGTCCGAGCGCCAGCGCCCCGCCCCACACGTTGACGTTGTCGAAGGGAGCGTTCTCCGCTATGCCCAGCTCGCGCAGAACTGCCAGTGACTGCGTTCCGAACGCCTCGTTGAGCTCCCAAACGTCGATATCATCGATGGTCAGGCCCTTCTTCTCCAGCAGCTTCTTCACCGCCGGCACGGGACCATAGCCCATGATCGTCGGATCGCAGCCGGCCATGACGCCTCCCCCATACTTGAGATAGTAGGAGAGGCCGAGTTCGTCCGCCTTCTCACGGCTCATGAAGAGTGCGGCACATGCCCCGGTGGTGAGCGGCGAGCTGATGGCGGCGGTGACCACCCCGTCGGGGCGGAAGGCCGGGTTCATGCCGGCCATCTGCTCCAGGCTGGGATTGTCCCTGATCCACTGGTCGCGGTCGCACATGAATTCGTTACCGCTTTCGTCCAGTGCCTTGACGGGCACGATCTCGCCCGCGAACTTGCCCGCGTCGCGGGCAGCGGCGGCCTTGAGATGGCTGTGGTAGGCCATGAGCTCGGCGTCGGCGCGGGAGACGTTGTACAGCTCGGCGATCTTCTCCGCCGTGGGGCCCATGGGCAACTCGGCGGGGTTGTAGTACTCGGCCACCCGCGGGGGGAAGTCCATACCCATGGCCATGGGGACGTTCTGCATATCCTCCGCGCCCGAGGCGATAAATATATCGCCGTCGTCCGCCATAATGGCGCGGCAGGCATGCTCGATGCAGGACATCCCCGAGGGGCACTGCTGGTTCACGCCGTTGGTGGGGACGCTGTCGGGCAAACCCGAAGCCAGCCAGCCCAGGCGCGCGATGTCGTTCTGCATGCCGGTCTGGTTGGCCGTTCCGCAGAATACTGCATCGATGTCCTCGGGCTTCACCTGGGGGTTGCGCTCGAACAGGGCTTTGTAGACATAGGTGAGGAGTTCGTCGGGCCGCAGGTTTCTCGCCCAGCCCTTCTCGGCGTGAGCCCTGAAGTTCGGAGTCCTCACTCCGTCAACCAGGACAGCTTCCTTGATTTCTGCCATGTCTGATCTACCTCGCTTTCCGCTTCTCTTCCGGCCTGCTCCAACAAGCCTTGGCCTGATTATTTCCTTCTCTGGTTACCGAGAGGTAGCGATATTATAACAGATTTCCCCGGGCGGACCATCGCTTGTTAAGTTGTCGATCGAGGGCAGCAATCGCGCGTATCGGGCTTCGCCGTCCTGCCGGCTCGAAGCCGAGCGGCCCATCGAGACAAAGCCCGACCGATCCCCTCATTCGCTGCGCCGGCCGGTTATGGATAGAGCCGGTCGATGCGGACTTAGGCCAGGCCCATCTAGCAGTAGAGCGCCCGGCGCTCCGTTTCCATGGCCTCGAAGGCCGCCTTCGCTTCCTCAGAGGGGAGGGTGTAGAGCTCGCCGTCGGCTTTCTGCAGCACGCACCCGGAAGCGTGGAGCAGCCTGACGTTCTCCCTCGTCTCCTCCTTGTTGCCCCAGCAGATTATCTGGCAGTTGCCGCAGGTCATGTGCTGCCGGTAGTCCTCCAGGGCCACGTGCATGAAACCTCCCGGCATGGGAGGGCGCCGGTTGTACAGTTCGACGGCCCGGAAGAACTCCTCCAGCAGCTTTTCATAATCCTCCGGGTCGGGGACGTCGAAACGGCCGGGGGACCAGGTGGACCATTTCCCGGACCTCGCGAGCCCGTTGAAGCCCCCGCAGGTGAAGTCGCACAGGAGCTGCTCCCTGCGTGCCGCGTGGGTGAAGGTGACCCCGCCCAGGGTCACGGAAGTCTTTTTCTTGTTGTCGAACATGCCCAGCGCGCAGCTTTTGTAGCAGAGCTTGCACATATCGCAGAAGCCCTCCCCCTCGGGGATGGGCTCTGTGGGCGTGAGCGCGGCGTCGGTGACGGTGGTGCCCAGGATGATGGCGGTACCGTGGTCCCTGATGCCCACGTTACCCGACCAGCCGTAGGAGCCCATGCCGGAGCGCACGGCGATGTAGCGGTGGCTGATGTCCGGGTGCAGCGCGAGCTGCCACCCCTCCTCGTCCTGGCGGTATTTCATGTTGGCCGCCGTGCCCTTGGCCTGGAAGCCCTCTTTCTTCAACATCTCCGCCAGCTTCCAGGAGAGGTCCTTGGAGCGGATATTCGTAGCGATGTTGTCCTCCTCGTGGCCGAGGCGGTCCTCCTTGGCCAGGAAGGACCGGATACGGTCGCGGTCGAGGGGCAGGGCGAAGCTGACCGCCGAGCGCGCCCCCTCCATGCGGTAGGTGATATCGGCGCTGGGGGGCCCGCCCGCCATGGTCTCGGTGGTGGCGAAGCCTACTCTGAGCGCCCCGCGCTCCAGCAGGAACTCCTCGATCAAAGACTCCAGGGACATGGCCGTCTCCTTCCAAGCAGCACATCACCTTTGTCAATCATGGTCTCATCCACCCCTGTTTTCAACGGCGATGGTACGGTAGAGATCCCGCGGCCCGGAGAAAGTCTCTGACCTGTTCTGCCGCACGAGCCGCATGGCATCCTGGGCGCAGCCGATGGCGCATACCCCGCAGCCGGCGCACTTCTCGGCGTCCACCACCGCCCTGCCCTCATCCTCATCCAGGGTGACCGCTCCGAAGAAGCAGCGCTCCGCGCACTCGCCGCAGAGGACGCAATCCTCGCTCGCCCGGGCCACGAAATTGGAGGGGGCGAAGGCGGCAGGGTTGTCCCACCGCGTCCTGCCGCGCAGGATGGAACAGCAGCAGCCGCAGCAGAGGCAGATGACCATATGCGCGGGGTCGTCGTAGTTCTCGGTTGTTCCCACCAGGCCCAGCTTCTGCATCTCGTCGAAGTAATCCCTGGCCTGCTGGGCGGTGACCTTCCTGCCCACACCGATGGCTTCGAAATAGGGGCTCGATATCCCCACCATGATGCAGAACCCGATGGGGTATTCCTCCCTGCATTCCCTGATCCCCAGCTTCTCGGTGCGTACGCGGCAGGGACACGGCACCAGCATGAGGTTGTCGCAGGCGTCGATGATAGCGTGCGCTTCCTCGCTGTCCAGCATCCTCTGGTCGTGCTCAACGGCTGCGCGCACGGGTATGACGCGCATGATGGGCGTGCCCGCCTCGGAGCTCTCGTAATAACGGTAAAAACCGTCCTCGATGAAGAACTTCTGATAGAGCCGGGCGGCCTCCAGGTCGCCTTCCCCGATCTCCTCCTTGAAATTATGCAGGTTGACTATGGAGGCGATGACTGGGAAAGCGAAGGAGCCGCCGAACCCCATCACGCGCCCCTGCGCGGCCAGGCCATCCAGGACCGATCGAACCTCGGCTTCGTCCCTGCCCGCCGCCTCTGCCACCTCCCGGGCGCTCTTGAACTTCATGGGCATCTCGAGATGTTGCACCAACTCCGCTTCCCCGGGCGTATAGATCAGCCGCAAGAAGTCGATGAATGCCCCGGAGTAGGAATCCCCCGCCCTGGGCGCCCGCAGCGGGCCGGAGTCGATCTTGTCGGCGATGCGGTAATAGGTATCGGTATCCATGTCTCTTTCCCTCCCGTATAAAGTTATCTACCTTCGGCTTCTTATACTGCGGCCGCGTCGCGCACCGCCTTCTTGAGCTTCGCCTTGTAGGCCAGGCCGGCCAGGAACGACCGGGGCTCGAAGCCGAAGTAATGCCCGTACCATATGGCTCCCATGGCCAGGGCGTCCCGGGCCATCTCGAACAGGCTCGGTTTTGGCATATATTTCCTGCGCATCTCCAGCGCCTCCTCGAAGCTGTCCACCCTGGTCATGAGGCCGTCGGGCCCGGGGACCACGATGCCCGACTCCACCAGGGCGCGGTAGCGCTCGGCCGTCTCCTTGATATCGGGCCCGCACACCAGGGCGCAGTTGCCGCAGGTGAGGGCGTAGGGGTCCTTGAGGCCCGGGATCACGCCCACGATGCGCTCGGCATGTTCCAGGAGGTAGCGGGAGAGCTCGGATTCGCTCTCGGGCAGCTTCTCCGGCGCCACGTATTCCAGCATCTCCTCCGGATAGAGCTTGATGGTTATCTTACGGATGAGGTCGTAGCGGGGGGCGGAGTCCCCGGCGGTGATGCTCTTGAGGACCAGGATGGCCCTTATCCTGCGGCGCTGTTTCGGGTCGGGTGGGTTCATGATCCAGCCGTTGATCCAACCCCTGCCCCAGGTGGACCACTTGAGGTCCGGGCTCAGGGCGTGCAGGCCGAAGCACGAGGTATTGCAGAAATCGATGTTGCGGCGCTTGCCCCGTGGGTGGAGCTCGCCGTTGAGCAGCACCTGCTCCTCACCCTCCTCCTCGAACATCCCCGCTACGCAGGTCCGGGCGCACAACTTGCACTTCGCGCAGTACTCGTCGACGAAGTGGCGCGGGGGTAGGGCGGGATCGCTCGCGAGCTCCGCGTCCGTCACCACCGTGCCCAGGTAGACCGCCGCGCCGTGCTCTTTCGTCATCACATTGCCGGACCAGCCCTGCCCCGCAATACCCGCGGCCATGGCGCCGAAGCGGTGGGAGAAGCTGGGTAGGGTAGAGACTACGTCGGGGTGGCGGCGGTAAGATGAGTTGGCCGGGACCTCCTTCGCGCGGTAGCCCTGGGAGACCAGCCAGTCCGCCAGGTCCCTGCTGACTCGGAAGGTGCGCTGGTTCATGCGCAGCTGGTCCAGCTCGTGAGGAGCCTGCGACTTCTTGGAGAACCAGTCGTATATGGCGCCGACGTCCATGGGCAGGGCGAAGGATACGATGGACCTGGCCCCCGGCATGGTATAAGTGGGGTCCAGCGAAGGCGGGCCGTCCAGGCGTTCCGGCCCCGCTATACCCACCACCTCCACTCCCCGCGCGTGCATGAAGTCCCTGATACGGGTCTCGATATCGCTCATATCCTCATACTCTCCTACCCTCAAGCCTGGTGGCACGATCTCGAGGATAAGGCCATGCCGCTCCCAGGTTCTGGATCAAGACTTTTACAGTCGTTAAATTATATCATAGCGGGCTGCCTGTCAATGCGCGATGCCGCAGGAAACGGCGGGCGGCCCGCGGCCCCTTTTCCAGGTTCTTGTGCAAAAAGCGTGGGTGAATATTTGGTAGAGTCGAGTTTGTCAGGCACAGGGTTGGGCCTGCGCTTCCTGGATATGCGAAGATGACCGTCGCGCCGCTGCAGGGCATGCCGGCGGCGGCGAAGCTCTCGACCGATTGCCCGCTCATGGCCATGCTGGAATCCCTGGAGTTCATGGATGATCGTGGATGGGTTCGCATGCATACCGGTTGTTTTTTGCGGCAGCCTGTTTGTCAAACTTTTTTTACTGGCGTAAAATTGTCTCCGGCAAGGCGGATACCGCTTCGGCGTCGCCGTGACAGCGGAGAGTGAAAAACGAGGGGGGTCATGTCGGGCGGCAAGGGCGCTACCAGGAGCAACGCGGTCTCCACCACCGGGGAAGAGCCGGCATCCGCGAGACCGGCGAAGAGCGAGTTGACACGGGAGAGGATCATGCGGGCGGCCCGCAGGGTTTTCGCCGAGCACCCCTACAACGAGGCCAGCTTCCGCATGATCGCCAGGGAAGGCGGGTTCGACCATCCCCTCATCAACTACTACTTTCCCTACAAGCCCGATCTCTTCGAGGCGGTGGTGGCGGAGATATGCGAGGAGTTCTACCGGGCCAACATAGCCTGCCTGGAGGGATTGGAACGCATGACCACGGGCGAGGGCTTCTCGCTCTATATAGACCGTTTCCTGGATTTCAACACCCGCAACCCGGAGCCGATGCGCATCATCCTGCTCAACGTCGCCCACGTGGACCGCCTGGAGGAGATACCCGGCTATCAGCACATCCCCGAGGTCCTGGCCCGTACCAGGGGTACCTTCGAGGAGAAGATCCCGCTGCGGGCAACCACGGAGGAGGTCGTGATGTTCCTGAACAGCTTCAATGCGCTGGCCATCTGGTTCCTGGGAGCCCATACCTGCCAGGCGCAGATCCTGGGCATGGAGCCCTCGGGCGCTGAATATACCGCCTGGGTCAAGCAGGCCCTTTTATACCTCTTCCTGCCGCGGCTGGAGAGATTGATAAACCCGCAGGCCTGACACGTCCAGATGGGGTCCCGGACATGGGACATTTTCAGCAAATGCATCGCGTTTATTCGAACCTCTCACAGAAAATGTCCCATGTCCGGGACCCCATCAACGCGGGCGGGTGGGGATGAGGGAACGGAAGAGCCGCTTGTCCTCCGGGTCGAAGGTGCGCAGCAGCAGCAGTGCCACTATGTAGATGAGGAAGAAGGCGATGACCATCTGCGCCAGGGGAAGAACGTTGCGCAGCGGCAGCATGGCCAGGGCGGCGGTGAGGGAAGCCAGCAGGGGTTTCCAGAGATTGAAGATACGCGGATGGATATGCATGTGTTTCCACGAGAAGAAGATGGTGATCCCGAAGAGGCATGCCTCGGCCACCAGCGTGCTCACGGCTGCGCCCACCAGCCCCAGTAGCGGGGCAAGCATGAGGCACAATCCGGTGTTGATGGCCGCGCAGAGCAGGATGGCGATAACCGAAAAACGCTGCTTGTACTGCGAGTTCATGAGGTCGATGAGGGGTATGTACGCGAAGCTGAAGAGGGGGATGGCCGCGAGTATCCACAGCGCCGGGCTGGCGCTATCATACGACTTCCCGTACACCGCCGAGATGATATGGGGCGCGTTGATCGCGAGCAGCGCCGCGAAGGGCAGGCTCAGGCAGGCCAGGTATTTCACCACCAGCCTGATGGCATCCTTGTGCCTGCCGTCGGATGACTTGCCTATCCTGGCCAGGAAGGGGAACACGGCGGTCATGCATGTCGCCGGGATGATGGCCAGCATCCAGATCACGCGGTAGGCGGAGCTGAACAGCCCGGCCTGCTCGTCTCCCTTGAATATTGACAGCAGCACGGTGTTGGAGTACCCGAAGAGGAAGGTCAGTACCCCGATTACCCCGAAGGGCAGGGCTCCTAATGCCATCTTCTTCCAGAATGCGAAGTCAAAAGTGAAGACCGGCTTGCCGAGCTTGCGGGTGAGGATGATGAAGTCCATGGCCATGGAGATGGTGGCGCCCACCATCATGGCGAAGGCTATGCCCATGAGTCCGTACCCGCTGAAGAGAAGGGCGGTGCCCACCCCGAAGGTGAGCAGGATATCGACCACGTCCACCAGCGCCTGGTACTTCATCACCTCGAAGGCCTGGAAGATGGCGTCGAAGAAACGCCGCAGCCCGGTGAAGATAAGCAGGCTGAGCCCGATGAGGAAGAGTGGGATGCGTGTATCGGGCGCCCGGGGGGTGAACGCGATGATCATGGCGACGATACCCATGCTGGCCACTCCGGCTATAAGGCGCAGTACGGTGAGGTCCCCGATGTACTTGGCCACGTCTTCCTTGTGGTTGGTGAGCTCGCGCACCACCATCTTGGGCAGGCCCATCTCCCCCACGATGACCAGGATGGAGGCCAGCGAGAGGGCGAAGGAGAAGGCCCCGAAGCCCTCGGTGCCCAGTTCCCTGGCGATGAAGATAGTGAAGAGGGGCATGAGCACCGCGCGGAAGGTTCCCCCACCTATGATCAAGGCTATGTTTTTCGCTATTCTCTTGGCGTCGCTCAGCTTGCCTTCCCCTTGCCGCTAACAGGCTCGTCCCTCATGACCGTCCAGCCAGACATGCTTGCCAAGTATGGGCTCGCAGGCCTCTTATGTCAATCGGAACAATCAGGACGGAGCTTAACCGGTGCGATTGCCCAGACATGTGCAATCATGCGGACGTCGGATGCTATTTCGAGAGACGTTTGCTCACCGCCGATACCAGCCGCAGCTGCAGGCCGGGGAAGAAGCGCTTGAAGTAGTACATGATATAGGCCTCCCGCCCCAGCAGCAGGAGGAACTTGTTTGCAGCTACGGCATTGAAGACCAGGCGTCCCGCTTCCTGAGGATCCATTCCTTTTTCGGCGAGCATGGCGGCGAACTTCTCCTCGTTGGCCCGCTGTTTTTCCGTGCGGTAATGGCTCCTGGTATGGGAGCCTATGTTGGTGCTCACCGCACCCGGGCAGACCAGGGTTACGCCTACACCGTGGTTCCTGGCCTCGGCCCACAGTACCTCCGAGAAGCCGGCAAGCCCGAACTTGGTCGTGGTATAGGCTATGTGCAGGGGCAGGGCGATCAGGCTGGAGAGCGAGCCGACGTTGACGATATGCCCCTCCCCCCGCTGCACCATCTGCGGCAGGAAGAGGCGCGTGCCGTAGACCTCGCCCATGAGGTTGATGCCCGTGATCCACTCGATATCGTCCAGGGGGATGGTGTCCAGCTCGCCTCCCACCCCCACCCCGGCGTTGTTGACCAGGACGTCCACCCGGCCCCATTGCGAGAGGACTTCATCCGCCAGTTTCTCCATCTCATCCCGGCTCGAGACATCAATGCGTTTGCGTATGATTCGAGAGCCCACGGCCTCCACCATGGATGCCGTCTCTCCCAACCCCGCCTCGTCCACATCCACGAGCACCAGGTCGCAGCCGGCCCGGGCGAAGGCCAGGGCGATACCCCTCCCCAGCCCCGACGCTGCGCCGGTTACCAGCACTATCCTGCCCTTGAACCAATCCGGGCCCTTCCCCCTGGATGAGAGTCTTCGCGACATGTCCGTACCTCCTGCTCTTCCCGTTTTTCGTACTCAACCACGCCCGGCGAGCCAGTCGGCGAAGGGCTCGAACCTGGGCATCTCGAACTCCACATCGTCCAGGCGCGCCGGGATGGGATAGCGCCCGTAGGTGCGCATGGCGGCCACGGCGGCATGGACGTGCGCGGGGGGGGTGGCGGCAGGTATCTGCGCGAAGAGGAAGAAGAGCCTTCCTTCCCTGCCCAACACGTCGACCGCCCGCTTGACGTATTCCACCACCGCCTCCGCCGGCCCCTCGCGGATGAACCTGGCGTTGATGCTGGCGACGATGGCCCTCTTGCCGTAGAGATTCGTCGCGTGGCGCAATGCGAAGTCCTGCAGCCACTCCAGGGGCCATTCCTGGGTGCGGCCCATAAACATCACCGGCATGCCGCTCTCGGCCAGGGAACCCACCATTCCCCGGCACACCGCCGACCAGCACTTCTCCATGGTCTCCCGGTCGAACCTCTCCGGGCGCTCCTCGCAGTAGTCGCCGGTGGGCAGGAAAGTCACCGCCATGCCCTCCCTGCGCATGATCTCTCGCAGCCTGGCGTTGTAGGGCAGGACCCACTCCTCGATCATGTCCAGGGTGAGGTTGGGGAAACAGGCCCAGGCATCTGCCCCCACGGCCAGCCTCGCCCCCGTCTCCTTCTTTATCAGGCCCAGGTAGCGGGGATGCATCTCCTCCACGATCCAGGTGAAGAGGTCGCGGGCGGCGGCGGGATCCCTGCGCATGTCCCTGATGAGGGCGGGATACGATCTCACCCCCACCGCCAGGCTGAAGGGGGCGCAGAAGGGGATGATCTTGGGGAGACCGCACAGCTCCTTGATGGCGTTGACGTTGTCGATGACGAACCGGATCCTGCCGCGCCCGCTATGGAAGCCGGTATCCAGGCGGCGGAAATCCCCCACTTCCGCCACCAGGGGAGAGGTGAAATCGATGGTGGGCATGTCCACCCCGCCGTAGACCATCCTCGCCCCCAGCGCCTCCGCCTCGAAATTGTACACATCGGTGAAGGGGAGGGCGATGTCCATACCGTACCAGTCGCAGACCCGTTTGGTGGCCTCAGCCATCTTCCACCCGTCGCTGAGGTAGAACTCGTCAGGGGGGACGCCGGTCACATACTGCACGTGCTCGTGCATCTGGGCGAAGCAGGGCGGGTGGTCCGCCTTGCCCACTATGGTCGCCGTGAACCTGGCCAGCCCATCCAGGGGAACGGATTTCAAGCCGGCGCCGTAGAGCAGGCCCCTGGCGGCACCCTTGAGATAGGGGGGGCTGAGCGCCCATGCCCCCGCCGCCGCCGCGGCCGCCAGGGCGGGGGGCAGCAGCCTCGCTTTCCCTCTCATGGCTCCGCCCCCACAATTTTCAGGGCATTGTGCAGAGCCTCCATGGCGTCCCTCCCGAAGCCGTCCGCACCCACGTCCTCGGCGTACTGCGGGGTTATGGGGACGCCTCCCACCATCACCTTGACTTTCTCGCGCAGGCCGCCTGCCTCCAGGGCCTCGATCACCTCCCGCATGATGAGCATGGTGGTAGACATGTAGGCGCCTATGCCCAGGATGTCCGGCTCGTGTTCCCTCACCTTCTCCACGAACGTACGCACGGAAACGTTGGAACCCAGGTCGACGACCTCGAATCCACCGGAGGTGAGCATGGCCGCTACGATGGATTTACCGAGATCGTGCACGTCTCCCTCGACCACTCCGATGAGATACTTACCCGCATGGGAGATCTCCCCCGCGGCCAGTCCCGCCTCCATGAGCTGCATGGCCTCCTTGAACGATTCCGTGGCCATGATGACGTCGGGAAGGAAATAGATGCCTTCGTCCCATAATCTCCCAGCTTCCCGTATACCGGGGATGACGGCGCCATCCAGGATATCCGGCGCGGTATGTGCCAGGAGGGCCTCCTCAACCAGGGAGGCAACGGGATCTCCGTTACATATACCGTCTCTGATGCGTGCGAGGACGTCCACAGGTCTCCCCCTTCCTTGGGGTCGGGCCCGGCTCGAGGCCTGAGCGGGGCGATTAATATTGTGACCGATGCAAGCCTTCTCCTCCGATACTAGCTTTACATGGATACAAGTCAAATACTTCAGGTCTCGAGCCGGGCCTGGCAGCCAGACCTGACGCATCATACAGAATCATCTTTGGTATCCGGCGCAAGCCTGTTAAGCTTATAAAGGTGATTGCGCCTGTACGGCGCCGGTGGGGAGCGGACCGTTTATGCGAGGAGTGAAAACCATGCAGGGGAGGAAGATCTTCTTCACGGGTTATCCGGGGTTCATAGGGCGCTGGCAGGTGAGGAGCATCCTCGCCGACGACCCCGGCGTGGAGATCACCTTTCTCGTACAGGAGAAGTTCCTGTCCCGTGCAGGCGAGGACATCGCGGAGCTGGAGCGGGAGGGCAAGGCCGAGAGAGGCAGCCTGCGCGTTATCCCCGGAGACGTCACCGACCCCCGCCTGGGCATTTCCGCCGAGAGCTACGAATCCCTCGCCGATTGGGCCAGCGAGGTCTGGCACCTGGCGGGCGCCTTCGACCTCAACGTCCCGGAGGGATTGGCGAGGAGGGTCAACTACTGGGGGGTGCGGCACGTAGTCGATTTCAGCAAGGCCTGCAGCGGCCTTTCCTTCCTGGTCCATTTCAGTTCCGTGGTCGTGCATGCGGAGAGGGAGGGCGTGATCACCGAGGACGAGCTCGATGGCGGGCAGGAGCTCATCAACAACTATTTCATGACCAAGTTCTGGGGCGAGATGGAGGTTCGCCGCGCCATGCAGGACGGCTTGCCCGCCATCATCATCCGGCCAGCGGGGGTGATGGGGGATTCCAGGACGGGAGAGACGGACAAGTTCGACAACATCTACCTTACCTTCGGGATTCTGCACCTCCTCGGCAGACTCAGGCTTCCGCCCCTGTACCTCGGCGAAGGCAAAGTGCGACCGAACTTCGTTCCCATCGACTACCTGGTGGACGCCGTTACCGCCATCACCCGCAACCCCGCGGCTGTGGGCAGGTGTTTTCACGTCGTGGATCCCGATCCACCCACCTCGCGGGAGATGTTTGACGTTATCTACGAGCTGACGGCAGGCAGGAAACCGTCGATCACCGTGCCCACGTGGATGGTCGACGCCATGGCCAAGAGGCTCGGTTGGGCTTTCAGGCTGGTGAATATCCCGCCGGATTCCATGACCTACGTGAACCATGTCGGCCTCTTCGATGCCAGCAACACCCTGGAGATGCTGGAGGGCACGGGCATCACCTGCCCGCCCATCCGGGACTACTACCCCAGGCTCTACGCCTGGTGGCTGGCCAACCGGGACCGCACGGACATGTACCCCAAGATGTAAGGGGATGTAAGGGGTCAGGTCTTTCATTTTGCATACCAGAGTATCAAATTCCTTTCCCCTTCTTCCATGGCATTCGACCAGGGGTGCCTTCCATAACGCATACCGCGGTATGCAAAATGAAAGACCTGACCCCTAAAAGTTACGGGGGTATGCCAATTCGCCCCGGTGCAGTATCTTGTAGAAGTACCCGAAATCGTAGGTCACGCTGACCCTGATAGCATCCCGATCGCAAATCGCCTGGCAGTCGTTGCAGGACATGCAGTCGGGAAACGCCTTGTCTATCATATAGCACTTCTTGTGTTTGCCCACTCCCGCCACGTAGAGGCAGTCTCCCGGGCAGATGAGGGCGCAGTTGCCGCAGCCATTGCATCTCTCGTGGTCGATAACCACGCGGCCCGACGTCCCGTGTTCCGGATTATCGTAGGTGGGTATTGTCGTCCTCTCTTTAAAGGTCAGGTAAGCCATGCTCAACCTCCCGTTCCGGCTAGAATACCGTCCGCTTGCGGCCGTCTTCCCACCAGTCGACTTCCTGCAGCTCGCGCTCGATCATTCCGTCCGGTTTGGCCACGGGATAACCGAGGGCGATGCCTTCGACCAGCCTGTACGGCCACTGGACGCCCAGTTTCTTGTTCCACTTGGTGCCGAACTTGAACACCTCCACGAAGCCGACCCAGCAGGTGCCAAGCCCCAGGCTGTGGGCGGCGAGGATCATGTTCTGGCCGCAGATACCCACGTCCACCGGAGGCTTGGCCGCTCCCCTCGTATCCATGAGAATGAGGATGACGGTGGGGGCGCCGTGGAAGAGCTTGAGCTTGCCGTCGGCGATGAGCGCGGTGGCGCCGAAGGGGATGGGATGCATGAGATTGGGCATGAGCCTGGCACCCATCTGGGAGTACAGCCAGGCGAACTTGCCCAGGGGGCTGGTCTGCCAGTTGAGCATGAACTTGAGCACCTTACAGCGCAGCCGCACGTACTTTTCCATGTCCTCGATCATCTCGCGGTCACGTACGACGATGAACTTCCAGGGCTGGGAGTTGCCCGCCGAGGGGGCGAAGCGGCCCGCCTCCAGGATGCGGCGCACCAGCTTCTCCGGCACCTGCTTGTCCTTGTACTTGCGCACGCTGCGCCGCTCCAGTATGATCCTCTCCACCGGGTTCCATTCCATGCCCTCGTGCCAGGTGTACATCTCCCCCTCTTGCGATGCCTTCTCGGGGACTTCCGTCTCCACGTCCAACGTCTCGGTCATGATTCCTCCTTCCCTATTCCTCGAACAACCTCGCCTCGGGGGCGCAGCGGCCGATGAGGCATTTGAAGAGGTTGAGGCGGTTGAGTTGATTGGTGCCCTCGTATATCTGCAGGAGCTTGGCGTCGCGCAGGATCTTCTCCGCGCGCCGGTCCTGCCTTATCCCCGCCTGTCCCATGAACTCCACGGCCAGGTGGCAGTTCTTGATGCCCAGGTCGGTGGCGGCGAACTTGGAGAGTGAAGCCCAGCCCGAAGCGCGCATGGCATCTTCGTCCTTCTGCATGTCCATGATCAGCTTGCGGTATGTCTTCGTGGTCGCGTCCAGCTTGTTGACCGCCGGCATGATGCGGTCCAGCATGGACGTGGGGGTGGCCCGCAAATAGTAGTACAGCGGCCTGATGTTCAGCAGCGAGGCCATGCCGTAGAGGCCGGTGACGTGGCTGCATTCCATGTAGGTCAGCCGCGCCAGGGCCACGTTGGCATACATCTGGGCCAGCAGGCACTGCGCCCATTCGTGGTCGACGAGGAGCTTGCCGTCCACCACCGTCTCGCGAGCGAAGGCCAGGGCCTCCTGGAAGGCGCCCCGGGCCACGCCGGCCCCCATGGCCCCCACGCCGGGGCGGGTGAGGGAGACCACGAAGTCGATGAGCTGCATGCCCGTTTCCTTGGCGCTCCGCCTCATGCCTTTCATCTGCTCCGTGCTCATGCATACGTTCTCGTCGGGGATAAAGCAGTCCTCGAAGACCATCTCGCTGGCGGGGCATCCCTTCTGCCCCATCTTCTTCTCCATCCTGCCGAAGGAGAAGCCCTGCATGCCGTTCTTCACCGCGAAGAGGATCATGGTCTCCTCGGGGCGGCTCAGGTCCTCGTAGGCGATGAGCATGTGCCAGGTGGAGACGTGCCCGTTGGAGATGAAGACCTTGGTGCCGTTGACCACGTACCCGCCGTCCACTTTGCGCGCCAGGCACTTGACGTTGGCCTTGGAGAGCAGCTCCACCTCCTCCGCGTCCGTTCCGGCCCCCGGCTCGGTCACCAGCCCGGAGACCAGGCAGGGCTCGCCATTGCGCTCCCCCTCCACTACCTCGCGGCAGATCTTGTCGATGATGCGCACGTTCCAGCCGGCGAAGAGGATGGAGATGCCGAAGTACTGCACCCCGATGAGGTTGGCTATCCCGGCACACTCGGAGCACAGCTCTTCCACCACCGGTATCATGGTGCCCAGGTTCCATCCCTTGCCCCCGAAGATCTTGGGGATCCACCCGGAATAGAAGCCCCAGCGGTTAGCCTCCCTGACCAGGTCCCAGGGCAGATAGGTCGGGTCCTCCTGCATCTTGCGGTCCAGCTCCAGGGCGTAGGGCCTGGCCACCGTCTCGTTGAACCTGCGGGCCATGGCCACGGCCTCCCTTATCTCGCCGGACAGGGCATGGGGCATCTTGCCCACGCTGTCCAGGCTGCACATGACGTCTTCGAGCCTGGGGTCCCGGTCCAGCAAGGTCGATGCGGTTATACCTTCAAACATGACTTACCCCCTTATCCTCACCAGGCCGGTTCCCCGTCGATGACGCGCTGCACGTATGCGAGCCGGCGTAGGGGGGTGATGCCCATGAGCGACTGGATCTGCTTGGCGTCGCGGAACCTCTTCTCCTGCCCGTAGTCCTTCATGTAACCGTATCCGCCCAGCATCTGTATGCCGTCGGTGGTCGCCTCTGCGGCCATCTCCTGCACCTGCAGGGCGGCGGCGCGGGAAGCCAATTGCCAACCGGGCTCCTCGCGGTCCACGGCGCAGCTCGCCTTCTCCACCAGCATGTCCGCCACCTTGGACTTGAGAGCCATGCCCGCAAGGAGCATCCTCACCTCCGACCAGCCGACGATGAGCCTTCCGCCCTGCTCCCTCTGCTTGCTGTACTCCAGGGCCTCGCTGAAAGAGCCCTTCATCGCCCCCGCGGCCATGGCCGCCGCCGCTACGCTCAGGCGGTCCACCGCTGCCTCGAAGTATGCGCTTCCCCCGCCCTCCTCTCCAATCGGGCGCCCGGCTACGCCGGAGAGGGTCATATCCACCGCCGGGCAGGCATGCAATCCCAGGCTGAGCACGGGCTCGCTCTTCTCGATCCCCTCCTCGGCCAGGTCCACCAGGAAGAACGAGTAACCCTCCTCGCCCTCGATCTTCGCCGGCAGCATGGCGCTGTTGACCAGGCCTCCCAGCACCACGTACTCCACGTCTCCTGAGAGCGCGTAGCCGCCTTCCTTTTTAACCGCCTTCGCGCAGTGGTCGACCTCCCCCGGGTTGTTGAAAGCGGGGAAGGCGATGAGTGCCTGCTGGAACGAGCCGTCCTCGGACGCCAGATCCTCGAGCAGGTTCGCCCCCCCGGCCTGCCTGATGATCTCCTGCGCCAGGGCGTTGGTGAAGATCGTCCCCCCCAGGCTGGCGTCCACCTGGCAGACCTCGTCGAGGACCAGGCAGAGGGCGGATACCGGCTCCGCGGACCCACCCGACTCCTCCGGCAACATGACCGAGAAGAATCCCACCTCCATCGCCTTGGCCAGGATGCCGTCGAAGAGCGGCGTGAAGGGATACCTGTCGTGATCCTCGCGCTCATCCAGCAGTTCCCTGGCGGCGAAGTCCCTCGCCATGCCGTCCAGCATCTTGAGTTCTTCACTGATGTCAGTTCTCATGTCGCATACCCCCTTGTTCATTCCCTACGCATGCGTGCGATCCCGTCAATCCACCCGCCGAGCATCGCCCGGTTGCATGCGTGCCAGGCCTGGACCTCGCTACGCTCGCCTCCGGCTCGCTCCGTCTCCTTCCATTTGCATGCGTGCCAGGCCTGGACCTCGCTACGCTCG
>QZKE01000060.1 GCA_003598015.1 Actinomycetota bacterium | reverse complement strand
CGTGTGGGCGATGACCGCCCATGCCCCGTCACTGTTCTGGAGCAGGAAGAAGACCCCCTCGCCCTCGGCCTCGGCCGGGAAGGCGTAATCCACCTCCCAGGCGGGGTCCTGCTGGCTTACCTGCTTCTCCTCCGAGATGGTCAGGTCGGGAATGACGATCCCGTTCGCCGCGCAGTACGCCTCGATGGCCTCTTCGACCGTGGCATAGCCTTTTACGTAGCGGTTCCCGTCCTCATCCGTGATCGCGTCGCCGCTGATCTTCATGGTGGCGTTGTAGCTGCCGGCGGACAGGAGCAGGCTTCCGTCCTCGACGTCGCAGGAGCCCGAGGTCTCCTCTCCGTCGCTCATCATGGTGAAGGTGTTGTTGTCCCCGATCTCGATGTAGTCGTCCGCATTGTCTTCGCTGATGTACGTTCCGGCGTACTCGCTGGTGTCTGCGGTAGTCTTATCCTCGCCGCATCCGGCGAGCACGAGCAGCGACACGGCTATCAGCATGGCGATGACCGCGATGATGTATCTCCTCATGGCAACCCCCTTTCCTCTCTCGAGCCCGGTAACTCTTCCTAAAAGGTTTTTACCATCCCCCCTTCCATAACTCGCTGTGTTCGTGAACGGGGCAGGCGAATTCTTTGAGTATCTTCCAGAGTATACAAACGAAGCCAATATATGTAAATTATAACATTCGTCGGAGCACGACGGTTTGCCGCGCGCGGCTCGCTAGATCCAGCTGAACTGAAGATCGAGTTTCATGTCGTATTCGGGGAGAGCCTTTTTCAACTCGTCCACATACCTGTGCGGGTCCACGCATGCTTCGGGAGCCATGACCCCCTTGCCGGTAACGTCCCCGGCGAGCATCAACGATGCGAACGCGGCCAGGCAGGTCCCGGTCACCACGTCGATATCCATACTGCCTTCACCGGCTCCCTGTACGGACGCTTCCGACACGGTTACGCGTGCGCGCCGGCCGTCTTTGACGCCGGAGACCGAGACGTAGATGCCGCCGAGCGCCTCCACCTGCAGCCGCCCGGTGGAGGCCTGCAGGAGGCCGCGCAGGTCGCGGAGGCGGATCTCGCCGCGCAGCAACTGGCCCATCACGCCCGACAGCACGCCGAGAAAAGGCCGCAGGCTCGCTACCCTGCCCCCCTTGTCCAGGGCGACGATGAATTCGACGGCCTCCCGCATGCCCACCGAGCCACGGGTCACCTGCCCCGCTATGCCCCGGAAAAGCCCGTTGAGATATGGCGGGTAGATCGCCCCCATGGTGCGCAGGTTGCGCAGCCCGGGCATGAACCTGGGGATGGTGGCCGGTTCGGCGTGCCCGAGCTCGAACACCTTGTAAGGGCCAAGGGGAGCGGGGAACTCGATCACCCTGCCCTCCTTGAAGGCGGGGATGTATGTCCTGCCCCCGTCGCGGATGGTGGCGCACATGCCGACGCAGCAGTGGAGCATATGTTCGATGACCCCGACACTTCCCGCCGGGCGGTCTTCGGCGGGGGGAGCCTGGCCGCTCACCCAGGCCAGCTCGATGTCCTCGAACTCGTCGAGTTCGGAGGCGGCTGCACGCGCCAGGACGTTGAGCAGGCCGGGCGCGATGCCGCAGCATATGAGGGCGGTGACGCCTCGCTCGTGCGCCTCGCGGTCCAGCACGAGCATGGACAGGGCCGAGTCCTCATCATCGCACATATCCACGTAATCGGTGCCGCCGGCGATGCAGGCCTCCAGAACCGGCTTCGCGGTGCGGTAATACGGTCCGGTGCAGTTTACGACGAGATGCGCGCCGGAGATGACCTCCGCGAGCACGCGCCGGTCGAATATGTCCACGTACTCCGGCGCAAGCCGCTCGCTCCCCAACGCGCGCGCCAGGCGCTCCGCCCCGCCCAGGTCCCGGTCCGCGAGCCTCAGCCGGCAGTCGTCCCTGAGAGCTAAAAGCCTGGTGACGGCCACCCTGGCCATGTCGCCACTCGCGCCGACAACGACTATCTCTTTCATCGCCGCTCCTCACGTCTTTCCCTGATCCATCAGGCATGACCTCGAGGCTATTCTAGCAGCATCGCGCGGCAGGATGCCGGATCGACTATCCTTCCGGGAGAGGGGATGCGGGGGATGTTGCTCTGTCATGCCATGGAAAGGGCCCACTTCCGTGAGCCCTTTCCGGCATATTTCCGCGACCGAAAGCTCTCAGGGCGTATACCCCACTACATCATGCCCGCCATTCCAGATGGAGAAGTTGAAGTACATGGGCCTCTCCACCACTATGTTCGGGCCGGATACGACCTTGATGCCGGTGGATAGCTGGTAGCCACGCCCCGCGGAGTCGTTGACCATGATGGTATTGCGTGTGCGAGCGGGAACGTTGACTCTCTGCGTGGCGAGAGCCCCCACCTCCTGGGTGTAGTAGGTCACCTCCGCCATCGCATCGGTGTCCCCGGGGTTCTGCAGGCATATCCACTGGTTGAAGCCCGGCCCGGTATAGCCCTCGGCCAGGAACCAGTCCGAGGCGGGTTCGGGTGAACCTATGACGCAATGCCCCCCCTGGGCACGCAGGTCCGTATAAGAGTAGTCGAAGTACATGGGGCGTTCGGCCAGAAAGTCTCTCGTGCAGGTCAGCAGCACGGATACGTCCTTCTCCATGCCCACCTCGCCGGGTACGTAGATGGTGCGCCGGTAGTTCGCAGGCACATCGTATGCCGCCTGCACCGGCGCACCCTGACCCGGGCCCAACTGGTACGTAGCCAGGATGGTGACGGCATCGGGGTTGGGGTTCTGCAGGGTGAGCCACTCCTCGAAGTTGGAGCGGGTGGTGCCCTCGGCGAAATAGTAGGATCGCGACAGCGTGGGGGTTCCCATCACGCAATGGCCCCCTTTCCAGCCCCTGCTGGCGGTGCCGGAGTAGTCGAAGTACATGGGGCGTTCGGCCACGATGGGCTGGGTGGAGACGAGCTCGAGAGACGTCTGGTAGTTATCTCCCAGGATCTGGTTGGCCCGGAAGCTGGCGCGGGAATGGGCGGCTACGGAGAAGCCGGTGACCTCCCTCAACCCCTCCTCCTGGGTCATGAAGCGGAAAGTGAGGCCGGCGGGGTTGTCCCCGGGATTGAGCACGCATATCCATTCCTGGAAGCCAGCCCCGGTGTATCCTTCGGCGAAGTACCAGCTGGCGGAGGTCTCGGTCGCTCCCACGACGTCGTGGCCACCCGACCACACCCCACCGTAGAGGAAATACATGGGGCGTTCGACGACTATGGCATCAACCGAGGTAATCCGGGCCGAGACCTCTCTGTCCGGTCCCACCAGGGAGTTGACGTTCACCGTGGTGCGGGATTTGGGCGGAACCTCAACCGCCTGGTCCTGCGTGCTTCCGTCCGGGTACATGTAGGTGATGCTGGCGGAGACGGCGTCGTCGTTGGCGTTGCCTATGCACAGGTACTCCTGGAAGCCCGCACCCGTGTAACCCTCGGCGAAGTAGTAATTCCCCTCCACGGTGAAGTCCACTTCGTTGGAGTCCCCGTTGCTCTGGGATACTCGCACCGGACCGTCCGTGGCCCCGGGCGGCACCAGCACCTCTATGTCCGTATCGCTCCAGGACAGGTAGCTCTGTACCGGGACCCCGTTGAAGGTCACCGCGCCACCGCCCTGGCTGTCCATAAAATCGTGACCCTCTATCCTGACCTTCCAGCCCCTGGCGGCCGCGTCCGGCACGAGCCGGTCTATGGAGGGCGCGATGGGGGTCGTCCATACCTCTCCCCCGTTGGCGTTGCTGGTAACGGCGAGGAGTTCGGCGTTATAGCTGGTGATCAACAAGCCCATGTTGTTGTTGGTCCCGTCCATCCCGTAGTCGCTTATGGGCGTGAAGCCGCCTCCCGACCGCTGGTAGATGCGGCAGCCCTGGGCTACGTTGCCCGCGGCAACGTAGAGGTCCTCGCCCCTGACCAGCGGGCAGAAGAAGAGGTTGTTGACGTTGTCTATTCCCGAGCCCACGACCAGGCTCCAAGCGCTTCCGTCATAGGCGTAGAGCCTGCCGCCCCCGGGAGAGAAGAAGTCAAGGTCGCTGGTGCCCATGTACAGCTTCCCTTCCAGGGGTGAATAGGCGACCGAGCCGATCAACTGGCTCGCATCCCAGCAACCGGGACCACCCGCTTCGCCGATGAGCTCGAAGCTCGAGCCGTCGTAGGTCCAGACCTCGATCCCGTCCGTGAAGTTGAATACGGGAAGAACCAGTTTGTCCTCGAACTTGCCGCAGAAGACGACGCCGTAGTTGTGCGCATTTCCCAACCCGGCCTGGTGCGGGGCGCCCGGGCCCGCGAGCATCGACCAGTTGCTTCCGTCGTATTCGTAGAGCAGGAAGGGCAGTCCGGTGGAGCTCCTGTTCACGGCGACCAGGAGATTCCCGCCGATGGCATCCAGGGGTATGGCGGTGTCGCTGGAGCCGCCGAGGCCGAAACCGTTGGCGGTGGCGTCGTCCCTGACCGGGTCATCGCTCCCGTCCCACACGAAGATCTCACCGCCATCGGTTCCGTTCGCGGTGCCTATGTAGAGCTTGTCGTTGTAGATCGCGGTGGGCTGGGTGCCCTTGATGTTGGGGTTGTTGAAGCTGTCCGGCCCCACTTGCGCGAACGCGCTCCCATTGTACGTGTACATGGAAACAGGGCCTGGCGGCTGCAGTATCCCCGTGATGGGCGTCGAGAAGATGGTCTGCAGACCTCTGTAGACGACGCCGGGTCCCATCTCGATATTGTTCGCGTTGGTTACGCCGCCACTGGCTATCCTGGTCCAGGTGGCCGCTCCCGCCGGCGGCGCACATAACGACGTCAGTGAAAGAGCCAGGAGCATGCACCCCAGCACGGCGATGCAGCGCCCGGGAAAACCGTTCTTCATGACCCTCTCCTTTCCGGATTGCGATACAGACAGACCTCCATTTCGCAGAAGGTGGCTCTCTTCATGACCCTCCTGGATCCCGATGAAAGCGGAAGGAACGGAGGGGACGATGCAGAAGAGAAAGAGCGAGTCGTAGACATATGCCTTTCACCACCCCTTCCGTATGCGCCTCGTATATTCGCAAATGGATGCGCCGGGCAGTCCAATAACTATTCCCTAGGAGACTCTTCGTAATCCAGAAGCAGAAGATTATCCGCCAATCGGGGGATTTTCTCCGGGGAAGAAGGCTGGATGTGAGCGTGCGGTGACACCCCCACACGTGGATTTTCTCTCGCCGTATGATATAGGTCAGTTGCGGTGACGTACACGCATGCCCCCACGAACGTAGATGCGAGCGAGAAGAGATTTTACAGAATCTTCATAATGATTTCACAGACGGTTAAACGGCGGGTGTCAATATGGGAGTCGCACAGGCAGCCGCCCCGGGAGAGGAAGGACGCAAACAGTATGAAGATCGAGGACGGAGAAGATGGATAGCATGGATCGCAGGGAATTCCTGTGCTCCGCCTCCCGCTGGGCCGCCGCATTGGGGTTCGTATTCTTCGCCGGAAACCTCGTGTCCTGTACGCGTGGAGAGAGCGAGACGCAAACGACGGATGACGGGACTGCAGGCGAAGAAGTCGAGACATCGGTCCCGCAAGTAGATACGAACGAGCAGGCCGGGACGTCATCGAAAACCGTGGCGGTGGTGACGAGCAAGTGCACCGGTTGCGGTAAATGCACCCAGGGTATCTGTCCCGAGGATGCCATCCATCTGCAGAGAGGAGCCGCCGTCGTGGGTCCGGGCTGCCGGGGCTGCGGGGACTGCTTTAGGGTTTGTCCGCGCAATGCCATCGTGCTCAGCGAAACACCGGCCTCCTCATACGGAACCGGGAGCGCCGCCGCACCCGCAATCGCGGGCGCAGGCGGGATGCCCGTACGGTACTCCCTGAATTGAGCGAGGAGCGGATAGACTGAGCCATGCAACGTGGATGACGCAGGTCAAGGAAGTATGGGCGGGCGGATGAGATAATCTCCATGAGGGGGATTAAGGAGGAAATGTTTTGCAGGAGTTGGACAGGAGGAAGTTTCTCGGCAAGGCGGGTACCATAGCCGCCGGCTTGGGCGCCCTCTATATCGCCGCGACCATACCGGGGTGCGGGAGTAACGCCAGCGATACCTGCCCCGTGGATGAAGGCCCGGAGGCCGCCCCCGAGGAGGTCCCGGCCCCAGTTCAAACCACGCCGGCGGCGGGGCTGGTGGTGGTGAAGGGCACGGACCCCGCCGCCATGCTGCGCAAAGGTCTGGAGGCCTGGGGAGGCCTGGCGGCCCTGGACCTCGCCGGCAAGAAGGTGCTCATCAAGGTGAACGCCGCCTTCGCGCGGCCCCCCGAGGACGCCACGACGACCAATCCGGAGCTGCTGGCCGAGACCATAAGCCAGCTGCTGGCTGCGGGCGCGTCCAGGGTTACCGTGTTCGACCACATCCTGCAGGATCTGGTGGATCAGACCCTGGAGGCCAACGGCATCGGTCCCGCGGCCCGGGCAGCCGGCGCCGAGCTGGCGGTCTACGCCGTACGCAAGCCGGGCAGCGCGCGCGTGGTGCAGATACCCGGAGCCACCGCCCTGCCCTCCGCCGGCATCCTGGACGAGATCTTCGCTGCCGACGTCATCGTGAACATGCCCAAGGTCAAGCACCACAGCGGGGCCGGGCTGTCCATGGCCATGAAGAACTTCATCGGGACCACCCAGACCATGGGGAACTTCCACAACGTCGATTTGCACAAGGCCATCGCGGAGATAAACACGGTCATCAAGCCGGCGCTGGTCATCTCCGATGCCACAAATATTCTCCTCGACCACGGCCCCGGCGGGCCGGGCATGGTCGCCGATCCGGGCCAGGTGATAATCGGCACCGACCCCGTGGCCATCGACTCCTACTGCTGCGGGCTCTTCGGCACCGCACCCGCGCAGATCAACTATCTCGTCTACGGCGAACAGCTGGGAGTGGGGACCACCGACTTCGCCTCCCTGGGCATGACGGAGGTGAGCGCGTGAGCAAAGGCAGGCGCCGGGCCGTCCACTGGGTGCGCAGGGCAGTACAAGTGGCCTTCATAGCGCTGTTCATCGTCATGACCTGGGCTGCCGCTTACCCGCCTTCCGCTACGCTGGACGAAAATCTTTTCCTGCGCGTGGATCCGCTGGCGGGGATAACCGCGGCATGGGAGAGCGGCCTCTGGCTCTACCTGCTCCCCGCCTGGATACTGCTGGGACTGACGCTGGTGAGCGGCCGTTTCTTCTGCGGCTGGATCTGCCCCCTCGGTTCCGGCCTGGAGATGCTCCCCTCCCTGGAGAGGAGGCGCGGCAGAAAGATATCCCGCCTGCGCCCCAAGGATATAGCCGGCCGCAGTATCGGAAAAAACGACCTCCGCGTGCGCCTGAAGTACGTGTTCCTGGCGGTGCTCGTGCTGCTTTTCGCGCTGGGGATAAACGCGATCTGGATCTTCGATCCACTGGTGATCGCCAACCGCGCGGTGGTCTTTATATTGCTGGGCGGCGTGCCCTTCCTGCTCATCGCCCTCGTCGTTCTGGCGGTGGTGGTGGGTCCGCGCTTCTGGTGCCAGGAGATGTGTCCCTTCGGAGCCTGCCTCTCCCTCGCCAGCATGGCGGGGTCCCGCCTGCCGGTGGCGGCCAGCCCGCTCACACTGGTAAAGGACAACGATGCCTGCACCCACTGCGGCAGATGCGCCTGTGCCTGTCCCTTCGGCATCGCGGGAGTGGCGGACAGCGAGAAGACGGGGCGCCTGGCCATGGCGGACTGCGCCCTGTGCGGAGAGTGCGTGGCCGCATGCCCGGAGAGGGGAGCGCTCTCCCTGCGCGTCATGGGCGCCCCGGTGCTGGTCTCGGGCAAGAGGCCGGGGGACTGGGAAACCCAGGAGGAGGCAATAGCATGCGAGATGTGAGGATGGGCAGGAGGGATTTTCTTGCCCTGGGCGTGACCGGTTCGGCGACGCTCCTCGCCTATGCGTTGCTGCGCGAAAAGGGTGGAGCCGTGCTGCTGCGCCCCCCCGGAGCGCAGGACGAAGCCGCCTTCACCACGCGCTGCTTGCGCTGCGGGGAATGCGTGCGCGCCTGCCTGACCCAGTGCCTGGAGCCCGCGTCCAAGGACTTCGGGACGTCCAAGCTGTGGACGCCGCGCTTCAATCCCGCCCTGGCAAAGTGCGAGTTCGAGCTGTGCGGCCGCGCCTGCGCGCAGGCCTGCCCGGTGGGGGCCATCCGCAAGCCCGCCGGCGACGAGGTGCGCATAGGAACCGCGGCGGTGGCCAGGTCGAAGTGCATCGCCTGGAACGAGGGCAAGGCCTGCCTGGTCTGCTACGAACGCTGTTCCTATGGGGCTATAGAGGTCGACTCCCGGGGCAGGCCGCGCGTCGTACCCGAGAAGTGCACGGGTTGCGGCGCTTGCCAGAACACCTGCGTCACCTGCCCCGACCCCGCCATAGTGGTCTACCCCCCGGGCACCGCGCTCGAAAGTGGAGGCGGGGGCAGGGGTAATTAGCCTTGGGGTCAGGCCCGGCTCGAGGCCTGACCTTTCTAAGCAGATAAAAACCGATTCTGCTCCGCGGCGTTTCCTCAACCGGCTGGCAAGTCTTACAGCGTAACGATCGGTGGGCCAGGTCTTGGGATCACCCCCGGCTCGAGCCTTGTTCCCCGATGAGCGCTTCCTTCCATGGCGCGATAACCCCCGCCGCACGCACCCACTTAAGCGTGAGAAATCATATCTTCTTCTCACCCGGCTCCCACTCGAGGTCGCGCAGGAGCATGCCCTGCTCCAGGCCGGCGCTCTGCACGGTCGCGGCGCTGCCGAACGAGACGGGGCAGTAGCCCACCACGTCGTGTCCGCCGTCCCAGCCGCGGAAGTTGAAGTAGATGGGGCGCTCGGCCATGATGGGCGGCCCGGATACCACGCGCAGCTGGCAGGATAGCTCCAGGCCCCCTCCCGCCTCGTCGTTGACGCGCAGGGTGGCCCTGCTGCGGGCGGATATGGTGTACTGCTTCACGGCGACGACGCCGGATTTCCCCAGGTAGCTCACCTCCACCACGGCGTCCTCATCGCCCGGGTTCTGCAGGCAGATCCACTCCTGGAATCCGCTACCGGTGCATCCCTCGGCGAAGAACCAGTCCGGGGAGAGCTCGCTGGCGCCGATGACGCAATGCCCTCCCTCCCAGGAGGCGCCGTGACCGGTGTAGCGGAAGTAGATGGGGCGCTCGGCCAGAAAGTAATATTCCGAGGCCAGCTTCACCGAGACGTCCTTGTCCCCTCCCACTTCGTCGGCCACGTTCACGGTGTAACGGTGCAGCGGCGGGATGACGTAGCTCTTCATCACCGGCGTACCCTGTCCCTCCCCCAGCTGGTAGGTGGCGATGATGGTTATAGGCTCGTCGTAGGGATTGAGCATGGTGAGCCATTCCTCGAAGCCGGGGCGGGTGGTCCCTTCCGCGAAATAGTATTCCCGCGCGATGTAGGGCTGGCCCATAACGCAGTGGCCACCCTCCCAGTGGTGGTTGCCCCGGCCGGTGTAGTCGAAGTACATGGGGCGTTCGGCTACCACGTACTGGTCCGACTCCAGGGCCAGGGAGCACTGGTAGTCCGCCCCCAGCAGATCGTTAACCTTGAAGGTGCGCCGGGACGCCGCGGGTACGGTCCCCGGCCTCTCTATCTCTCCCGCCTCCTGGGTGAGGAAGTGGAAGATGAGGTTGGCGGGATCCGGGTTGGGGTTGAAGACGCAGATATACTCCTCGAACCCGGGTCCCGTGTAGCCCTCGGCGAAGAGCCAGAGCTTGCTGATGTAGGGGGTGGCAACCACGTCGTGGCCACCCGTCCAGCGCCCCTGGTAGTTGAAGTACATGGGTCGCTCCACCACCACCTCCAGGTCCGAGAAGACGATAGTCGAGACCTCCGAGCCCGCCTCGAAGTAGGGGTTGATGTAATTGTTCACGTCTATGGTCTTGCGGGACCTCGCGGGCACGCTGAACTCGTCGTCGAGGTAGGTACTGTCAGGGAGGAAGTAATATATCTCCACCTGCGCCGCATAATCGTTGGGATTGCCGATGCACAGGTATTGCTGAAAATTATTCCCTGTATAGCCCTCGGCGAAGCCGACGCCGTACTGGACTACCTCGAAGGGAACACCGTTCGAATAGATCCCGCTGTCGGTAATTACACATATACTGACTTCGCCCGACACCCTCGGGACCCTCACGACGATCGAGGAATTCGACCACGATATGTAATCGCTTGCCGTTGCGCTGCCGAATTCCACGTATCCGGCCCCCTTGCCGGGACCGAACCCGGACCCGATGATCTCCACGGGGCATCCGATAGGCGCAGCATCGGGATCGATGCTGTCGATGTGTGGGGGGACGTAGAAATCGGCGGAATTGGACGTTCCATCCACCGTGCTGACCGTCACGCTCTCCTTGCCGTATGTGTCCGAGGGCACCTTGCACCTGATCTCCGTGTCCGACCACAGCAGGTAATACTGCGCTTGATTGGAGCCGAAGGATACGTAGGAATCACTTTGGATACCTCCAAAGCTATTTCCCTTAATCTTCACCTCCGTTCCAACGCTACCATATTCCGGGCTCAGCGAATCGATGTGGGGTGGAGCGGCCTGTAGCACATCTCCATAGGCCGCCCGGGCCTCCCGGGCTTGGAAAGTGAAAGGAAAGGCCAGCAAGGCGAGGAAAACACACAACGTTATGAGGAAAACCCATTTCAGAGAAGAAACACGGTGAGGCAGATCTTTTCTGAGCATCTCCACCCTCCCTTTGCGTCCGCGCGTCGTTTACCCATGCTACGCCCCATATGATGGGATAAGTATACCAGACACCCCGTCCTTCACCATCAGCTTTCCTGATCACCCGGGCACAACGGCCCCATGGCCCCGCCCGGCGGGAGCGGTTGCGGGATCCGGAGGGTGACCGGCAACGCTTTGCTGGTAAAATAGACATGCAATGATTGGGGCGTGAGCGTATCCGTGCATGAAAGGAGCGTCATGGATGTCCAGACCATCGTAGACGAGTGCCTGGAGTTGTGGAGGGATCCCTATCCGCACCTGGCGCGGCTGCGCGAGGAGGGGGAGAAGCCCCTGGCCGTGTTCTGCTCCTACACCCCGGAGGAGATAATCCATGCCGCGGGGTTCACGCCGGTCCGCCTCATGGGCGCGGTGCGCACCATAACCTACGCCGACGCCCACCTCCAGACCTACTGCTGCTCCCTCGCCCGCACCGACCTGGACATGGCCCTGGCCGGCGAGCTCGACTTCCTGGAGGGGGCGGTCTTCGTGCAGACCTGCGACACCATGATGCGGCTCTCGGACATCTGGCGCCGCAACACGGATTTCCCCTTCCACGGTGACCTGGTGCTCCCCATCCGCATGGGCGAGGACGTCTCCCTGCCCTTCCTGGTGGAGGAGGTGCACCGTTTCCGGCGCAGCGTGGAGGATTATGTCGGCGAGGCCATCTGGGACGATGCCCTCGAGGAGAGCATCCACGTATATAACCGCAACCGCCGCCTGGCGGACCGGCTGTACAAGCTGCGCACCACCAGCCCCGGCGTCCTCGACGGCCTCTCCGCCACCGCCTGCCTGGCGGCCGGGTTCTGGATGCGGCGCGAGAAGCACAACGAGATGCTGCACGAGTTGCTGGAGGGCCTGGACACCGGCGGGCAGCCGGGCAGGGAAAGAACCCCCCTCCTGGTGAGCGGCAGCGTCTGCACTACCCCGGACCTCGTGGAGCTGCTCCAGGAGCTGGGGGCGGACGTGGTGGACGACGACCTGTGCAGCGGCCACCGCTATTTCGACAACTACGTCGACGAGGCCGACACCCCGGAGGAGGCGCTGGCCAGGCGCATGTGGGGGCGGGTGAACTGCCCGGCCAAACACCAGTCCATCGAGGACCGCGTGGAGCACCTCGTCAGGCAGGTGCAGGACAGTGGCGCGGCGGGGGTCATCTTCTACCTGCAGTCCTTCTGCGAGCCGCACCTCTTCGACGTGCCCTACCTGCGGGAGCGCCTGCAGAAGGAGCTGGACGTGCCCTCGCTGGTGCTGGAGAGCGAGCTGCAGTCCTTCTCCCGGGGCCAGCTGCGCACGCGCCTGCAGGCCTTCCTCGAGACCATAAGCGGAGTATAGGGGGTCAGGTCTTGTTTTTTGTTACCCCAGGGGGTATTGCGCACCAAAGCGATGGAGGAGGACATATCGGATTCCGACTCCCCCGCCCAGGGATAGCCAGGAAGCCGGTTGCAGGACAGGCGAACAGGCAGTGTGAACGGCTCCGAAAAGGAGGATTTGAGTGATGAGCGGTAACGGCAAAGAGCTCACGGAGAAGGAAAAGGCAGACAAGGAACGGCGCAAGATAAAGTCGGCCGGCGCCATGCGCGACCTCATGACCAAGTATTACATGGAGGCCAAGGGGGCGGAGGGCACCGACAGGCACATCGCCTGGATCACCAGCGGCGCCCCGGTGGAGCCCCTCATCGCCTTCGACGTCATCCCCGTCTACCCGGAGAACCACGGGGCCATGTGCGGAGCCGCCCACATGAACGTGGAGCTGTGCGAGGTGGCCGAGGGCCGCGGCTTCTCCCGCGACCTCTGCTCCTACGCCCGCGGCGACATCGGCAGCGCCATGACCAAGGGAGGGCCCATCGGCGGCCTGCCCCGCCCCACCTTCCTGGTGGCCTGCAACAACATCTGCAACACCGTCTTCAAGTGGTACGAGGAACTGGCGCGCTTCTTCGACGTGCCCCTGTTCATCTACGATACCCCCTTCGTCCGCGGCGAGCTGCCCCAACACATCGCCGACTACTCGCTGCGCCAGATGGAGGAGTACATGGCCTTACTGGAAAAGGTGACCGGAAGGGTCTACGACGAGCAGCGCTTCATCGACGTGGCCGCCAAGTCCCTCATCGCCGGGGAGCTGTGGAGCCAGGTGCTCGCCTGTAACGAGCACCGGCCGGCACCCATGACCTGCTTCGATGCCTTCATCCTCATGGCCCCCATCGTCACCCTGCGGGGCACCCAGGAGGTGGTGGACTTCTACCAGGGCGTGCTCGAGGAGATGAAGCAGCGCATCGAGGAGGACATCGGCATCCTCCCCACGGAGAAGTACCGCGTGCTGTGGGACAACATTCCCGTATGGTACGAGATGCGCAACCTGGGCCGGCTGTTCATGGAACTCGAGACCTGCCTGGTCGCGGATACCTACACCAGCGCATGGACGTTTTCCGGGGTTGACGCGGAGAGGCCGCTTGCGAGCATGGCCAATATCTACGCCGAGGTCTATCTGAACATCAACCTCGAGCGCATGGCGGACAAGATAGAGTCGCTGGCCACGCGCTTCGGCGTTGACGGCATGATCATGCACTCCAACCGCAGCTGCAAACCCTATTCTCTGGGCCAGTACGACCTGGCGAAGGAGTTCACGCGGCGCACCGGCAAGCCGGCGCTGATCATCGAGGCCGACCACACCGACTCGCGCTGGTACGACCGCGCCCAGATCGAGAACCGCATCCGCGACTTCGTGGAGAACCTGCTGGGCGAGAGCGTAAGCGTGTAGGGATTACAATCATGTGCGAGGAGCCGCAAGCGGCTGGAGCGTTACAATGATGTCATTGCGAGGAGCCGCAGGCGACGCGGCAATCTCTGAGCGCCAGCTCCGTTTGAGGGTGCTCACAGGGATATAGAGAGCGACTTATAAGGGGGCAGGGTCTCATGCAGAAACGACGATCGCGACGCTCGGCCGTCTTCTTCTTTCTCGCGTGCCTGGCCGTCCTCGCCATGCTCGCGATACCCATGGCCGCGGCGGCGGCGTTTCCGGAATCGTCCACCATGCACGGACGGAAACCCGCGCGCGGCGGATACGGAAGCGTGGGCGCGGGTGGAGGCGTATGGGAGCAGGAGAGTCATTTCAAGAGCTGGGAGTTCGAGCGCTTCGACAGCGATATCCAGGTGCACGGCGACGGCTCCTTCACCGTGCGCGAGACGCAGGTGGTCAACTTCACCGGGAGCTTCTCCTTCCTCACCCGCGACATCACCACCCAGACGGCCAGGGGGGTGACCGAGGGCAGGACCTACGGCAAGGTACGCGTCAAGGACGTAGAGGTCTTCAACCTGGACGGTACCCCCTACGATAGCGGTCTCTGGAAGGCCGAATCCTATGGTGGCGGGGAGCTCATCCGTATCGAGTTCCAGGCCCGGGACGAGCAGCGGGGATGGATCATCTCCTACCGCGTGACGGGAGCCATGATATACGCGCAGGACTACGATCGCCTCTACTGGAACGCGGTATCCTACGACCGCGCCGTTCCCATTAAATCCTCGCGCATCACCGTGAGGCTCCCCGAGGGCACGGTGATGAGCGAGGTGGAATACACAGACTACTATGCGCCCTATCTCGTCGAGAGCAGCGAGGATTCAGGCCGCGCCGGGGAAGTCATCTGGTGGGAAGCGCGCTACGTCCCGCCCTACAGCGATTTCACCATCGACGTAGCCATGCCCAAGGGGACGATCCAGAAGCCCTGGCCTTACCGCAGCTCCACCATGTGGCTGATGCTCGGCCTGGCCCTCGCCGTCTTCCTCGCCATCGTGGCGCTGATGCTGGGCATGTGGGGGTGGAAAGGGAGGGACGCATACGCGGGGCCTCCTCCCGGCGTGAGCTACGAGGCGCCACGGGAGTTGAGGCCGGCGCTCATGGCCATGCTCCTGAACCAGCACCCGAGGGCGGAGGATATGACGGCCACCGTCATCGACCTGGCCGTGCGCGGCAAGCTCAAGATCCATGAGAAAGGGAACGAGGGTTCCAAGGTGAAGGAGTTCTCGTTCGAACGCAAGGACGACTCCAAGAAGGACCTGCTTCCCTACGAGGTGACGGTGATGAAAGGGCTGTTCAAGAAGGGGGACGTCGTGGAAGAGGACGACGTCAGGCTGGGGGACCGCCTTACGACCTTTCTCGGCGGCGTGGGGGATGAAGTGAGGAAGAAGAAACTCTTCTACGACGACCCCGAGAAGACTATCGGCAGGTATTTCAGGTGGGCGATGGCGCTGATCCTGCTCCCGCCCGTCATCCTCTTCATCCTGCACTTCTGGCTGGACCTGGGATACGTATGGCTGCTGCTGGCGGGTACCGTACCGGCGGGGATCGCCATGTGGGCCATCGGGCACGCCATGCCGCAACGCACCCCCCTCGGCTCCAGGCTGTACTGGCAGGCCATGGGCTTCCGCGAGTACCTGAAGACCGCGGAGGCGGGGGAGGCGGAATCCATGACCCTGCAGAATTTCCAGGAGAACCTGCCCTACGCCATGGTGCTGGGCATGGCGGACAGGTGGGCGGAGATGTTCGCGGGCATCCTCGCGACCTCCCCGGAGTGGTACGCGGGGACGGGCGCCTTCGACACCATGGTCTTTGCCTCGAGTCTGAGGAACATGAGCTACGAGATATTGCGCTCGACGCCGTCCTCTTCCGGTTCCTTGGGAGGCGGAGGCGGCTTCAGCGGCGGTTTCAGCAGCGGGGGTTTCGGCGGCGGCTCCTCCGGCGGCGGCTTCGGCGGCGGCGGCTCCTCCGCGGGCTGAGGTTAATAAGTAATGCCCGCAAATCCAGGCGTTTGGCTCCCGAGGTGTGATGGTACAAATGATTGACGAAGGCCAGGTCGCATCAAGAAAAAGGATCAATCTATACAGGCTCGCGCTGGCCCTTTTCATGCAACTATTATTCATCGGTCTCGTGCTGTTGGTAGGATTTGGTACGGACGAATCGCACTGGGCCTTCGGACTATCGTTGCTCCCCTTGATCTTTGCCTGCATGTTGTTCGTATTGAAGACCATCTTCAGCTTCGACTGGTTCCTTGGCCCTGGGTTGAAGTACGATGCCGCGCCTTCCTGGAGAATGCACTCATTGAGAGATGCCGCGGAGGGGATTTCGCTTGCGGCCGGGATCAAGGCCCCCGAAGTCGCATGCATCGACTATGGTTTCAGGAATGCCTTCTCGATGGAGAAGCACGGAAATGCATCCATATACTTGACGCGTGGATTGGTGGAGAGCCTGAGCGAGAAGGAACTGGCGGCCGTAATCGCTCACGAGGTCGCCCATATAAGGAACGGAGATGTCTCGATTCCCTATTTCCCGGTTGAGTTCAATCTCCCCGCGGCGTCGCTTCTGTTGCACGCTTTTGTAAGGAAAAAACCGCTTCCGTTCATCACCGCCCTCCTTTTCTTGCTTCCCTTGATTACCTACATGGCGGTCGTCGATATCTCCGGCATGTGGAAATTCATCCCGGCGTTGATAATACTTTGCGTGTTCTTCGTTGCTGTTCCCCTGAGAATAGCCATAGATCCTCAATCAAACTCGAATCTTGCCGATCACGATTATCTTGCCGATGCATGCGCATTCAGGTGGACTCTTGATCCCGAAGCTCTTGTCCGTGCTCTTAGAGGCGCACAAGCGAATAGCCTCCATAAGAAGCTCAGCTTTCTTAACTGGGTAACCTTTGTGCCGATAAGCGACACGAAAAGCCACAGCAGTATATTCGGGAGGGGCACTATACACGTGCCGACAGTCGATGAAAGAATCGGAGCGCTTGAGGCGATGGCCCACGTTCCTTTGTAGGGCTCTTACAGCATCGCTGCATGCTATATGCAGCGCGAGTTTCCCGATCACGTATGAGCTCCGCGTTCCTCCCGCCTCTTTACACCGGCAATACGGCCGCACTCCCGTCTCTCCGGGCTACGCCCCGCGCTGATGCGGCCGGCAGGCCGTGCCCCCGTTCCCGTGCAGCTGCCAAGGGCCCGCGCCTCAAGACGATGTGAACCGCACGGGATTGCTGGAGCCCTCGGGCGGATAACTCTTATTGGTCTGGTTGAGTATCAGGGCACCCGGGCCCTTGGGCACGTTCTTGGGCACCTCGACGGTGAGCGTCTGCACCGTCTGGCCGTTGATGGTAGTGGTGCCCTTGCTCACGAACTTCGTCGCCTTTACGCCGCTGAAGGTGACCTCGAGCCCGCTGTAATCGTCCGGGACGTTGAAGATCCCGGCCAGGGTTATCTTGTTCCCGGATTTTCCGCTCACCGGATCGACCTGCCATATCTCGGGATAGGTGCCCGCCTGGTAGACGACCTGCAGCCGCTTCATGGTGGCGGTGAACTGCGCGGACGCGTTCGCGCCCGTGACATCCTTTACGCCGCTGCAGCTGGCGGTCAGGGTGACGGTGTAGGTGTGGCCCTTGCACAGCAGGGCGGGTGCGGCACCCTTGTATACCGGCTTGAACTGTGCGCTCTTGTCGCACCCCCATTCCCCGCTATAGCTCAACTTCAAAGAGTCGCCGTCGATGAAATCCGTGCGGTTGGTGGTCTTGTCGGTGAGTGTGAGGAACCAGGAGACCTCGGTTTCCCCGCTCTGCAGGGAGTATCCCGGAAGGTACAGCTTGACCAGTGACGATATATCCATCTCGTACGCGATGAATGGGCTGAAGCCCGCCACCCCGTTGGATGCGGTGAAGTCGGCGCGGGCGAGCTGCGCGGAAGCCGAGAAGGACATGGTACTGCCCGTGGCGGTCCCGTTGCAGGTTATGGTCCCCGCCGCCGGGTCCGCTTTGCCGCTCCCGGTCTGGGATGGCGTCCACTGGCTGGAGGTGAAGACAGCCGGCGAGCCGCCGTCTTTCATGGGGATGGTGAAATCCCCATAGGGTATGTCGACCGTCACTTCTTTTCCTCCGATGATCACCGTCATGGGCGTCGCGGCAACCGTCACCTTCTGGAGCACGTCTCCGTTGGCGTTGAGGACGTCGTACTGCCCAGGGGTGATATCGTCGAAGGCATAGCGGGCCGAGGACCATACGTCGGACGCGTTTATGCTCTGCCCGTTCCACAGGTCGTAGCAACAGGGGACCCTGTCGGTTCCGGATATTGAAGCCACGGCGGGAACGTTGGCGGCCTTGGTGGCGGAGGGGGAGAGCGGCGGCGCGCTGGAGCCCGACGCCCTGATGGTTATCGGCGGTATGGATCCCGCAGGCACGACGTCCTGGCTGCCTACGATCCTCCCGCAGAGGCCGGAGAACTCCCCCCGCGCCGCCCTCGCCAGGTAGTCGGCCCGCGCGAACACGTCATCCGCGCCCGCGGGCAGGGTCACAGTCGGGCCCCCGCGCAGGCTGGTAAGGTCGGCCTTGCTCATCACGTAGGTCTCCACCGCGGTGAGGAACTCGTCCACCTCCTCGTCGATGATGCCCCCGGGGCCGAAGACCGCGGCGGCGAAATCCTTTTCGTTGGCGTAGCCGTGATAGCCGGGCTTGGTGCTGATGGCCTCGCACACCAGCCGGATCGCCTGCAACTGGTACATGAGGTCACCCAGGAAGAGGGACTCGATGTCCTTCTCGTACACGTCCATGAGGGTATTGCTCTCGTAGACGTCGCGTACCCTTACGGTGCGGCGGGAGCGTTTCGGCACCTGGAGCCACTGCTCCTGGATCCTTACATCGCCTTTCATGTAGGTGATCTTCACGTTCGCGTCGCTGTCCTGGGGATTCTGTATGCACAGATAGGGATCGAAGCCGTCGCGTACAGTTCCTTCGGCGAAGAACAGACTGGTGTCGGGAGTCTGCAGACCCTGCGAGCAGTGGCCTCCCGTCCAGGCTCCCTGGTAGTTGAAGTACATGGGCCTCTCGGCCACGATGTTCCCGCCGCTGGTGCACTCCACCTTGGCGGAGAAGTCGTGGGCGACGTCGTCCCCCTCGCCCATGAAATCCTTCACGTTTACGGTGTAGCGCGAGTTGCCGGCGACGCTGAAGGACTGCTCGTGGATGGAGCCGTCTCCGTTCATGTAGGTGATCGCCACATCCGCCACACCCTCCTGCGGGTTCTGCACGCAGATATAGGAGTCGAAGTCGGACCGGCAGGTGCCCTCGGAGAAATAGAAAACGGGGGCCGGAGCCGTGGCCCCGACCACGTCATGGCCTCCCGTCCAGGCTCCCTGGTAGTTGAAGTACATGGGACGCTCGGCCACTATGGACCCGCCGTTGGTGCATTCCACCCGGGCCGAGAAATCGTAGGCGACGTCGTTACCCCCGCCCATGAAATCCTTGACGTTCACCGTATAACGCGCCGTGCCGGGCATGGTGAAGGACTGCTCCGCCGTGCTGCCGTCCCCCCTCATGTAGGTGATGGCAATATCCGCCGCACCCTCCTGCGGGTTCTGCACGCAGATATAGGGATCGAATCCAGGCCGGCAGGTGCCCTCAGCGAAGTAGAACGCGGGGGCGGGGGCGTTGGCCCCGATAACGTTATGGCCTCCCGTCCAGGCTCCCTGGTAGTTGAAGTACATGGGACGCTCGGCCACTATCGCCCTGCCGTTGGTGCATTCCACCCGGGCCGAGAAGTCGTAGGCCACTTCATCGCCCTCGCCGAGGAAGTTCTTCACGATCACCGTGTAGCGAGATCTGGCGGCAACGGTGAAGGACTGCTCCGCCGTGCTGCCGTCCCCCCTCATGTAGGTGATGGTGACATCCGCGTCGCCCTCCTGCGGGTTCTGCACGCACAGATAAGGCTCGAAGCCGGACCGGCAGGTCCCCTCGGCGAAGTAAAAGACGGGAGCGGGATCCAGGGCTCCGACGGTGCTGTGGCCTCCCGTCCAGGCGTCCTTGTAGTCGAAGTACATGGGCCTCTCGACCACGATGGGAACTCCATTGGTCGATTCGACGCTGGTCGAGAAATCACAGACGGCGGGATTTCCCGAGTAATCCATAATGGCCACGTTCGTGGCGTAGTACATGGCGCTGTTGCCGCCCGGAAGATGCCCGGGAGTCAACACGTCGTAGAAGGCCAGCATGGCCTGGTAGGCGGCGTCGCCGTCCATTATCTTGTTCATGAGAGTGGTGATCTCGTCGGGGGATACCTCCCCGTAATTTTTCTGCGAGTAACCGTAGAGCGTGCCGGTCGGCAGCTCCCTGGTGCCGTAGAGATTCTGCAGGGTGGGGATGTAAGACCAGGCATTCTGCTCGACCTCGAAACCCGCCAGCTGGTTGATGGCTTTGTCTATCGCCTGCAATTCGGCCTGTATCTCCTCCAGGTCCGAGAGTATCTCCCCCAGTTCCTGCGATACGTGCTTCATCTCCTCCACGAGCTCGTGGGAGGGATTGTCGCCTAGAAAGAACTCGGCGATGGTGTTGCTCGTCTCGAACAGGGACATGACGAACTCCGCTATCTCGACGAACATCTTCAACTCCGCACCCTGTGCCGGGGGAGAGAAGGGGAGGGAAGAGGCGAGCAGGACGACCATGCAGACGGCCACGAACATGCATAACGATCTTCTCACTATCACCTTCCTCACCCCTTTGTCGTTTCTCCACAACGGCATGACGCCGCCTCGTTCACGCATTACACCGGCGCAGGATGGCTGGAGGATCAACGCTCGCGGCCATGGCACGCGCTCCAGGTATCGCTTGTCTTTTTGCGACAATCCTCGCCTGCTATCATACTCCGAAATCAGCCTGGCCACATCCGGCCACACTTCCGGTGGCAGGATACGGATATCGGTATCATGGCGGAGAAGCTTTCGCTCGTCTGCGTGGGGTTATGCAGGGACAAACAGGGTACTGCATGTGGCTGAAACAGGCCGAAACGGGGTGGTTGCCTTCCGGGATTAGATGTATTATTATTCATATGAACATAGGATCATATGATTTCGAGGAAGGAGATGCGGCTTGGCGAAGGAGAATCCCCGGGACAGGCTGCATGCCGGCAAAACCGAGCTGGCCAGGGTCAACGCCGTATTGAAACCAGAAGGCACGATCCGCAAGACCGCCGAACTGTTCGGGGTCCTCTCCGATCCCACGCGGGTGAAGATAATCCTGGCCCTCTCCCGGGCCGAGCTGTGCGTGGGCGACCTTGCCAGCGTCGTAGGCGCCAGCGATTCGGCGGTATCCCACCAGTTGCGCATCCTGCGCAACCTGGGGCTGGTCGCGCATCGCAGGGACGGGAAGCTGGCGCTCTACTCGCTGAGCGACGAACACCTGGAGAAGATCCTGAAGGAAAGCATCGAGCACGTAAGCGAGTGAAGGGCATACATATTTTTTCGCCGATATATGAAGAAATGAACATATATTCAAAAGAGAAACCATGGTTGATGAACACGAGCTGGCCGGCATAGAAGGCCTGAGCGACGAGGAAGCCGCCCGGCGGCTGAAGCAGGAAGGCCCCAACAGCCTCCCCTCCGGCAAGAAGCGCACCGTCCTGCGCATCGCCTTCGACATCCTCAAGGAGCCCATGTTCCTTCTCCTGGTCGGAGCAGGGATCGTATATCTCGTCCTCGGCGACCTGCAGGAGGCCCTCATCCTCATGAGCTTCGTCATCATGGTCATGGGCATCACCTTCTACCAGGAACAGAGGACGGAGCGCGCCCTGGAAGCGCTGCGGGACCTCTCCAGCCCCCGCGCCCTGGTCATCCGCGGCAGCCGGCAGGTGCGCATCGCCGGTGTGGAGGTGGTGCGCGGCGACATCCTCATCCTCGCCGAGGGCGACCGGGTGCCGGCCGACGCCGTGCTCCTGGTCTGCTCCAACCTGACCGTGGACGAGTCCCTTCTCACGGGCGAATCCGTCCCGGTACGCAAGCTCCCCTGCGAGGGTCCCCTGGAGTTGGGGAAGCCGGGGGGAGACGACCAGCCCTCCGTCTTCGCCGGCACCCTGGTGGTGAAGGGCCACGGCGTCGCCCGGGTAGAGGCCACCGGGGCCGCCACGGAGATGGGGAAGATAGGCACCGCCCTGGAGGCGATCGAGCCCGAGCCCACCCTGCTGCAGCGCGAGACCCGGCGGGTGGTGCTGGGCATCGCCCTCCTGGCTCTCTTCCTGTGCGTCCTGGTCTTCGTCGTCTACGGCGCGACCCACGCCGACTGGCTGGATGGATTGCTCGTGGGCATCACCCTGGCCATGGCCATGCTCCCCGAGGAGTTCCCGGTGGTCCTGGTCATCTTCCTCACCCTGGGCGCCTGGCGTATATCCAGGAATCACGTTCTCACCCGCGACATGCCCGCGGTGGAGACGCTGGGCTCCGCCACCGTCCTCTGCGTGGACAAGACGGGTACCCTGACCCTCAACCGTATGTCCGTAGCGAAGTTGATGGCCTGCGGGGTTGCCTGCGACTTGCGGGATGCGGACTCTCGGCGGCTCCCCGAGGAGTTCCACGAGCTGGTGGAGTTCAGCGTCCTGGCCTCCCAGAGGGACCCCTTCGACCCCGTGGAGATGGCCATAGCCAAACTGGGAGACAGGGCCCTCTACAATACCGAACACCTTCACGACGACTGGCTCCTGGAGAGGGAATACCCGCTCTCGCCGGAGCTCCTGGCCCTCTCCCATGTATGGAGTTCTCCCGATGGAAGGGAATACATAATCGCCGCGAAGGGCGCACCTGAGGCCGTCGCGGACCTCTGCCACCTCGATGACGCGCGTAAGGAAGAACTGTGGTGGTACATAGACGAGCTGGCCAGCGAGGGTCTGCGCATACTTGGCGTGGCCAGAGCATCCTTCACCATGGGAGATCTTCCCACGGACCAGCACGATTTCGTCTTCGAGTTCCTGGGGCTGGTGGGGCTGGAGGATCCCGTGCGGCCCGCGGTCAAGGAATCCGTACGGGAATGTTACGGGGCGGGGATCAGGGTGATCATGATCACCGGCGATTACCCGGGGACCGCACGACACATCGCGCGGGAGATAGGCCTCGAGCCCGAGGATGAGTTCATCACCGGCCCGGAGCTCGACGGCATGGGGGACGCGGAACTGCGGGAGCGCATCGGGAGTGTGAACATCTTCGCCCGCGTGGTGCCGGAGCAGAAGCTGCGCATCGTCAAGGCCCTCAAGGCCAACGGCGAGGTGGTGGCCATGACCGGGGACGGGGTGAACGACGCCCCCGCACTCAAGGCCGCGAACATCGGGGTGGCCATGGGCGGCAGGGGTACCGACGTGGCCCGCGAATCGGCGTCCCTGGTGCTGCTGGACGACGACTTCTCGTCCATCGAGACGGCGGTGAAGATGGGCCGCAGGATCTACGACAACCTCAAGAAGGCCATGTCGTACGTCATAGCCATCCACGTGCCCATCGCCGGCATGTCCATCATCCCCGTCCTCTTCAAGCTGCCCCTGGTCTTCTCGCCCATGCTCATAGCCTTCCTGGAGATCATCATCGATCCCGCCTGCTCCCTGGTCTTCGAGGCCGAGCCCGCGGAGGGCGATATAATGCAGCGTCCGCCCCGCCGCCCCGACCAGCGCATCTTCAACAGGAGGAACGTGGTCATCAGCCTGCTGCAGGGGCTGAGCGTGCTCTTCATCGTGGCCGCCGTGTTCTCCTTCGCCCATATGAAGGGCATGGATGAGATGGAGATCCGGGCCCTCACCTTCACCACCCTGGTCATCGCCAACCTGGGGCTCATCCTCACCAACCGCTCCTGGGAGCACACCATCTGGCACGTGAGGCGCCAGCCCAATCCCGCCCTGTGGTGGATCGTAGGGGGCACGCTGGTACTGCTCACCTTCGTGCTCTACGCGCCCTTCATGCGGGAAATTTTCGGCTTCGCGTTCCTGGGCGGCGTGGATATAGCCATCTGCCTGGGGGCCGGCCTTCTCTCGGTGATGTGGTTCGAAGCCCTCAAGTTCTTCACCCACCGCAAGTACCACCCCCACACCTGACCCCAAGCGTGCCCAGGTCGGGACAGGCACGTTCCAGGCCCGACCCCAAGTGTGCCCGAGGTGACCCCGTCAGGAGAGGGGGTCGTGCGCGGGAAGGATGAAGTACTTCACTTCCTTGGCGTAGTCGCTCAGCTCCGCGCGGAAATCCGGATGGGCGATGCTTATCAGGGCCTGGGCCCGCTGCCGCAGGCTCTTGCCCCGCAGGTTGACCACGCCGTACTCGGTGGCCACGTACATGACATCGCTGCGGGTGAGGGTCACTATCGCGCCCGGCCGGTGCTGGGTGACTATCTTGGATATCAACTCCCCCGACTCCTTGTCCTCGACAGCGGAATGCGTGATGATGAAGGCCTTGCCACCCCGCGACAGCCAGGCGCCGCGGGTGAAATCGACTTGCCCGCCCGTTGCCGTGTACTGTATGGGCCCGAAGGACTCCGATGCGCACTGCCCGGTGATGTCCACCTCGATGGTGGTGTTTATGGATACGAGCTTATCGTTGTGGCCGACCACGTAGGGGTCGTTGTTGTAGCTGATAGGAGAGAGGTAGATCATGGGGTTGTCGTTCATCCAGTCGTACAGCTCCTGCGATCCCAGGCCGAAGTAGCACAGCATCTGGTGGGCGTTTGGGATAGAATGTGTCTCTGTAAAGAACATCGGGAGGGGATTCGGGATGAGCAACGAACGCGAGTGGTGGGCGGACGGTATCGAGATCGTACGACTTACCGGCGAGCTCACGGGGCAGGCGACGCAAGTACTCGTAGAGGCGTTCAAGACAGAAGAGACGACCGCCTATCATCTGGATACCGGGAGACCGGCGACCCAGCGCCGCATGGCCATACTCGACGGCATCTTCCTGCGCATGTACCTGGAAGCGGACCGGCCCATTCTTGCGGCCGTGAAGGAAGGGCGCGTTGTGGGAGTGGGCATGGTACGCGACCCCCGCATGCCCGTCTCCGGAAAGCGCGCGGTAGTCCTCTTCGTGCCGCACCTGCCGCAGTTGCTGGCGCTGTTTGCGCGCCACCCCATACGCCTGTTGCGCGTCGTGAAGGCGGCCAGATGCCCCAAGGGCCTTGCCGAGCCCTTCTTCACCTTCGAGGCGCTGGGCGTACATCCCGGCCATCAGGGTGAGGGGGCGGGCAAGGCGCTCATGCGCGCGGTTCAGGCGGTCGTCGAGGAAGACCCGGGGATCTCGGGCATCTACCTCAATACGGGGAGCGCAAAAAACCAGGCCTTCTACGAGAGCCTCGGTTACGGCACCCTGCGCATCGCCGACCTGGGGGCGGTCAAGGTCTACCACATGTTCTGGCGGAACCCCGCCTTCGGTTAGACCCGCCCGGACCCCGCGAAACGGTGTATGGTATCCGCATCTTTGGAGGAAGGAAACTGCCCAGGAACATGGGTTTCGAAGGAGGAAGCATGGAATACAAGGAGATCCTGCTGGAGAAGGCGGAGCATATCGCGACCATCACCCTGAACCGCCCCGAGAAGCTCAACACCTATACCATGACCATGGGGGCCGAGCTCATGGCGGCATTGCGGGAGGCCGACAGCGACCCCGAGGTGCGGGTGATGGTGCTCACCGGCGCCGGTAAGGCCTTCTGCGCCGGCATGGACATGTCCGGCGACACCTCGGCTCCGCCGGATGCAGGGGAAGCGGAGGGAGGATTGCCGGAGGCGGCGGCCAGCACGGTGAAGGTCATCTTCTCGCTGCGCAAGCCGGTGATCGTGGCCTACAACGGAGCGGCGGTCGGCGTGGGGGTGACCATGACCCTGCCCTTCGATATCAGGATCGCCGCCGAGAGCGCCCGCCTGAGCATGGTCTTCGTGCGGCGCGGGCTCATCCCGGAGCTGGCCAGCCCCTGGCTGCTGCCGCGCATCGTGGGCATCAGCCGCGCGGCCGAGCTCCTGTACACGGGTCGCATGCTCAGCGCCCGGGAGGCGCTGGAGTTCGGGCTGGTGAGCCGGGTGGTACCCGACGAGGAGCTCATGCCCACCGCCCTGGAGATGGCCCGCGAGATCGCCGTGAACTGCTCGCCGGTGAACGTGGCCCTCACCAAGAGGATGCTCTACGACTTCCTCGCGGAGAACGACGTGGAGAAGGTGGAGAGGATAAACCACGAGCTGCTGGCCTGGACCATGACCCAGCCCGACGTGATGGAGGGGGTCCTGTCCTACCTGCAGAAGCGGCCCCCGGAATGGCCCATGAAAGTGCCCGATGACCTTCCGGACCACCTGAAATGATCGTCAGGCACACTCGGGGTCAGGCCTGGAACGTGCCTGGGACTGGGGTAAGCGAAGGCAAACTCGGGGTCAGGCCTGGAACGTGCCTGGGACTGGGGTAAGCAAGGATGAAGAATAGAACGGCTTCTATCGCGGCACTCACCCTGCTCCTCCTCGCCCTTATACTTGGCGGCGGTTGCGGTCAATCCGCGCAGGAAGGCGACGGCGGCGGCGGCGATGACCCCTTGCGGGGACTGTCCCTGGAGCAGAAGGTGGGGCAGCTCTTCCTCTTCGGATTCGAGGGGACCGCGGTGACCCCCGAGATAGAGCAGTGGTTCAACGAAGTGCATCCCGGGGGAGTGATCCTCTTCGCTAAGAACATCACCGATGCGGCCCAGCTCGAACGGCTCACCCGCGACCTCCAGGACCTGGCCGCCGCGGATACCGGGCTGCCGCTCTTCATCGCCGTAGACCAGGAGGGCGGGGAGATCGTGCGCATAGGCTGGCTGGGAGACGACGTCGCAGAGTCGCAGATGTCCAGCCCCGAGCAGGCCTACCAGGCAGGCCTGGCGCGGGCACAGGGACTGCGGGGATTAGGCGTCAACCTCAACCTGGCGCCGGTACTGGATATAGGCGTGGAGGGCGATTTCCTCACCAGGTACGGCCGCACCTTTCCGGGAACCCCGCAGGAGGTGGGCGATTTGGGGAAAGGAGAGATCTCCGGCCAGCACGACGGCGGCGTGCTCTCCAGCGCCAAGCACTTCCCGGGTTACGGCGGCATAACCTACGATCCCGAGAACGACAGGCTCGCCAGCATGCCCGCGGTGCCCGAGATCGCGCAGTTCCAAGTCGCGGCCGCGGCGGACCCGGAGTTCGTCATGACCGCCAACGTCATCTATACGGAGCTCGACCCGGAATACCCCTTCACGCTGTCGCCCGCGGGCATCGCCTTCCTCGAGCAGAGTGTGGACGGGGACTACCTCGTCGTCAGCGATGACCTGGCCAGCAAAGTCCTTAAGGAGGCATATACCCTGGCGGGGACCGTGGTCCAGGCCGCCCGGGCGGGCGTGGACGTTCTGCTCATATCGGGTCACGATTCCGGGGACACCCAGGCAGCCTTCGCCGCCGTCATGCAGGCGGTGGCGCGCGGAGAGCTCAGCGAGGGCGAGATAGACGAGCGCGTCGAGAGGATACTACGCGTGAAGGAGAGGATCTCCGCAGCGAATTGAGGCCCCGCGGGGCGGGCGAATCATCCTTTTTTCGCTCCCGTAAGCCCGGCGAATACGCACCGGAGGAGCCCGCACGTGAACCCATGGGTCGCGCCGCGTCGCTGCACGGCATGAAGGGCTTGCCTGCATTCCCGGCGAAAGCAGAGTAAGAGTCTTGCGGCGATACTTTCTGGTAATCTGGAATGATGATGAAAGAAACGGGTAAAACCTGCGCCGTCAGTCTTTCCCGTTCCAGCTACGACGGCCTCATCTTCGACTTGGACGGCGTGGTCACGCGCACGGCGAAACTGCACGCGGCGGCGTGGAAGGAGATGTTCGATCTCTACCTGCAGAAAACAGCCGCGGGGGGCGCGTTCGAACCCTTCAGCATCGAGGACGACTACCGCATGTACGTCGACGGCAAGCCCCGCTACATGGGGGTGAAGAGCTTCCTCGACGCCCGGGGCATCGATATCCCCTACGGTACTCCCGACGATTCCCCGGGAACGGAGACCATATGCGGGCTGGGCAACCGTAAGGATCAGTTGTTCCTGAGCAAGATGAAGAGCCAGGGAGTTGAGGTCTACGAATCGTCGGTGGAACTCATCCGCAACCTCCACTACCGTGGTTATCGCATCGCGGTCGCCTCATCCAGCAAGAACTGCACGGAGGTGCTGCACGCCGCGGGCATCGCGGGCCTCTTCGATGCGCAGGTGGACGGCATAGACATCGAGAGCCTGGACCTCAAGGGCAAACCGGATCCCGACATGTTCGTCGAAGCAGCCAGGCGCCTGGGGGTGGAGCCCGGGAGATGCGTCGTGCTCGAAGACGCCATCTCCGGGGTAGAGGCGGCCCGCGCGGGCCGTTTCGGGCTGGTCATCGGGGTAAACCGGCAGGACCAGGAGGCGGCCCTGCGGGAGGCGGGAGTGGACGTGGTGGTGGAGGACCTGGTCGAGATAGATATGGAGGTGCGGATAGCGGAGCTCAGAAATGCCCTCGACAGCTTCGACGAGATAGAGGGCAGGGTAGGAGAGAGACGGGTGGCGGTTTTCCTCGACTACGACGGCACGCTTACCCCCATAGTGTCCCGTCCCGAGGATGCGCTCCTCTCGCGGGAGATGCGCGAGACCCTCCTGGAGCTGGCCGCCCAGTGTACGGTGGCCCTGGTGAGCGGAAGAGGCCTGGAAGACGTGAGGGCACTGGTTGATATCGGGGATATCTACTATGCGGGGAGTCACGGTTTCGAGATGGGCGGCCCCAACGGCTTCGCCAGGGATAACGAGGAAGCCGCGGGATTCCTGGATGACCTCGACGCGGCGCAGGCATATCTCGAGGAGCATCTGGCCGGCATCCCCGGCGCCCAGGTCGAGCGCAAGAGGTTCACCATCGCCATCCATTACCGTAACGTGAGCGACAAAGAGGTGGGGGCGGTGGAGGAGGTCGTGGACGGCGCGCGCCGGCGTTTCCCGCGGTTTCGCAGGACGGAGGGGAAAAAGGTCTACGAGTTGCAGCCCGACATCGACTGGAACAAGGGCCGGGCAATAGAGTGGTTCATGGACGCCCTGGACCTCGCGGAGCCGGGATACATCCCCTTCTACATCGGCGATGATATCACCGACGAGGACGCCTTCGAAAGCCTGAGGGCCCGCGGCATCACGGTGGTGGTGGGGGACGGCTCGCGCAGCACCAGGGCACAGTACAGGCTGGAGAGTACCGAAGAGGTAAGGGGTTTTATCGCCTGGCTCACCGCCGTGTTGGAGGAGGAGAACACCTGGTGGCTGGTGCACGACGGCTACGATGCGGAGGAGGAGGGCCTCAGGGAGGCGCTGTGTACGCTTGGGAACGGGTATTTCGCCACCCGGGGTGCGACCGCGGAGTCACGGGCGGACGGCGTCCATTACCCCGGCACCTACCTGGCCGGGGGTTACAACCGCCTGGAGACGGAGATCGCGGGCAAGGTGATAGAGAACGAGGACCTGGTAAATATACCCAACTGGCTCTGTCTCGATCTGCGCATCCCGGGGGAGGACTGGTTCGATCCGGCGCAGGTGGAGATCCTCTCCTACACCCAGGAGCTGCACATGAAGGCGGGGGTGCTGCACCGCCGCGTGCACTGGCGCGACGCGGCGGGACGGGAGACCCGGATGCTCAGCCGCCGCATGGTGAGCATGGCCGACATGCACATGGCGGCCATGGAGGTCGTCGTGATCCCGCTGAACTGGTCGGGGGAGCTGGAGATAAGTTCATCCCTGGACGGCAGGGTGGTCAACAGCGGTGTCCAGCGCTACCGCAACCTCAACGCCAGGCACCTGGAGCCGGTGGAGACGAGGCGCGTAGGCGGGGACACCGTCCTCCTCAAGGTGCGCACCAATCAGTCCAGGATCAATATCGCCATGGCCGCCAGGACCGAGGTGTTCAGCGGGGATGAGCCGCTGGCCGTGCGGCGGAGCACGGTGGAGGAACCGGGCTTCATCTCGCAGCGCCTCCTGATCGAGGTCACGCAGGGCTCGCACGTGGTGATAGAGAAAGCGGTGGCGCTGTACACCTCCCGGGACAGCGCTGTCTCCGAGTGCGCGCTGGAGGCCGGGAAGGCGGCCGCGGAGGCCGACAGGTTCCGGGGGCTGCACGAGGTCCATGCCCTGGCCTGGAGTCATCTCTGGCGCAGGTTCGAGGTGGTTCTGCGCATGTACAGAAAGCAGGAACAGCATTACGTGCAGAGGATACTGCGCCTGTACAGGTTCCACCTGCTGCAGACGGCCTGCATGCATTCCATGGACATCGACGTGGGTATGCCGTCGCGGGGATGGCACGGCGAGGCCTACCGCGGGCATATCTTCTGGGACGAGCTCATCATCTTCCCCTTCCTCAACTACCGTACCCCCCAGATCACGCGCAGCCTGCTCATGTACCGCTACCGCCGCTTGGGGGAGGCGAGGAAGGCGGCCAGGAGGCTCGGCTACCGGGGAGCCATGTTCCCCTGGCAGAGCGGAAGCGACGGCAGGGAGGAGACCCAGCAGGTACATCTCAATCCCGTTTCCGGGAACTGGCTGCCCGACAACTCCCACCTGCAGCGCCACATCAACGCAGCCATCGTCTACAACGTATGGCAGTACTACCAGGTCACCGGGGACCTGGAGTTCCTGTCCTGGTACGGCGCCGAGATCATCCTGGAGATAGCCCGCTTCTGGGCTTCCCTGGCGGAATACGATGCGGAGCTGGACAGGTACGAGATCAAGGGGGTCATGGGCCCCGACGAATACCACGACGCCTACCCCGGCGCCGAGAGCCCGGGTCTGAACAACAACTCCTACACCAATATCATGGTGGTCTTCGTCATGAACCGGGCGCTCGACCTCTACGAGATCCTCCCCCGCGAATACCTGCGCGAGCTATCCGAGAAACTGGATATAGAGGAGGTGGAGATAGCGAGGTGGAGGGAGATAAGCTGCAAGATGCGTGTGGTGTTCCACGCTGACGGCGTCATCAGCCAGTTCGAGGGATACGAAGGCCTGCAGGAGTTCGACTGGGAGGGATACCGCAGGAGATACGGTAATATACAGCGGCTGGACCGCATCCTGGAGTCGCAAGGGGATACGCCCAACCGTTACAAGGTATCCAAGCAGGCGGACGTGCTCATGCTCTTCTACCTCTTCTCCGCCGAGGAGCTGGGCTCGCTCATCGCACAGCTCGGCTACGATTTCGATCCCGGGATCATCCCCAGGACCATCGATTACTACCTGTCGCGCACCTCCAACGGTTCGTCCTTGAGCTGGATCATCCACTCCTGGGTCGCCACCCGCCGGGATCGCGGCCACTCCTGGGAACTGTTCAACGTCGCCCTGCTCACCGACTTCGCGGACGTGCAGGGGGGCACCACGCCGGAAGGCATACACCTGGGCGCCATGGCCGGCTGCGTGGATATGGTCGGGCGCGGCTACACCGGCCTGGAATGCCGTGGCGACGTCCTGCGCTTCAACCCCGCATTCCCGGAGGAGCTGGATGGGTTGAACATGCTCATCCGTTATCGCGGGCAATGGCTGGACCTGGACATATCCACGGACAGGTTCTTCGTACGCGCCCTCTCCGGGGGCGCGGGGACGATAAAGATCGAGGTCGGCGGAGAGATGGTCGAGCTGCGGGAGGGCGAGACGGCGGAGGTCGTCCTGTAGGCGCGTACCCCGGCAAACCTTCAGGCATAGGGGTCGGCCCTGGACTTATGCCTGAAACAGCCAGGAGGAGCAGGAGGAAAGAAGTGTGGCGTTACTCAAATCCCCATTCATATATGCTGGTCATATGGCTCAGGCATAAGTCCAGGGCCGACCCCTATGCCTGACGGAGAAGAACCATATGTTATAGTGTGTATATAGCGTCTTAGGTTTGTATTGAAGCTGTCGTCGCGCGGCCCAAGCCTTCAAAGCCTGGGTTTTTTGTTTGCAAGGCGAGGGAGTCCACCGGAAGGGGGAGAGAGATGAAGGTAGGTCCGAATAAGACCGTGGCTTTCGACTATCGACTGTATGAAGAGGGCGGCGAGCTTATCGAGAGCAGCCCCGAGGACGAGCCTTTGAGTTTCGTCTACGGCGAGGGGAGCATCATCCCGGGCCTGGAGCGCGAACTCGAGGGCATGCAGCCGGGGGAGAGCAAGGAGGTCGTGGTGAAGCCGGAGGACGCCTACGGCCTGCGGGACCCGGAACTCGTGCAGCAGGTCCCGAGGGAGCGTTTCGCTGCGGGATCCACCCTCGAGGTCGGCATGTCCTACGTGGGACGTACGGAGGCCGGTCACGTCATCAACTTCCTCATCACTTCCATGGACGACGACAAGGTGGAGATAGACATGAACCATCCCCTGGCGGGGACCACCCTGCGCTTCGAGGTGACCATCAACGACGTAATGGACGGCGAGTCATGAGGACTTCACCGGTGAGAGCATAATAACAGCGGAAGGAAGAACGTTGCATAACAACGACCCCGCGCGGCCAGGCAGTGGACCAGGCGAATCCGACAGACCGAACAGGCCCGACAGGCCCGACAGGCCCGACAGGTTCGGGCGGAAAAAGGATCCCAGGCTGGAGGGACTCATCTCCGACTGGAAAAAAGGGGAAAAGGATAAGTGGAGGGGGCACGGCAAAAAGAACGGCAAACAAAGATAGCCACCCCTCGACAACGTAAGCGATCCCACGGTCCAAGACCATACTTACTCTTGTCTTCTTAGCGCCATGGTGATTGGAGGAGGTGTTGAAGATGGCGGATGTGCCGGCATACGAGAAGTACCCCGTCAGCGAGGAGGAGATGGGCAAGCGCTACCGCAACTGGACGGAGGCCCTGGCCCGCCAGGTGGTAACCCTTTACCGCATCGGGAAAGAAGTCGGGGGCGAGGCCTTCGTGGAACGCCTCAAGGAAGAGTACTATCGCGGCGGCAAGAAGGGTGCCGAGATGTGGATGGCGCTCTCGGGCAGCAAGCCGGAGGACTTCGACGACTGCCTGGGGCTGCCCCGCCTGCAGGACAAGATCGACGATACGTTTGCCAATTTCTGGGATAGCTACGTGGAGAACACTCCCCAGGCTTTCGAGAAGGAATTACAGACCTGCCCGGTGGCCCGCATCTGGTCGCGGGAGCCGGACCTGTGCGAGGTGATGCTGGGGGCTTCCCTGGTGGGGATGCTGGAGGAACTCAATCCCAGGTTCAAGACCGAGGGTTTCTCGAAGCTGCTCACCAAGGGGGACTCCGTATGCCGCTTCCGCGTCGAGCTGGAGGATTGAGCCGTGGCGGAGGAGCCATCCCCGGAGGAGCGGCTGGACCGGCTGGAGCGCCAGGCAGGAGACTACCTGGAAGCATATGGCAGCTGCGCCCAGGGGACTCTGAGGGCGCTGCAGGAGGAGTTCGGGCTGGGGAACGCCGAGGTCCTGAAGGCCGCCACCGCCATGCCCGGTGTCGCCCTGCGCGGCGAGACCTGCGGCGCGGTCATCGGGCCGATCATGGCCCTGGGGCTGGCCTTGGGGCGGGAAAAGCCGGAGGACTATGAAGCCTTCCTGCGCACCTTGCGTGCGGCGCACGCCTTCTGCCGCCAGTTCGAGGAGGAGTTCGGGAGCTGCATGTGCGCCGGGGTGCAGCAGCGGCTCTTCGGGCGCAGCTACGACCTCACCGACCCCGTGCAGATGGAGGAGTTCGTCGCTGCCGGCGCCGCGAAGCAGTGCCGCATACCGGCGGGCAAGGCGGTGCGTATAGCCGGCCGCATGATCCTGGAGGCGGCGCCCTGACGCCGGGCACGTTCCAGGCTTGACCCCAAGTGTGCCTGACCCGTCAGCGTGACAGCACCTCTCCGGCCAGGGCCCCGGAGTGGTAGGTGCCTTTCTCCAATACAACCTTCCCGTTGACCAGGACGTATTCAATACCGCTGGGATTCTGCTGCGCGTTCTCGTAGGTCGAGTTGTCACGGATGCTCTCGAAATCGAACACGGTGATGTCCGCCATCGCCCCCTCACGCAAGACCCCGCGGTCCGCCAGCCCGTAGCGCGAGGCCGCCATGGCCGTGCAGCGGTGCACGGCGTTCTCCAGGGTGAAGAAGCCGAGCTCCTTCACGTAGTGATCGAAGATGCGGGGAAAGGTCCCGTAGGCGGTCTGGGGGGCCGCGCCCCTCTCGGGGAAGAGCACGTCCGCGCCCACCGAGAGCTGGGGATGGTCCTGCCCGTGCAGGAAGACCTTCTCCGACCACGCCTTGGGCGGTATGCCCATGATAAAGACCACCGCTCCCTCCTCCTCGATGGCCAGATCGGCGAGGAAGTCGAAGTTGTCCTTGCCCGCCTCCCTGGCCAGGTCCACCACCCGCTTACCCTCCATGTAGCTGTTCTTCTCGCTCCCGATGGAGAGGATGGAGAGCATCTTGTAGCTGAGGCACTTGAGGTAGTTGGTGGCCCAGGAGCCGGGCTCCCACTGCGGCCACTTGTCCTTGACCGTCTCCACGTCGTGGCGTATCCTGGCGCGCTCCGCGGGGTCGGCCAGCCGGCGCAGCAGCGCCTCCGTCCCGCCCATGAGCGCCCAGGGTGGATAGAGCTGGGTGACGGTGGTGTTACCCATGACGTAGGGGATGAAGTCCAGCCCCACGTCCAGGCCTTCGGCCAGCGCCTGGTCCACCACCCCGTAACCCTTCTTCAGCTGCGCGTTGGGCAGGCCCGGCAGCGGGACTACCTTGTTTACCTTCTCCAGAACGCCGACCAACTCGTAGAATATATCGCCCATGCGTCCCAGGTCGGGGACGGCCATGAAGTGGCTTACCTGCAGGGAAGACCCGCTGCGCCTGGCTATCTCCACCGCCTCCTCAACCGCTCTGGCATAGGTGTTGGTGAGGCTGCGGATATGGGTTACGTAACGCCCGCCGTACTCCTGGGAGACCCCGGCCAGCTCCACGATCTCGTCGGTGTGGGCGTACATGCCGGGGAAATAGGTGAGCCCGGTGGAGAATCCGCGGCAGCCGTCCTCCATGTCCTTGCGCAGCAGCTCCTTCATTCGCGCGAGCTCGGCGTCGGTGCTGAAGCGGGCGTTGTCACCCATCGCCGCGACGCGCAGGGGACCGTGCGCCGACAGCGGCACGAAATTGATGGGGAGGCCGCGGCCCAGGAGCCATTGGTTGAACTCCTTCACCGTCTCCCACTGCGGCTCGAAATCCTTGGAGATGCCCATGGTCTGCAGGGTGGAGTGGAAGAGTTCCCCGTTCTCGGGGAGCCAGGGCGCGACCGACCAGCCGCAGTTGGAGACCACGCTGGTGGTGATGCCCTGCCGGATGTAGGGCTCGAAGAGCTCCACGTAATCATCCCGTATCACGTAGAGGTCGTTGTGGGTGTGGATGTCGATGAACCCCGGTGAGACGATCTTGCCGGAGGCGTCTATGGTCCGTGCCGCCTCCGCATCGGGCAAGTCGCCCGCCCCCACTATCCTGCCGCCTTTCACCGCTACGTCCGCCACCCTGGCGGGGGCGCCAGTGCCGTCCACTACCTTGCCCCGTTTGATCAGGATATCGAGCATCGCAGCTGCACCCTCCTTGCTGTTAACGAAAACGCCACCCGGTATCATCATTCTAACAGGCTCGGGGGTCGACCCCCGGGCCTGGCTGTGGATGGTGCCTCAGGCCCATTCCGAGGCTCGACCCCCGGGCCCTGCTGCATCAGGTGTTGTCCAGGATGAAGTCGATGAGCGGCCGGATGACCTCGTTCTCCCTGTGGCTGCTGGTGTTGGCGGAGGCGGTGAGCACGTCCAGGTGGTTGTACCCCTCGATGAACTCGCGCTCCCCCGGCAGGATCATGCCGTAGAGCCCGCCCGCCAGCACCCCCTGCTCGGCCAGGAACTCGATCTTGGGCAGCTCGCCCAGGCGGTCGCCGTGCAGGAAGTTGAGGCCGTAGTCGCTTCCGTAGGGGAAGAGTGCGGCCATGATGTCCGCGACGAGCCGGGTCGAGAAGTACCACTCCGTGAGGTTGGCCGGCCCCTTGTAGATGATGCGCGCCACATCCTGGATATCCGCCACCTCGTTGGAGGCGGTGGTGTAGGTGACCGTCCCGGAGGTGTCCTGGAAGAGCGGGTCGGCGGCGTCGCCGACCTCGTCGAAGTTCACCCAGCCGTACAGGGGCCCCTTGCCCAGGGCGAAGGGGTTCGGCCCCGCGTCGTTGGCGATATAGTAGTCGCCCTTGCCCAGGAAGGGACCGAGGAGGTCCGAGAGGATCGGTATCCCCTCCAGGAACTCGGGCATGGGGAAGTGCTTCTCCACCACCGCGCCGCCGCCCAGGAACCCCATGCTGTTCTGGATCATGCCCACGGGCTCGAAGGAGTCGTCGAAGACCACCCCCAGCATGGCCTCGTTGGTGAGACGGAAGTCGGTTACCTGTGGCGTGCCGTCCATGAAGGTCTGCATGTCGCGGGAGTGCAGGAAGCGCAGGAGTATGTTCACCGAATCGGAGTAGGGCACCTCGCGGATGATGGTGCACTCGGAATCCGGAGCGTAGTCGGCCAGCATGCCCAGGGCCTCGAGGAGGGACATGACCTCGGCGTCGATCATGGGGAAGGGGAGGATGCGGTTGGAGTCGGGGTCGCCTCGCAACCCCTCGAGCATCCCCGCGTAGGTACCCTCGGTCATACCCGAGACCAGGTCGTAGACGCTCTCGGGGAGCAGGGCGAGAAAGGGCTCGATTACCTCGCTCAAGGGCGACACGATGGTGTCGAACCCGAAGAGGCCGGCGCAGTTGTTGAAGCCGGCATCCTCCAGGGTGGCCGGATCGCCGTCGAGATCCCATCCCGCGAACATGGAGGTCATGATGCCGCCCAGGGAATGGCCCCCCACGAAGACCTTCTCCCTGCGCACCGCCGCGTCCGGCACCATGGTCTGGATGACCGTGAAGACGTCCTCGGTATCCAGCTGCAGGCCGAACTCGGAGAGATAGGGGACGTCCGCGTCCTTGAGCCACCCGTCGAAGGTGCGGCCGTTCAATTCCTGCCCCAGGTAGTAATAGTCGACGGCCATATGCGCGGCTTCCGCGACGGTGATGTTGCCCGCGGCGAGTTCGTCCTCTATATGATTGGCGGCCGACAGGTCTTCCAGCCGGTTGTTCCTGCGCTCCACCGCCCAGATCTCGAGGTCCACGCCGTCCTGGGTCTTGGCCGCGTATACCATCTGCCGGCCCAGGTACTCGAAGCCGTTGGCCCCCTCGAGGATGCCGGGCAGCATCACCAGCATGGCGTCGGTGGCCTCCGCGTTGACCCCCAGCGGGTCCGCGGGATCGAGGGTAGCGCCGTCCGCAGGCCGGAAACGGAGGAAGCGTATCTCGTCGCACGTCTCGGGGGCGCCCCACTCCTCGGGCAGCGGCGCGCTTATCACCCGCTCCTCCATGACCACGGCCGCGTCCACTTCCTCCTGGGTGTAATCACGGACCGCGGGAGCATGCGCCCCCTCCGGAACCGGCCCCCCGGGCTGGTAGCATCCCGCGAGCAGGATGAGGAAGGCCAGGCTTGAAACAGCGATGATCTCCAGAAAACGTCGCACCACGATCCCCCCTTTTGCCGGCCGGCAAGCAAACACCTGTGCAGACAGCTCCCTCCCCGCTGCGGGTCCATTATATCCTCGCATTCGCGGGGTTGACAAAAGCGGTCCAGGCCGTCCCCATGCGTGCCCCAAGAAACCCGTTTCGAACAGATAGACAATGCTTGTTCGAAAATGGGTGTCAGGAAGGCGGGGGGCCCGGCTGTGCCGGGGAACGTGCGCCGCACAGCTTGATATCGCTGCGAGCGAGGCGCGCCTTTTGCATAAACTCGCAGGTAGATGCAGCAAGAGCGAGATAACCCCCCGCATGCCCTCCCGGTCATACCGTAACGCTGCCGTGGAGGATACAAGCGCGGCGGGCGGGGCGCGGGCGCCACTGTCATCACGCTTCCTGCCGCGGTGTTAATATTTTGCCGCTGGGAATGTCAACCGGGAAAGAGGTCCATGCGGGGCATGGACTCGCGTCGAGGAGGGGAAGATGCCGTACACCTACGGAACGAAGGAATGGGAGGAGACTTTCGCCACTTTGATGGAGGACCTCCTGTATGCGGAGAGGGCACCCTATATCATGGGGACACCCGCCTGGATCGCCACCTACGAGTCGCTCATCCGCGGCGACACGGAATACAAGATGCTCGCCCAGGGGTGGGAGGGATCGGTGGTCATCCACATCACGGCCGAGCCCGCGGCGGGGCTGGACGAAGACATGTACCTGCTCATCGACCTGTGGCACGGCGACTGCCGGGCGGTGCGCCTGGTGCCGCGCGAGGCCGGCGAGGCCGGCGATTTCGTGCTCACCGCCGCCTACGACCGCTGGAAGCAGGTCATGACCAGGGAACTGGACGTGGTCAAGGGCCTGATGCAGGGGAAGATCAAGCTCAAGGGACACCTGCCCACCATCGTGCGCTACAACAAGGCCGCCGTACGGCTGGTGGACCTGGTCGCCTCCATAGACACCATATTCCTGGACGAGATGACCCCCGAGGAGATAGACTCCTTCAAGCCCTGGGTGGAGTTCCTCAAGGAGGAGTATGGCGTCTAAGTGCCAGGCCGGCACCTCTTTTTAGCGCGACGCATATCCTTTATGCTGGAAATGAGTGCGGCGGGCAGCCCGGGGCGGCCGGAGGCAGGGGAGACGGCAGTGGGGCAGGAAGAAAAGGGCAAAAAGGACGGGGACCGCTTCTCCGAGATACTCGGCGACGTGAGGTCGGGAGAGGCGTCACTCGCGGAATACACGCACGAGGTGGAGGCGGCGCTCCCGTCCTCCCTGCTGGATTCCCTGGGCGCCGCCGCCCGGGCCGTAAGCAAGTACGCGGCGGGGGAGATCTCCCTGAACAAGGCGGAGATGGTGGCGCGGCGGCAGGCGGACCTCCACCCCAACCATCCCTTTTTCTTCCATCTGTGCATGGACTATGCGCTGCAGCGCGGCGATGAGCTGGAGGGAGACGGCTACACGGCGCTGACCAAGACCAAGGCCGACCGCCGGGAGGAGATCAGCGGCGAGGACTTCCTGGCGGGGCTCGACGACGTATTCACGCGAAGGCTCTCCGCGATAGAGCGGGCCGAGGAGGATCCCTTCTCGGTGTTCACCTACCTGGACGGCGGCGGCGACCACCTCGTCAACCATTTCCTGGTGGAGGATATCCTGGTGAGCGAGGACCGCCTCGACACCGGCGTGCTCGAGCTGACCCTGCGGCGCGGCGATGCGGTAATGCCGCTGATAATCGCCATGCTCGGGGAACTGCTGCGGGAGATGAGCCCCGGCGAGATCCCGGCCGGCTTCGTCTTTTTGCTGCGCATCGTGGGACACCTCAAACCCCTGGATGCGCTCCCCGTCCTGGTGGAGGCGCTCAACACGTGCATAAGCGTGCCCCTGCACGAGACGGTGCTTGCCCTCACCAAGCTGGGCTCGGCCTATCCGGAACAGGTCTCCAGGGAGCTGCGCAAACTGGTGATCAACCCCGGTTACGGGGAGGCGAGGCTGGGAGCCATCGAGATACTGGGGCTGCTGCGGGATACTCCCGGGAACCTGCAGTTCCTCGTGGAGGAACTGCAGGAGCTGGAGCCTGAGGACGAGTTCTACGGGGACATGTTCGCCTTTCTGGTCAGCGCCGTCCTGTCATCGTCACGCGAGGAGGCCTACCGGGCAGTCGAATCCGCGCTGGAGCGGCACAAGCCGTTTCTCGACACGCGCACCGTCTACCTCACCCGGCAATACTTAAAGAAGCGCGGCCCCACCAAGGCCGGCACCCTCGTGGGCAACATCCTGGAAGAAGACGCCGGCGACCTGTGCAAGCTCTACCCTCCCCCGGAGGTCGCGGCCCGGCGCCGCACCCTGACCCTGGCGAGGGAGGAGGCCCTGAAGAAGGCCATGCTGGACAACCTGCCGCTCCTCGCCGAGGTGGAGGCGAAGCTGCGCACGGGGCGGGACGAGCCCTGCCCCTGCGGGAGCGGCAGGAAGTTCCGCAGGTGTTGCCTGGACAGCCTGCTGGAGATGCGCGAGCTGCTGCTGGCGCGCGCGGAGGCGGGGGAAGGATCCGCATAGACCTGCAGGCGCGAGCCGGCTTGCCCGAGGCTCGCTGCCTCTTATGCTTTATGCATCATGATGGCATCTATGAAATAGTCCCCGATGGTGAAGGTGTACTCGTCCTCCTTCCCGAACCAGGGAAGGTCTAAAAACTCCGCATAGGAGATGACGTAGACCAGCCCCAGGATGAAGAGGGTGGCGGTCTCGATGATCACGTCCTCATGTATCGTCCCCCGCTCCCGCGCCGCCTCCAGGAAAGAAAATATATAGAGGTGGTAGTCCTCCATGATCTTGGTCATATCTCCCCTGATGTCGGGGTCCTCCAGGGCGTCGAGGCTCTGGAGCAGCAGCTTCACCTCGAGCGAGTTCTCCTTCAGGAAGACGATGAAGTTGCGGGTGGTCATCTTGAAGAAGGTCCTTATATCGTCCGGGGGAGGCATGCCCCGGGTGATGGCCTCCATGAGATCCCTGGTGCATGCCTGGAGCGCCTCCCGGTAGAGCTCCTTCTTGGAGTTGAAATAGAAGAACACCATACGGGAGGACAGGCCCGCGACCTGAGCTATCTCGGCCGTAGTAGCGCCGTAGAACCCCTTCTTGCCGAAGACCTCGATGGCCGCCTCGAGAAGCTGCGCTCTCCTGACGTCCTGACCCGGCTTCGTCCAACCCCTGCCCATGATCTGCTCCTTCGCCAATATAAACATTAAATTAACCAGTTAGTTAAATGTTATAGCGTTATCGCTTATTCTGCAATAGCTAGTTTAGAAGCAACGATATAGGAATATCTAGTACATATATCGGTTAGATGAATATGATTGACAATAAATATATTGACACGGTTAAATTGTCTCGTTATTATACGCAAGGAAGGATAAATGTTCAACAATTCAAGATTGCACGCTGGGGATTGGCCTTCGGGGGGGCGATGGCGTGGAGACAATCCTGCTTCCAAAGGACGTGGCGATCAAAGCCTTCGACTATGCTCTCCAGGTCGCTGACAACAAGTTCAAAGAGACTGCCACAAATATCCTCTCACAGCTCAAAGCCCCCCCGGCCAACCCCCTATTTTTCCACATGTTAGGCGGCTTTCGCATCTATCAGGGCGGTAGAGAGGTGAGCCGAGAGAGCTTCCGGAGAGCCCAGGCATGGAAGTTGATCTGCTTCCTTGCCCACTCCTTTCCCCGCCGGGTCTCCCACGAGACGATCATGGAGGCGTTCTGGCCGGGTATAGAAGAAGTGTCCGCAAAGAGGAATATATATACCAACTTGAGCTCCCTTTGCATGACCTTGGAGCCTTATAAGGAACGCAACAGCAGGTCGCAATACATCCACCATCATGACGGCATGATCTGGCTGGAACCTTCCCTGATCGCGGGGAGCGACGTCGCTGCCTTTGAAAGCAGCTGCCAGTCGGGGGAGGCGCAACTGGCCAGCGGGAACGACGTCGAGGCTCTCGCCCTCTTCAGGAAAGCGAGGACGATCTTCAAAGGCGACTATCTCGAGAACGAACCTTACACGGATTGGGCCATTTCCAGGAGGAGCCTCATCGAGGGCAGGTTGCTGCTTCTGCACAAAAGACTATCCGCTCTCCTCCTGAAACAGGGCAATCTGGGTGAGGCGATATCATGCCTCGAAGAAGCCTTTGCAAGGGATCCTTTCCAGGAGTGGATCTGCCGCGCCCTCATGAAGGCGTATCACCAGGCAGGCCTCAGGGGGAAGATCCAAGGGTGTTTCGATTCCCTCAAAGAGAGCCTGCACCAGGAGCTGAACGTGGAACCGGATCCGCGTACATGCGACCTTTACATACACCTCAGCAACGCCGGCCAGCCTGATGGTTACCATAACCGTGGCGACGCCGGCCTCCAGCGCATCAATTCAGGCTCTTGACAGAAGCGACGCGTTCCCATGGTCTCTCCCTCGACCCGGACATGCGGCGCCTTACCACGGCGGAATTCATCATGATGGTACATCGGGATTTCTATTCCCCTCCAGTACCCTTCCCCTCGTCCTGCAAGCGCCGGTTGTAAGGTTTCTGTAAGGTCCCCTTGTTATGCTTGCCCCCTATCAGGTCGTCGGGAACACGGGAGAGGGGGGATACAGAGACCGGCTGGCGTACACACCTGGTTGTCTCCCCGCCTGGATGGACTCAGGCGGGGTAGCGCAGGCGGCAGACGAATCGGGGGGTGAAGAGAGTGATGAAACTGAAAGCAAGACTGGGGGGAAAACTGGAGTACAGGAGGGTAAAGGGCAGGGTGCCGCGG
>QZKE01000017.1 GCA_003598015.1 Actinomycetota bacterium | reverse complement strand
GGTGAAGGCGACGGCGGGCAGCGTGGTCTGCGAGCGCTCCATGTACGGGGACGGCAGGAACTGGGCCCACGACTCCGTGGGGGTCACCGCCCCCGCCACTGACTGGTACCTGGCGGAGGGCGCCTCGGAGGGGGGTTTCGAGACCTTCGTGCTGGTGCAGAACCCGGGCAGCGAGGAAGCTTACTTCACCATGACCTACATGACCGGCTTCGCTACCCTCGAGGGGCCTTCCTTCACCCTGGCCCCCGGGAGCAGGATCACCGTGAGGGTAAACGACGCCGTGACGACCTACGACGTATCCACTACGGTAAAATCGAACAAACCGGTGGTGGTGGAGCGGGCCGTCTACCTTAGCGTCCCCGCAGGATCATAGGACAATGGGGTCAGTCCCGGACATTGGACATTATCCATGGCTGGAACGTCATCGCGAGCGGCAGCGAAGCGATCTCATCCTGACCATGATCGGCGTCCGGAGGAGATTGCTTCGTCGCTGCGCTCCTCGCAATGACGTCAACCATACCGAAGACGGCTCATCGCAATGACATGGACCGTTACCGCATCGCTGCGCTCGTAATGAAATCTATTTAGGTTTGTCCCATGTCCGGGCCTGACCCCATCAGTATTTCGCGGGCGCGGTGAAGTAGAAGGTCGCCCCCTCGCCGGGAGCGGACTCCAGCCACACCCGGCCGCCCCACCCCTCCACGGCACGCCTGACGATAGCCAGGCCGAGGCCGAGGCCCGGTGTCCCCTCGTCCGTGCCCAGCCGCGTGAATTCCCTGAATACCTTCTCCTGTTGTCCGGCATCGATACCGGGGCCGTCGTCCCGCACGTATAGCGTCACCATGTCGCTCTTCGCGTACCCGCCTACCTCCACCAGCAATGGCTTGTGGGATGCCGCATGCTTTACGGCATTCCCGATGAGGTTGGTGAAGACCTGTTTCAGTTTCACCATCTCCACCTGTACTCCGGGGAGGTCATCGTCTATCTCTACCTCGATATCCCTGCCGCGCAACGGTCCGCGCAGATCGGCGATCACATCGCGTACCACCGCTCCCGTGTCTACGATCGGCAGCGTCCCGCCGCCCTTGCGGATCCGGGCGTGCTCCAGCAGGCCTTCCACGGTATGGATCACCCGCAGGCTCAGCCTGTCGATCGTGTCCAGGCTCTCCATCTCCAGATCGCTCTTGCCCGAAGCAGCCGCGTCCTTCGCTATCTCGGCAAAGCCGTGCAGGGTGGCGAGGGGTCCGACGAGGTCGTGAGAGACCGCCGACGCGAAACCGTCCAGCTCCTTGTTGCTCTCCTTCAACTCCGCCGTGCGTTCCTCCACCTTCACCTCCAGGTTCGCGATGAGCGCCTTGCGCCTGGCGCTCAATTCGGCCACCACCACCGCCGTCAGGATATAGGCCGAGCCACGCACGGCGTTTTCCCACACCGGAGTCTCGGCGGGGCTGATGAAGGTAAAGATAATGACCAGCAGAACGAAGAAGAGAGCGAGGATTATTCCCGCGCGGTCGTACCACAGGCAACCCAGGATGATCGGTATGTAGAAGATGCTCTGGAAGATGACTTCCGTCTTCTGAACGTAATGGAACCAGACGGTCAGGAATACGCTGCCGCTCACCAGCACGATCATGAGCGCCGCTTTCAACAGGCCGCGAGTCGACGGGTTCTTGAGCCCAGTGAGCATTGGCCTACCTCGCCACGATGGAAACGCAGGGGTCCGTGCCTGGCCCTCCTTCTAATCATATCTCCAACCAGCATTATATAATGAGCATATACCCGGCGGTGTATGTTTTACCGCATCCACCCCGGTATGACGCGCGCGTGGCCGCCGCGCCGCACCCCAGGTTGACGTGGTCCCTTTTCTCTGGAAAAATCCCTGTTTGATGCAGAATCCATCGACAGCGGATGCCGTGCGACGGAAAGTGCCGCGGAAAAACGGTACAAATACCGCCTCGAGCTGCGTCTAAAGGGCTGGCGCCGCGGACGTGGAAGAAATGTTAGGCGGTCTCGCGATGCTCGAAGTGCCGGAGCAAGCCCCTGCCTGCCGCAACAGGGCATATGGCTCGGGCACGTTCCAGGCACATCGCGGGGGCGAGGCGGAGCGGCGATCTCGCCCCGGGTTTTAGTTGCTGAGTGGGAGGAAATGAGGCTGTTCAACGCGTTCTGGGAACGTTTCAGAGCTTACGGCGAGAGGCACCCCCGCTTCTTCGCCTGGATGAGCCGCTACGGTATCTACCTCGTGGTCCTCTTCTTCATCCTCCTCTACTGCGCGATATCGCTGCTCAAGCACATGAACTTCCAGTCCCACGGCTGGGACCTGGGCATATTCGATCAGCACGTGTGGCAGCTCTCGCGCGGCGAGTTCGGGTTCAACACCGTGCGCATGGTGCCCTCCCTGTGGGGAGACCATTTCCACCCCATCTTCTTCCTGGTGGTGCCGGCCTACTGGATATGGTCGGACGCGCGCATGCTCCTCATCTACCAGGCGGTCATCGTGGCCCTCGGCGCCCTCCCCGTCTACTACGTAGTGCGGCGCAACTTCAAGAGCGGCTCCTGCGCCATGTGCCTGGCCCTCACCTACCTCATCTTCTGGGGGACCATGGAGCTCATCTTCTTCGATTTCCACACCGAGGCCTTCCTGGGCCCGGTGCTGGCCCTGTCCTATTTCTTTATCGACCGGGATAACTGGGTGGGCTACCTGCTCACCCTGCCCCTGCTGCTATGGGTGAAGGAGACCACGGCCCTGCTCGTCTTCTTCCTGGGCCTGTACGTGATCATCTTCCGCCGCAAGTGGTTCGTGGGCTCGGCTACATGCGTCATCTCGGTGGGGTGGTTCTACGCCGTGACCAAGACGATAATGCCCCCCCTCGCCGCAAGCGGCAACTACTTCTACTTCAAGTACTACTCCCACATGGGAGACAACTGGGGGGAAGTGATTAAATACCTCGTCACCCACCCCTGGGACGGGGTAAAGCAGTTCTTCGTGCCCTACCACAAGGCCAAGCTGCTCCTCTTCATCCTTTTGCCCTTCCTCTTCCTGCCGATTATCGGGGGATTCTCCATCGTGGCCATACCCGCGCTCCTGGAGCGCCTGCTCTCCAACTACTACCCCCACTGGGAGATACTGCGCCACTACAACGCCATCTTCGCGCCCATCTTCATCTTCGCCCTCATAGACGCCATCCCGCGCCTGCACCGCTGGCTTGCCAGGCGCGGCAGGCAGATAGACTACCGCAAGTTCGTCCTGGCGCTGTGCGCGCTCATCCTGCTCGTCAACGTTCCGTTCACCCTCGCCCGCTCGGCGAAGACCCTCTTCAACCCATATTTTTACATGCTGGATCCGCAGATGGAGCAGACGGGTTACGATATCATATCCATGATCCCCCCCGACGCCTCGGTATGCGCCCAGGACCCGGTGGTTCCGCACATGTCCCAGCGGGAGCTCATATTTCAATACGACGGCAACACCTACGGGGCGGAATACGTCATCCTCAACAAGTTCCTGGACTGCTATCCCCTGACCAACCGCACCCTGCTATGGGAGATAGCCAGGCTCTATCGCGACCCGCGCTACGAAGCCCACCGCTTCGGCTACGGCTGGGTGGTCTTCACCATCAGGCCGGAATACGATACCGACGGGAAACTGGAGCCTCTCCCGGTATAAGATGAAGGAGTCGTTCGGCGATGAGGAGTCGATTCCCCGATATGGTCAAGACATATTGGGACGTGCTCATCGTTGGGGCAGGGCCGGCAGGCAGCGTCGCGGCACGCTTCCTGGCCCAGGCGGGCCTGGACGTGACCGTCGTCGACAGGAAGAGATTCCCCCGCCATTCCGCGCCGCATTCCCCCGCCAGTGTCTAGCGGGTGTTTTGCTGATCGTATCGCCGAGCCGTTATATGATTGTCTAACCACTCCCAATCTGTAGAGGAGGCGCTCTTGGCGAAGATGCTGGGCGAGATATTACTGCTGGGGCTGGGCGTGATGATAAGCCCGTTCTCCATTACGCTGGTCATCTTCCTGATCCTGCAGCGCCGCGGGGTCTCCACTCCCGCGGTCTTCGTCGCGGGAAGAGTAGCGGGCGTTTTCATCGTCCTGTTCTCGGTGCTCGCCTTCTTCCACAACCTGGACTTCTCGCCCGAGAGCACGTCCTCCCATGTAAGCGCGGCCGTAAAGGTGGCTATCGGGGCCTTGCTCCTGTTATTCGCACTGCTGTTCGCGTTGAGCAAATCCGATAGCGAGGACAGGGGTTGGCTGCGGCGGCGCCTGGGCTCCATGGAGCGGCTCTCGCTGCCTGCCGCCGCTGGCCTGGGTTTCGCGCTCAGCATTATCAGCCCCCGCTGCCTCTTCCTCACCCTGGCTGCCGCCGCCACGATCCTGCACGCGAACATGGGCGCCACCGGCGATGTCCTGGGTCTCGTGTTGTTCATCATCATCGCCAACCTGGCCGTGCTCGCCCCCTTGATCATCTACATCACCTCGCCGGAGAAGTCATCCCCCATCCTGGAATCCATGCGCGGCTGGTTGACACGCCACCAGCGGGCGCTCGTGCTGTCCATCCTGTTGGTGCTGGGTACCTACCTGGTGATAAGGGGCACCTTGGACCTGCTTTAGGATCGTAAGGATCGATGGAGCCGGGATGCCGTGTTATCATATAATGCGGCTGAATAGCGATCTCTGCATCACGCGTCAGAAAGGGGATAGAGATGATCCAGACCAAACTCACCGATATGCTGGGAACCAGGTATCCCGTCATCCAGGCCGGCATGGGCCCCTGGAATACCGACAAGCTGTGCATCGCGTCGGCCAACGCGGGCGCCCTGGGCATAATCAGCACCGTGGGCATCGGTTACCTCTGGACCAAGCCCGAGGAGGGCGGGCCCCAGACACCCTACGAGTTCCTGCGCTCCATCATATCCGGCGTGGGTGAGGCCACGGCCGAGAAGAAGGGCGTGTTCGGCTGCAACATCCCCCTGGCCATCGAGTTCAAGGAACAGATCGAAGGACTCATCAAGGCGACGGGGGATGCCCGCAAGGAGGACCCGGATATCGCGGACCGCCTCAAGGTGATCATCACCTCGGCCGGCAACCCCACCCCCTGGACCGACGCCATCAAGGAGACGGGATGCTACTGGTTCCACGTCGCACCCTCCGTCTACCACGCCATCAAGGGCGAGAAGGCGGGCGCGGACGTGATCATCGCCTCGGGGCGCGAGGGCGGCGGCCACGTGGCCTTCGAGCCCATCCACACCATGGTGCTCCTCCCCGCGGTGATCAAGGCGGTGAACGTCCCCGTGGTGGGAGCTGGAGGCTTCGCCGACGGCGCCAGCCTGGTAGCCGGACTCTCCCTGGGGGCCATCGGCATACAGATGGGGACCCGCTTCATCGCCACCAAGGAGAGCGATTTCCACGACCTGTGGAAGAACAAGGTGGTGGAATCGTCGGAGATGGACTCCCTGGTAGGAATATCCATCTTCGGCCCCGCGCGCTACCTGAAGAACGAGGTGTCGGTGAAGCTGCACGAGCTTCTCGTGGGCGGCTTCGAGTCCGGCTACAACGAGGGCGTGCTGCTGGAGACCAAGGGCATCGCCCTCTCCATCGAGGGCGGGGATCCCGATTGGTCCATCTACTTCGGTGGCGAGGCCTCGGGCAGGATCGACAGCATCATCAGCGTACAGGAGCTGCTCGAGGGCATCGAGGAGCAGGCCGAGGCCACCATCCGCGACCTGCAGCTCAACCTGGGCGGCTAGGCTCGGGCATAGGGGTCGTAAAGGCATAGGGGTCGGCCCTGGACTTGTGCCTGGGAAGGTCGCGAGGAACGGAAGAATTGGAGCGAGATACTATCTACTATCTCCATGTATGGATGCATGGCGTACGGTCCAGGCATAAGTCCAGGGCCGACCCCTATGCCCGATAGACGGCCGTCGTATTGTGGGAACCCCCCCGCTGGAATATTATTAGTGCGGTTCTTTTAGGCGTCCGGTAGAGGGGGGTGTTCGGGTTGAGGAACAACCGCGTATCTCTTCTTCTGATTGGTCTGGTAATAATATCCATGTTGGCGCTCAGCGCTGCCGCGTTCCTGGGGGGATGCGGGAAGGGAAAGAGCTCCTTGTGGGGTGACGGACAGGATGGCAACGGCGGGAACGGCCAGGACGGCACGCATGCGGAGGGCTTCGCGGGGATCGCCTTCGTGCGCGGCGGCCAAATCTACCTCGCCGACCCTGACACGCAGGATGTGCGCCGGCTCACCACCCAGGATGCCGCCTACGCCAACCTGGCCTTCTCTCCCGACGCGAGCAAACTCTCGGCCACCATGGTGGTGAGCGACTCCATGCCGCAGCTGGTCATCATCGACGTGGAGAGCGGCAAGATGACCGACGTCTCCTGGACCAACGAAGACTATTCCGGCGCCTGGACCGCGGCGGACGTGCAGCCCTGGTTCGGCTCCATGGCCTGGGCGGACGAGGACACCCTCTACGCCACCGCGGCGAGGATAACCCCCGACTGGCTGTACCCACGCGTGATCGAGTTCGACCTCTCCGGCCCCGGCATAAAGGTCATCGCGGACAAAGCCCAGAACCCCTCCCTGAGCCCCGACGGCAGGAAGCTCGCCTACGTCCGGCAGCCGGAGGAGTGGAGGGACGCCTACGGCGGCCTGCACTGGGAGGACATCGACCCCGGCGACCTGGTGATCCAGGACCTGGGCAGCGGGGACATCCAGAAGATCGAGGTTACCTCCCAAGGCGCCTACCGGGGTTATATCTACGCGGCCGTCTTCTCCCCCGACGGCAAGCACCTGGCGGCGGTCTGTTCCGACGAGCCGGACACGGCCCTCTACTATGCCGACCTGGAGGGCGCCGTGGACTACGCCATCGAATTCGTGGGGCCCCAGAGCAAGGTGGGTTCCCCTTCCTTCTCCCCCGACGGGGCATGGATCGCCTACCACCTGTCACTCAACGACGGCACCGGCGGGCCCCTCAGCTACTCCATCTCGGTGGCGCCGACCGGCGTGGGAGGCAACCCGGAGGTCATCCAGGCAGGCGAGGGAAGCTACCCCGCCTGGAGCCCCGTGCCCTTCAGTGGCGAAGAGCCCGACTGGGAGTGGATGGGCGGCGCGGAGGAGGAAACGGATGGCGGAGGGGATGAGACCGCAGCCGTGGAGGCCGCCATGCTCGCCTTCGTGAAGGAGAATGCCATGCCCGGGCTGGAGTTCGAGATCGTCAACCTGAAGATCAACGGCGACGAGGCGGTGGGGGTAGCCGTGTGCACCAACGAGGAAGTGGACAGCCCCCTGGTGATCATGAAAAAGGGGCCGGGCGGCTGGGAGGGCGTAGACGTAGGCACGGGGATAGATGCGCCCTCCTGGTACGAGTAAAGGCATGACTTGGATCATTAAAGGTGAATCCAAGTGTGCCTAAGGGGTGTAGCCCACCACGTCGTGGCCCCCCGTCCAGGCTCCGCCGTAGTTGAAGTACATGGGCCTCTCGCAGATGATGGGCTGGTTCGATGTAACGTCGGCGGAGATGGCCAGATCCGCGCCGGCGTCCACGTTTACCGGGATAGTGAAGCGAGAGTTGGCCGCGATTTGATGCTCCCGAACGATCGGTGCTGCTCCCCCCTCGGGGTAGTAGGTGACGGTGATCGCGGCGTCTGCGGCGCCGGGGTTCTGGATGCACAGCCACTCCTCGAAGCCGGTTCCCGTGTAACCCTCGGCGAAGAACCAGTCCTGAGCGCTCTCGTCGGCACCGATAACGCAATGCCCTCCCGTCCATCCCCATGCCCCCATGCCCTGGTAGTTGAAGTACATGGGCCTCTCGGCCAGGAAAGGGGAGGCAGAGGATAGGAATACGGAAACATCCTGGTCCAGCGGCACCTCCTGGGCTACGCGAACGGTGGAGCGCTTGGCCGCGGGCACGAGGTATTCCTTCTTCACCGTCTCCCCGGTACCCAGCATGTAGAAAGCCTCGATGGTTATTTCATCGGGGCCCGGGTTCTGCATGGTCAGCCACTCTTCGAAGCCTTCCTGGGCACCCAAACGCGTGGTCCCCTCCGCGAAGTAATAGCCTGTTGACAGGTCCGGGACCCCCATAACGCAGTGGCCCCCCGTCCATGCCCATCCCCCGGTGCCAGAGTAGGAGAAGTACATGGGCCGCTCGGCCACTACCGGCTGGGAGGACTCCAGGGCGAGGGAAGTCTGGTAGGACATACCCCCCAGCAGGTCGTTGGCCTTGAAACTCGCGCGGGAGTGGGCGGGGACACCGAAGCCGGTCACCGTCTTCTCCCCCTCCTCCTGGGTCTGGAAGCGGAAGGTGAGGTCGGCAGCGGCATCCCCGGGGTTGAGCACGCAGACCCATTCGTCGAAGCCGGAGCCGGTGTAACCCTCGGCGAAGTACCATGTATCGGACGGAGAAGATACCCCTACTACGTCGTGTCCCCCCGTCCATTTACCCTGATAATCGAAGTACATGGGACGTTCGGCCACTATGTGCATATCGCATCCCACCTTGGCGGATACTTCCCTATCCGCTCCGACGAAGCCGTTGACGTTCACCGTGGTGCGGGAGTCAGCCCCCAGCTCCACTTCCTGCTCCTGTATTGACCCATCCGGAAACATGTAGGTGATGGTGGCGAAGGTGCCGGTATCGCTGGGGTTGCCCAGGCAGAGGTACTCCTGGAAGCCAGACCCGGTGTAGCCTTCAGCAAAGTAGAACTCGTATGGCACCACCAGTTCCTTGCGGAAGATCTGCCGGCCGGCGGTTCCCCCAGCGACCAGGTTGGTGGCATCGGATCCAAAGGCTACGTATCTGCCATCCGAGACTATGGATGGGTTGAGACTGTTATCGTTCGCCTGGACACCGGAGGCGTTGCTGGTGACGAGCATTACTTTCCAGGTCTGGAGGTCCTTGCGGAAGATCTGCCAACCGCTCACTCCCGGCACCAGGTTTTCGGCCTGCGAGACGAAGGCGGCGTACCTGCCGTCTGGGGACAACGCGGCACCATAACTATAGCCTTCTCCCTGATAGCCGGACGGGTCGGCAGAGCAGAGCATGACTTTGCCCGTCTGGAGGTCCTTGCGGAAGATCTGCTGGTTCGTGGTAGCGGGGGTGACTAGGTCGGTGGCAAGAGAATCGAAGGCCACATACCTGCCGTCGGGAGACATGCAGGGCGTTCCGCTGTCGCTGTTACCCATGACACCCATGGAGCTGCTTGAACACGTTATTGCTTCTTCCGTCTGGAGGTCCTTGCGGAAAACCTGTTTTCCACTCGTTCCCCCGGGGACCAGGTTGGTGGCATCGGACTCGAAGGCTACGTAGCGCCCGTCGCTGGTGATTCTTGGCAGCGCGCTTTTGTCGTTCCCCTGGATACCAGATGAGCTGGCTGAGCATATTTTAACCTCTGCCGTCTGCAGGTCCTTACGGAAGACCTGCTGGCTGGTGGTGGCCGGGGTGACCAGGTTGGTGGCGGAGGATTCGAAGACCACGTACCTTCCGCTGTCGGATATTGAAGGGCGCTGGCTAATGGCATTTCCCTGATTGCCGGAGCCGTTGGCCGAGCACAACAATACTTCTCCCGTCTGGAGATCCTTTCTGAATACCTGGCTGTTACTCGTCCCCCCCGTTATCAGGTTTGTAGCGGCTGAAGAGAAAGACACGTATCTACCGTCTGGTGTGATCGAGGGCTGAAAGCTGCCGTTGTTCCCCTGGACGGCGGACGAATTGCAGGATACCAGCTTTACGTCTCCGGTCTGGAGATCTTTGCGGAAGATCTGCTGTATGCCCGTCAATCCGGTAAGAAGATTTGTCGACGGCGAGGCAAAGACCGCATACCTGCCGTCGGGCGTTATGGATGAGCTGTAACAATCGGCATTGCTTTGGACTTCAGAAGCGTTGCTTGAACATAGAACCACATCGCCCGGGGCTGCCCGGACCCCTTCGACTACCATGGGCAGTAGAAGAAGCGCTATAAAGACAACCGCCGCAGTGCAGAGAGCTGTCCTGATGCTATTGTGTCCTCGATGTGCATTCCCGGCTTTCATGCCGCCACCCCCTGTTCAAGAAAGAATCCCATGACTTGCCATCCCGGTTCGATGAGCCAGGTCGTTGTGCATAGATTATATGTCCTTTTTCCGTAAAAGAAACCCATTATGGCATCCCCAAGCGCCGATCCGACAAGGAGACCACGACAGTGCCGGCACTCGATCGTTCTCCTGAGAGGGTCACTTCGCACGCGACGTTACGGGGATGGTCGCGATGACGTTCTCGACGCGGGTGCGTTCCGGGGATGACCCTACAAAGCCCCCAATCCTCGAATCAGTCCTGACCCCGAGGCTGGGGGGGTTAGGGGTAAGACGATCTGGGGAAGACTTGTATTGCACGAATATATAGAAGGTTATAAGGGGATATCATTGAATACTGTTTTAAATCCATGCCTTGACAGTATCAAACGCTGGGCTGGAGGGCCGGGATCGCACCGGCCGGGAGGTGATAGGGATGAAAGTGAAGGGCGGAAAAAGCGGCCGGGGTCGCGGCAGGGGCCGGATGACCCTTCTCAAGCTGGCACTATCGCTAATCGTTGCGCTGCTCCTGCTGCCGCTGGCGGTGGAGGGCGTACGGGCGGCCCCGGGGGACGTGACACTGTGTTCCTCGGATGCGACAGGGGCGGAGGGGAACAACTTCAGCCTGTGGCCTGATGTATCCTCGAACGGGAGGTACGTGGCCTTCATCTCGCAAGCCACCAACCTCGTCCCGGGAGCGACCGGCATGCAGGCCTACCGCAAGGACCTGCTCACCGGGGAGGTCATGCTGGCCTCCGCGGATGTGGTGGGGAACCAGGGGAACAACATTAGCACTTATACGGCGATCTCCGGCGACGGGAGGTACGTGGCTTTCCTCTCCGTATCCTCCAACCTCGTCGCCCCAGCCACCACCGGCCAGCAGGTCTTCCGCAAGGACATGCTCACCGGCGAGGTCAGGCTGGCCTCCTCGGACGCGGCGTGGGCACAGGGGAACAACGCCAGCATCGAAATGGATTTGTCGGGCGACGGCAGGTACGTGGCCTTCTCCTCCATCGCCACCAACCTGGTGGCCCCGGCCACCACCGGCCAGCAGGTCTTCCGTAAGGACATGCTCACCGGCGAGGTCAGGCTGGCCTCGGCGGACGCGACGGGAGCGCAGGGAAACAACACCAGCTTGTGGCCTTGCCTGAACAGCGACGGCAGGTACGTGGCCTTCTCCTCACAAGCCACCAACCTGGTCGCCCCGATCACCGCCGGGCAGCAGGTCTTCCGCAAGGACATGGCGACCGGGGAGGTAAGGCTGGTCTCGGCGGACCCCATGGGGGTGCCGGGGGACGTCGCCAGTGCATATCCCAGCCTCAACTGCGACGGCAGGTACGTATCCTTCGTCTCCACATCCACCAACCTCGTGCCCACGGTGCTGGGCCAGCACATCTACCGCAAGGACCTGGCCAGCGGGGCTGTCCTGCTCGTCTCGGCGAACGCGGCGGGAAATCCGGGGGATAATAACAGCACGTTCTCTTCCATCTCTGCGGACGGCCGTTACGTGCTCTTCGATTCCAGCTCCACCAACCTGATCACGCCGGCCACTACGAATACGCAGGTCTTCCGCAAGGACCTGGCGACCGCGGCCGTAGACCTGTGTTCCGCCGACGCCGCGGGGACGCAGGGGAACAACACCAGCATCTTCCCCGCCTTGACCCCAGACGGCAGGTACGCGGTCTTTTACTCGGTTTCCACCAACCTGGTCATCCCGAACACCACCAACGCCCAGGTCTTCCGCAAGGAGCTGGCCGCCCCCTACTGCTTCTACTTCGCGGAGGGATACACGGGGGCGAACTTCCAGGAGTACCTGTGTCTGGGCCAGCCGGTGGCCGCCCCCCTGGCGGTGAAGGTGACCTACCTCTTCAAGGACGGTACCACGCAGGAGCAGACCTACAACGTCCCCGGCAACTCCCGCTTCACGGTGAACGTCAACGCGGTGGTGGGAATCGATAAGGAGGTCTCCATCAAGTGCGAGGCCGCCTTCCCCTTCATCGCCGAGCGTCCCATGTACTTCGACTACCAGGAGAAGTGGACGGGAGGGCACGACGTGGTGGGAGCGTCCGCTCCTTCTCTCACCTGGTACTTCGCGGAAGGCTACACCGGGGCGGGCTTCGACGAGTGGATCTGCGTGCTCAACCCCGGGGACCAGCCCGCGAACCTCACCTTCCGCTTCCAGACCCAGGAGGAGGGGGAGAAGACGGTGACCGGCTTCGCCGTGGGGCCCCATACCCGCCAGACCTTCAAGGCCAACGACCTGCTGGGGGGAGGCTCCTACCAGACCTCCCTCGCGCTGGAGTCGGACCGCTGCGTGGTGGCGGAGAGGCCCATGTACTTCAACTACCAGGGCACCAACGCCTGGAACTGGACCGGCGGCCATTGCGTGATGGGGTCGTCCATGCTTTCCTGCGAGTACTACTTCGCCGAGGGGACCACGCGGGCCGGCTTCGAGGAGTGGCTCACCATCCAGAACCCGGGGGCCACGGCGATCAACGTCCAGGCTACCTACAACCTCGGGTCGGGGGCTCCGGAGGTGAGGGACTACCTCATTGGCTCCCACAGCCGCACGACCCTGTACGTCCCCTCGCAGATAGGAACGGAGAAGGACGTCTCCGTACGCCTCGCCTCCTTCGACTACTTCCTGGCGGAGCGGCCCATGTACTTCGACTACCAGGGGCTGGCCAGCCGGGGCTGGACGGGCGGGCACTGCGTCATCGGGGCCAACGCGCCCTCCACCAGCTGGTTCCTGGCCGAGGGGTATACCGGGACCGGCTTCGAGGAGTGGCTGTGCATCCAGAACCCTGGGACCACCGACGCGGGGGTTGCCATCACCTACTATCCCGAGTCGGGCGCGCCCATCGTGAGGACCCACAACGTAGCGGCGCGCTCCCGCTTCACCGTGCCGGTGAACGTGGACGCCGGGTCCGGCCTGGCCATCTCGGCCGAGATAACCTCCACCCAGCCGGTGATCGTAGAGCGGCCCATGTACTTCAGCTACGGGCCGGGGTGGGCGGGAGGCCACGACGTGGTGGGCTACGCCCCCTAGGCATAGGGGTCGGCCCTGGACTTATGCCTGGGAGCGGGGAACGAGGACGAGAGGGGCGGGAGGCCGCCCCCCTCGTTGCCCACCCCAGGCGCACTTGGGATCTACCATCGGGCTTGGAACGTGCACGGTCGTCATCCATGCATGCACCCAGGGTGCTCCGGGCGCTCGGAGGTTGCCGCGCTACTTTCGCTTCGCTCTCTCCGCTCGCAATGACATCCTTTGTGGGCACACTTGGGGTCGGGCCTGGAACGTGCCGGGGAGAACAGCGATTTCAGGCACACCCAGGGTTACATGTACACCCGTGGTCAGGCCTCAAACCGGACGTGACCCCAGGCTTTTTTGGCACTTGTGCCCGACTTTTATTTTTTATATATTATTCAACTTGTAGGGTAGTGACAGCCAGCTCGAAACGGGATAGAGCGCTAGTGCAAAGGGGGGCGCCATGACTGAGCGATCCAGAGGCCGGTATCTCGACCGCGTTTTCGCAAACAGGTTCGTGGTGTTGTTGATGGCAACCCTGCTGATGGTTCCCATGACCCTCATGGGAACGGGCGGGGCGGCGGTGGCGCAGACCGTGATCAAGACCATCACGGTCGGCGGCAACCCCGAGGACGTCGCCGTAAACCCGGTGACCAACAAGATCTACATACCCAACAGCGATGCCAACGACGTAACGGTGATCAACGGAGCCACGGACACGGTGGCGACCACCGTCGGGGTGGGCAACGGGCCCGGGGCTATCGCGGCCAACCCCGTGACCAACAAGATCTACGTGGGAAACTGGAGCGACAGCAACATATCGGTGATCGACGGCGCCACGGACACCGTGACGGGAGCGCCCATCGCGACGCCCGGCATCAACCCGTACGCCTTCTCCATCAACCCCGTGACCAACAAGCTCTACATGGGGTCAGTCGCCTCCAACAACGTTACGGTGATAAGCGGGGTCACGGATACCGTGCTCACGACCGCGGTCACCGGCGCCGCTACCTGGGACATTGACGTGAACCCCGTGACCAACAAGATCTACGTGGCCCTGGTGGGCACCAACGCGGTGTCTGTGATAGACGGCTCAACGGACACCTTGCTCAAGACCGTCACGGTGGGAACGGACCCCTCGGCTCTCGTCGTAAATCCCGCGACGAATCTCGTCTACGTGGGGAACTGGAACAGCGATAAGGTATACGTGATAGACGGCTCCACGGACACCGTGACGGGCTCCCCCATCACCGTGAGCACCCAGATGTATTCCGCCGACGCCAACCCCAACACCAACCGCATCTATTTCACCAACTGGGGGGGCGGCAACGTTCAGGTGATAAACGGCCCGACGTCCGCCGTGGTGGCGACCGTCCCGGTGGGCACGAATCCCGGCGGCATCGGGGTGAATCCCATGACGGACAAGATCTACGTCTCCAACAACGGATCCAACACCGTATCCGTCATCTACGACCCCCACACCACGTGGTATTTCGCCGAGGGATACACCGGGGCGGGCTTCCAGGAATACCTCTGCCTGGGACAGCCGGTGGAGGCTCCCATCTCGGTGGATGTGACCTACCTCTTCAAGGACGGGACATCCCTGGAGAGGACCTACGACGTCCCCGCCCTCTCCCGCAGGACCATCAACGTGAACCAGGAGGTGGGGCCGGACAGGGAGGTGTCCATTAAGTGCGAGGCGGCCTACCCCTTCATCGCCGAGCGCCCCATGTACTTCGACTACACCGGCGGGGGCGGCCAGTGGACGGGGGGGCACGACACGGTGGGGGCCTCCTCCCCCTCCCTGGACTGGTACTTCGCCGAGGGCTACACCGGGCCCGGCTTCGACGAATGGATCTGTGTCCTCAACCCCGGGGACCAGCCCGCCGACCTCACCTTCCGTTTCCAGACCCAGGAGGAGGGCCAGAAGGAGGTGACGGGCTTCTCCGTCCCCGCCCACTCCCGCGGCTCCTTCAAGGCCAACCAGCTCCTGGATGGCAAATCATACCAGACCTCGCTCGCGCTGGAGTCCAGCCAACCGGTGGTGGCGGAGCGGCCCATGTACTTCTCGTACCAGGGCACCAACGCCTGGAACTGGACCGGCGGCCACTGCGTGATGGGTGTGCCCACCCTCGCCAGGGACTACTACTTCGCCGAGGGGACCACGCGGAGCGAGTTCGAGGAGTGGCTCACCCTGCAGAACCCCGGCACCGACCCTATAACTATAAACGCCGTTTACCAGCTGGGCCCCGGGCAGGGCGATCCGATCCCCAAGAGTTATGTCGTGGAAGGAGGCAGGCGCTTCACCGTTTTCGTCCCCGATCAGGTGGGGAAGATCAAGGACGTCTCCGTGCACCTGTTCTCCGACGCCGACTTCCTGGCCGAGCGCCCCATGTACTTCAACTACCAGGGCACAAGCGCCTGGAACTGGACAGGCGGACATTGCGTCATCGGGGCCACCGGGGAGGCCAACAGCTGGTTCTTCGCCGAGGGTTACACCGGGAGCAACTTCGAGGAGTGGCTGTGCCTGCAGAACACCGGGAACGATGATGCTCTTGTAGAGATCATCTACTACCCGGAGGGGGGATCCCTGCCCATAGCCAAGCCCCATACCGTGCCGGCCAACTCCCGCTATACCGTGCTGGTGAACACGGACGCCGGCAGGGACCTGTCCATCTCCGCCGAGATCGCGTCCACGCAGCCCATCATCGTGGAGCGCCCCATGTACTTCAATTTCAACGGGGTGTGGACGGGCGGCCACGATGTCGTAGGCTACGCGCCCTAGGCATAGGGGTCGGCCCTGAACATATGCCTGAGACATAACAATCCGGGGGGTGGCCACCCGCCCCCCCTTGTCATCCCGCCTTGGGGTCGGGCCTCAAGCCGAGCCTGACCCCGAGGTTTTCATCAACTAGGTAGTGGCGTCCAGTTCATCCTTGAGGTAGAGGGCCGTGTAGGCGGCCGAGGGGCCTCCCCCCATAAGGATGCCCGCGCTGGCGGCCTCCAGGATCTCCTCGCGGGTAGCGCCCGCCTCCCGCGCGCCCCTCACATGCACGCGGATGCACGGCTCGCACCTGATGGCGACCGCGGCGCCCACCATGATCAACCGCTTGGTCTTCACGCTCAAAGCCCCGTCGCACAAGACTTCGTTGTGCATCTCCGTGAAGGCTTCCATCAAACCCGGGAGCTCTTCTCCCAGCTTCTCCATGGCCTGCATGGCGTCTTCTTTCATGCGCCTCACCTCCAGGGCTAACTGTAACATGCGGCCGGCGGAGCATGAGTTTGGGGTTGAGGCCAAGAAATGATTTCTATGGGACACTGAGACGAAAGCTACGGTGAGGAACGTAGCATGCGGAAATCCCCTACCCGGAGATAAAGTCTCCCGGGCGAAATGAACCTATCGCAAGGAGATCGCTTCGCTGGCGCTCGCGATAACGGCAAAGGATACTGGCGACGGAATAACCGGATTCTGTCCCATGTCCGGGGCTGACCCCATCCTTACGCTCTCAGTAGCCGGGGACGCCGAGCTCCCGCAGGACCTGCTTGGCTTCCTCGTACGAGGGGTCGAGCTCCACGGCCTTGGTCAGATCGGCGATGGCCTGGTCCGTCTGGTTCAGGTCCAGGTAGAGCAGGCCCCTTATGAAATAGGCATAGGCAAACTCCGGGTTCACCTGGATGGCCGCCGTGGCGTCCTCGACTCCCTTCTGCAGGTTACCCAGGTCGGCATAGGCGATGGCGCGTATGACGAAGGGCCAGGCGTAGGTGGAGTCCAGCTCGATCGCCATGTCGGCATCCTCGATGGCGCCGTTGGGATCGCCCAGCTCGCCGCGGGCATATCCGCGCACGGCATAGGCATATGCGCTATAGGGACTGAGCAGTATGGCCTGGCTGGCGTCGTCCAGTGCGCTGTTGTTATCGCCCAGCCAGGTATAGGCGTCCGCGCGCACGGCGTAGGCATAGCCGTACGAGGGATCGGACTCAATCGCGGCGCTGGCATCGTCTATTCCCTGTTCGGGATCGCCCAGCTGGGTGTAGGCATAGGCGCGCTCGGCGTAGGCGCGGGGATATCCCGGTTTCAGCTCGAGGGCATCGTCACAGTCGTCGATGGCGGCTTGGAAATCATCGATCTCATTGTTGATATATGCCCGCGTCGCGTATGCGGGCGCGTATTCGGGGTCTAGTTCTATAGCCTTATCCGCGTCGTCCATGGCTTTCTCGAACTCGTACAGCTCGGCGTAGGCATAAGCACGTTCGGTGTAGGCGTAGCTGTTCTCGGGGTCTATCCTGATGGCCTCGCTGGCATCGTCCACCGCCTTCTGGGACTCGCCCATCTCATTGTAGGCGTACGCGCGTTCGATGTAGGCCTGGCTATAATCGGGATCTATCCTGATGGCCTCGCTGGCATCGTCCACCGCCTGCTCGTGATCGCCAAGTTCGTTGTAGGCGTACGCGCGCTCGGTGTAGGCCTTGGCGTTGACGGCATCCAGTTCGATGGACTTGTCCAGGTCCTTGAGGGCATCCTCGTATTCCTCGAGCTGGTTGTTGGCTGCCCCCCGGTTCGCATATGCATCCGAGTATTCGGGATTGAGCTCGATGGCTTTGTCGCAGTCGTCCAGGGCGTCCTCGTACTCCTCCAAGCCGATGAGGGCCTCCGCCCTGACGTTGTAGGCGGGGGCGTAGTCGGGCGCGGCCTCCACCGCCTGATCCGCCTTGTCCATAGCTTGCTCGTATTCCCCGTCTTCGATCAGGACCTCGGCTTCGCTGACCAGCCGCGCCGCCTTATCCTGCCCGCTTTCGGACTTGAAGACCGTGAACACCAGCACCAGCACCACGGCCACCAGAGCGAGCACCACGATGCCGCCGATGAGCAAGGGCTTGTTGATGCCCTTTTTGACGACGCCAAAGGGAGGGGTGGGCGGGACGGTACCGGGTACAGGCGGAGCGCCGGGAGCAGCCGGTGCGCTGGGCATGGGAGGGACCGCGCCGGTCGTTGGTGCCGCGGCCGTCCCCCCAGCCGGGGTTGCAGGTACTGCCGTTCCCTCACCGGGCGTCTGCGCCGGGGTTGTTTCCCCGCTGGGCGTTTCTTCCTCAGACGGCTCTATCACACTGCCGCAGAACTTGCAGAATTTCGAGCCCTCGGCTAACTCCTTACCGCACTCGGTGCAGAACATCCTGGGACCCCCCTTCAATCCGCTCCCGTACTTTGGTAATACCTGTTCACTATTCTACCCCCAGATCGCGTATACCACCCGGGGAATTCACTTGCGCTCCAGGAGCATCTCCATGAAGGCGTCGACGCGGGCCTGGAACTGTGCCATGGTGAACCTCTCCCCGTCCATGTGGTCACCGTCGAACATCACGCTGGGCACCGAGAGCTTCTCCGCGAGCATCTTCTGGATGTCCATCTGCCCCATGGAGATGGGCTTGCAGCTGCGGTTCGAGTGCAGGACGGCGCCGTCGATGCGGTAATCCCGCACCGCCTTCTCGATCAGCTCCAGCCGCTTGTTCAGGGAGACGCACGACACCAGGGGATAGGACACCAGCGACTTGTAGGCGATGCTCTCCAGGGGCCGCTCGGGGTCCATGCGCATGGTCCAGGCCGCGGAATACGTCTCCGCCACCACCACCGCCTCCCACTTCTCGAAGTAGTTGAAGAGCCGCATGTTGTACCACAGGGGGATGTTGTCCCAGAAGAGGCGCAGGCGCTCGTGGGGGATCACTCCCTCCCCCTTCCTCACCTTCTCCCGCACCTCCGCGAGGACGTCGCGCAGGAAGTCCACGGCGATGGGAGTGCCGTGTCGCGTGACCATGACGAACATGATGCCGATCTCCGCGGCGGAGAACGGCGCCGGCACCGCCCGGCGCGTATCCATGATCTCGTCCCACAGCCTGCACGCCTCGTCGGTGCAGGCCACCGCCCGGCTCAGCCTATCCAGGTCCAGCTTCCTGCCGGTAAGTTCTTCCAGGAACTCCACGAGCCGCTCGATCTGGGAAACCCCGTAGGCGATGTGGTGCTCCTTGATGTCCTCCATGGCCACCTGCGGCAGGTCGGCCCGGAAGGTGGGTACCCGGTAGTGGTCGCACAGCACCTGGAACGTCTTCATGGTGGGGATGCAACCCGCGCCGAAGGAGATGAGGAAATCTGGCCGGGGCAGGCCGCCCAACGGCTGGTCGGCCTCGTCTATCCCGTCCAGGGCGTAGCCGATGTTGTTGCGGAAATAGCCGCAGAGGTCGCCCGAGTAGCCCCGCGCCGCGGCATACGCGAAATGCCTGGCATTGGTGCCGATGGCCGCGCATATCGGCGCCCAGTTCTCGGGGAAAATGGGGTGGATGTCCATGGCGTAGAAGAGCTCGATGAGGCCGTTCATGGGCGGGATCCATCCCACCGGGCGGCCCTCCTCTTTCGCCCGGTGGCCGTCGGCGTAGAAATCCGCGATGATCTGGCGCAGGGCCTTGTTCGCCTGCAGCCGCTTGACCGTCTTGTCCGCCATCATCTCATTCCAATCATCCCGCTCCGCCCCATCCGAGGCACAGGGGTCGGCCCTGGACTTATGCCTGGGGCATCATCCATCCGAGGCACAGGGGTCGGCCCTGGACTTCTGCCTGGGGCATCATCCATGCATGCTCCAAATTGCGCTCCGAGCGCTTAGGGGTTGCCACGCTGCACTCGCTCCGCTCTCTCCGCTCGCAATGACACTTCGAGAATATACCGGGGCTGGTCCGAGGCACCGGGCCAGGCTTGACCCCCGTGGAGGCATAGGGGTCGGCCCTGGACTTATGCCAGGGGCATACGCGCCGGCGCCGGATTCCAGTGGAGGCATAGGGGTCGGCCCTGGACTTATGCCAGGGGCATACGCGCCGGCGCCGGATTCCAGTCCAGCCCGCTTCTTCCTCATCCCGCCTCCAGCGTCTCGAAGAAACCATCGATGCGCGTCCGCACCTGGGAGTTGAAGCTCTCCCCCTCCAGCTCGAGCTGCAGGCTGGGGACGCCCGTAACGGCGAGGACCTCCTTGAGGAAGGGATGGTCCGAGAGGTGCGGGTCGCAGAACTTCTGGTGCACGAAGACCACCGCGTCTATACCGAAGCCCTCCAGCACCTCGAGGAGATAGCGCCTACGCGCCGGGAAATCCGCGCGCGAGGCGCACGGGCTCCTCGCGAGGTAATACCCGATCAGTCCGTCCAGGGGGTCTTTGCTGTGGTTGTTATCCATGCCGCCGGCACTGTCACCTTCTGCGCCGCCGCCGGCCCGCGCGGAGGTATCCCCCACCAGGCGGTAGCCGAGGCAGGTGTCGTCCGCGACGATGGTCCCGCCGACTTCTTCTACGTACGCAACCAGGCCGGTGTCGAAGACCACGCTTCCCGAGAGCAGGATCCTGTGCTTCCCGGCCGCCCCTTCCCCGCTCACCTCCGCCTCCAGCCTCCTCGCCGCCTCCAAGCTCTCCTCGAGGCGTGGAAGCGCCGTCTCCACGGGAAGCACCTGCAGGCCAAGGTTCATGTAGTGGATGTCCGCGTAGCTCAAGGGAACGCCGCGCGCCTTGAGCCGATACGCCTCCGCGATATGGGATCGTGCCCTGTCGTAAAGGGCTAGGGAGCGCCCCAACTCCGCGGCGGAGAATTCCCTCCCGGTGAAGGACTCCAGCGCGGCGATGAAGCTCTCCATTTCCGCTCGTGCGTACGCGAGCGATGCGGCGATGGCCATGTAGGGGAGGCTGATTAGATGAGAGAACCGCGGCCGCAGGTTCCTCACCCAGATATTGAAGAGCCCGCAGGTGGCGTCACATGTGTAGCTGTGCACGATGCCGTCCAGTAGAGCGTAGCGGCCCTCGAGGCCCAGTGCCATTAGGTGCCTCACCGGTGGGCAGATATAGGGCTGGAGCAGGGTGTCAGACTCCTGCACGTCGTCCGCCTGCCCCCAGAGGCGCAACGGCAGGATGCCGAACGAGTGGATGAGCTCCACCGGGACGTAAGAGCACAGGGTGCCCAGGACCGGGCGCCCGCTCTTATCCTTCTCCTCACGGGCGATATCGCCGCTGCGCTCGCACAGCTCCTTGAGTTCCAAGCCCGGCTTCCCTTCCGTCGACCATGCCCGAACCCGGTAGCCCTATTGTAGCAGGCAGGGGTCGGCCCTGGACTTATGCCTGAGGTCAAACAGCTAGCGTCAGGCATAGGGGTCGGCCCTGGACTTATGCCTGAGGTCAAACAGCTAGTCGCCAAGGTCGCACATTTCGGTAGGGGCTCCGGCTGTCGGGATCACTACGAAATCCCCCTCGCATCCCCGCGTCCTCCTCATACCCTGCTTCCTTCTCACATGGCCCCCCTTCTACAAACAGCAACTCCTATCGTCTTCTGCCCCTACCCCCTTTTTAGAGCTTCTATAATCCGCTTCTTATCGGCATCGACCTTTGCGTGCATCATGCTATCCTTCGCGATGCGTTCTTTCATCCTGAGAAAGCGGTGGGCAACAGCGTTTCCACTGATCCCTCCCAATAGCTCGGCAATATCGTTGTACGACGCCGGTGTATACTCTCTGGCCAGATCGATCAAGACGAAGCAGGCATGACGATAATCCTCATCGTGTCGATAATCTCCACACTCAAGACCTGCCGGCCTAACAAGATGACATACGGCCTCGTAAGTCTCTTTTAAGGACACAATCCTCTCCAAGTCCCTACGTCCAATCACATCCTTTGGCCACTCCTTCTCCCTGATGCTGGCCTTGATCCGCCTAACAAAATCCTCGCTGCCCAGTAGTGCTTGCGCGACCACCTCGTTCTCCGGATAGGAGGATCCCATCCCCATGGCCGCTTCCACGAATTGCCTGTATCGCAATCTCGCCTCGCGCAGACCAGGACCGAAATACTCTTCCAACCAGCGTTCCTCAATCCAAGATTCATTCCCCCCGTCGACGCATTGACAATAGTTAGACCAGGCATACTCCTCTGGTTTGCCGGCGAATGCGGCTTCAACGGGATTGAGGTGGATATATCTATTCACGATCAGAAAGTATTCCTCCTCCTTCACGCAGATCGATTTATATCTTCCCGAAAAAACATGTCCCAGCCACCCGCCCCGGACCAGGTAGTTGGCGTAAGAGGATCCCAGGTAATGCATAAACTCCGGAAGGTTCTCGCTGGAGATCCGGATCGATAGGTGGTAGTGGTTATTCATCAAGCAGTATGTAAAGATATTTATTCCGTACCTCTCTGCACCCGTTCTTAAAAGCCTTAGGAAATAGGCCTTGTCGTCTTCTTGTCTGAAGATATCTTGCTTGAAATCACCCCTTGAGAAGATGTGATAGATTGCCCCCGCGAATTGAATTCTTAACATTCTAGGCATGATTATTATTATATATATTTTTTATAACTTTGCAATAATGCTTTTCAAAGCCTTGGCTATTCTTCGCTCAGGCATAAGTCCATGGCCGACCCCTATGCCTTACTTCGCTCAGGCATAAGTCCAGGGCCGACCCCTATGCCTTATGCCTGGTGTATAGTGTAGGGGGGCTAATCGACATTCCAAAGTGACACTGCCGTCTCGCCAGGGAGAGGGGGGATCATGTCCGAACTCAGGAACGCCAGGGAAATAAGCCTGCCCATGGACGCCAGTTTCCGCTGGTCGGTAGGGGAGTACATGGAGAGGTTCTTCGCGGAGCTGGGAGAGGAGAAACTGGTGGGCATCCGCTGTCCCTCCTGCAGGAAAGTCTTCGTCCCCCCGCGCATGGTCTGCGAGTACTGCTTCGCCGAGACGGAGGGGTGGGTAGAGGTAGGCCCCAGGGCCACCGTCGTCGCCTTCACCGTAGCCCACGTGGAGGTGGACCCCAAGTCAGGGGGGCTGCGCGACCTGGAGGTGCCCAGGATCGTAGCCCTCATCCGCCCCGACGGGGCCGACTCCGCCTTCGTCCACCGCGTGTACGAGGTCGGTCCGGAGGACATGCAGGTGGGGATGAAGCTGGAGCCGGTGTGGACCGCGGAGCCCTGCGGCTACCTCTTCGACCTCCCGTGCTTCCGTCCCGTCAAGGGAGGGAGGTGAGGTCATGCCCGGCGGCAACCGCGACAACGGCAGCGGCAGCGCCACAACCGGCGCCAGCGGCCGCAGGGTGGCCATCGTATCCTGCGCCCAGTCCACGTACGAGTACCCCAAGGACAGCTCCCGCGAGATGATGGTCTTCGACGTCGTGCACGAACTCCTGCGCAAGGCGGGCATCACAAAGCGGGACGTGGACACGGTCATCAGCGCCCAGAACGACTTCCTGGAGGGGCGCACCATCTCCAACATGCGCACCGTGGGCCCCCTGGCCGCCTACCTCAAGGACGAGTCCAAGGTGGAGATGGACGGGGCCTGGGCCCTGCTCTACGCCTGCGCCCGCATCCTCTCCGGCAACCACGACATCGCCATCGTGGCGGGAGAGAGCATGGCCTCGTGCTATCCCCCTTACCTCCCGGCCATCTGGGCTCTGGATACCACCTTCGACCGCCCCCTGGGCCTGCTCAACGAGATAACCGCCGCGGCCCTGCAGGCCGGACACTACCTGCGGTCCGGAAGCGCCAGCGCGGAGCAGGTGGCGGGAGTGGCCGCAAAGAACCTGGACAATGCTTCCAGGAATTCCCATGCCCTGCGCCGCATGCCCGGCGCCACCGCCGCCGACGTCCTCTCCTCCCGGATGCTCTCCTCCCCCCTGCACGAACTGGAGGCCTTCCCCCTCACCGACGGGTGCTGCGCCCTCCTCCTGGCCTGCGAGGAGAAGGCCGCCGCGATAACCGGCAAGCCGGTGTGGATCTCCGGCGTGGGCGGAGCCAGCGACACCTATTTCCTGGGGGACCGCGACCTCGCCGCCTCCCCCTCCATGCATCAGGCGGCCAGCAAGGCCTACGCGGCCGCGGGCATAACGGACCCCGCACGGGAGCTGGACCTGTGCGAGCTCACGGAGTGCTTCGCCCACGAGGAGCTTATCTTCTATGAGGCCCTGGGCCTCTGTCCCCGGGGCAAAGGCGGCGAGTACTTCGCCAGTGGCGCCACCCGCATGGACGGGGACCTGCCGGTGAACCCCTCCGGCGGGGCGCTGGCGGCCAACCCCGTCTGCGCCACCGGCCTGGCCCGCGTGGCCGAGGCCGCCCTGCAGCTGCGCGGCGAGGCGGGCGAGCACCAGTTGTCGAAAGACGTGCACACCGCCCTGGCCCACGGGCAGAACGGCCTGTGCGCCCAGCACAACATGGTCTTCATCCTGCGCTCGTCCGAGGCCGAGGGGGTGAGGGCATGAGAAACGTTGCCGTAGCTGACATGGGCACAAAGAATCCCGCCGCGATACACGCGGGCATCTGCAAGCCGTCTCTCGCGACTGAGGGGGTGAGGGCATGAGAAACGTTGCCATAGTGGGCGTGGGCATGAACAAGCACACCTCCAAGCGGCGCGAGGTGAACATCCCCGAGATGGTCTACGAGGCGGTGAAGGCGGTCTTCGACGATACCGGCCTCACCCCCCGCGACGTCGACGCCGTGGTCACCGGCAACATGCCCGGCTTCGAGGGCGTGAACACCCCCGAGCTGTGGGGGGCGGGCTACTGGGGAGGCCATGGCAAACCGGTGATGCGCATCACCACCGGGGGCACCACCGGCTCCTCGGTGGCGCAGGGCGCCTACTACATGGTGGCCTCGGGCCTGTGCGACACCGTACTCACCCTGGCCTTCGAGAAGCAGTCGGACGGCGACACCACCATGGGCCTCAACTCGGTAGCCCTGGCCGACTTCGCCAACATCGTCGCCTATGGGCCGGACGTCCCCACCCTCTCCGCGTCCCTGGGAGGGGCCATCGGGCTCTTCGTCTACCAGGCCGCCATCTACATGTACCGCTCGGGCTGCACCATCGACCACATCGACCGCGCCGCGGCCATGCTGCGCGCCAACGCCTGCAAGAACCGCTACGCCCACCTGCAGCAGCAGGGAGTGACCGCGGCGGACATCGCCGCCACCCAGATGATCTCCTACCCCCTGCGCTTCGGACACACCTGTCCCGCCTCAGACGGAGCCTGCGCCATGCTCCTCACCACCGGGGACCGCGCCGCGAAGCTAACCTCCAAGCCCGTATGGTTCAAGGGCTGCTCCTCCGCCAGCGAGGAGGCCACCGCCCTCGGGTACTTCGGCGGGGGGTCCATCAACGTCGACCCCGCGGAGCAGCGCTCCTGCAAGGTGGCGGCCGCCAGGGCATACAGGCTGGCGGGTATCAGTGACCCCACGCGCCAGATAGACCTTGCCGAGCCCTACGTCCCCTTCGCCCACCTGCTCTTCATCTATTTCGAGCGGCTGCTGCTCTGCACCGAGAACGAGGCACCCCGCCTCTTCGACGACGGGGTCATGGAGATAGAGGGCGCCCTTCCCACCTGCCCCTCCGGCGCGGTGATGTCCACCAACGCCATCGGGGCCAGTGCCATGGAGCGCATCGCGGAGTGCGCCCTGCAGATCATGGGCAAGGCGGGAGAGCACCAGGTCCCGCGGGAAGTGCACAACGCCGTGGCCCACGGCCTGGGGGGCGCGGCCAACCTCAACGTGGTCACCGTGCTGGGCGACAAGCCGAATAGGGGGTGATGAAGATGGCGGACAAACAGGACAAGCAGGATAAGCAGGATATGCGGGACAAAGGGGATCATCTCTCCACCAGCGGCCAGTGGCTGCTCAGCGCCTACCGCTGGAAGACCGAGCCCTTCATGGACCATTACGTGCAGGGCTTCAAGGAGAAGAAGCTCCTCGGGCTGAAGTGTGCCGGCTGCGGCGCCGTTTACCTGCCTCCCGTGCCCATCTGCGCCCGCTGCCACTCGGCCATGCGCCCGGAGCGTGAAGAGGACTGGCTCCCGGTGAGCCAGGAGGGGACGGTGATCACCTTCACCGTCTCCTACACCGACGTCTCGCCCGGGGGGTTGCGGGAGCTCTCCCCCGAGGAGAGGAGGATATTCGCCCTGGTGCAGCCGGACTCCGTGGATACGCACCTGCTGGTGGAGCTGAAGGAGTGCGGCGAGGACGAGGTGCACGTGGGCATGCGCGTACAGGCCGCTTGGGTGGAGGAGCCCCAGGGCGTCCTGGCCGACCTCTCTCACTACATACCCGTGAAAACGGAGGGGGTCAGCCCCGGACATGGGACATAATCGGACGGCGTCAGGCCGGGAACCCGCCCAGGCCGGGAACCGCCGTCGCGATGTGAGGCAGAGTGGGGTCAGCCCCGGACATGGGACATTTTCTACCAGTGTCATTGCGAGGAGTGCAGCGACGAAGCAATCTCCTCCGAAGGTTGACCGTGGTACGGGTGAGATCGCTTCGCTGACGCTCGAGATGACGTTGATCATACAATAATGTCCCATGTCCGGGGCTGACCCCAACGGACCCAACGGACCCAACGGACCACGTGAAAAAGGAGGTTTACCGTGCCTTACGACTACGAACTGATCAAGGTGGAGGTGGAGGACGCCGTCGCCACCATGACCCTCAACCGCCCCCCCATGAACCCCATGAGCGTGCAGCTCTTCTTCGAGATAGGGCAGTGCGCGCGGGAGCTCTCCGCCGACGACGCGGTGCGGGCGGTGGTCATCACCGGAGGGGAGAAGGTCTTCTCCGCCGGGGCCGACATCACGGAGCTCATTCAGGCCGGCCCCATCGACGTGGTCAAGCACGTGCGCTCCGTGCAGGCCAACTTCTGCGCCGTGGAGGACATCCCCAAGCCCACCATCGCCGCCATCAACGGCTTCGCGGTGGGAGGTGGTTGCGAGCTCGCCATCTGCTGCGACTTCCGCTACGCCCACGAGGGGGCCATGATCGGCCAGCCGGAGATGCTCCTGGGCGTCATCCCCGGGGCGGGGGGCTGCAACCGCCTGCCCCGCCTGGTGGGACCGGCCTGGGCCAAGGAGATCATCTACTCCGGCAAGATCTACACCGCCCAGCAGTGCCTGGAGATGGGCCTGGTGCAGAAGATAGTCGCGGGCGAGGACTCGGTCATCGCGGTAGCCCAGAAGATAGCCTCCCGCTACGCCAGGGGGCCCGCCGTCGCCCTGGCCATGGCCAAGCACGTCATCAACAAGGGCATGGAATGCTCCTTGGAGGAGGGCCTGGTCATGGAGGCCCAGGGCATCGCGCTGTGCTTCGCCTCCGAGGACCAGAAGATAGGCATGCGCACCTTCCTCGAGGAAGGCCCCGGCAAGGCCAAGTTCGTGGGGAGATAGCGCGGCGCGCTAGGGGCCAGGCCCAAAGGTCAGGCCTGGAACGTGCCCGGGCTCAGCAACCCGACGCCAACAGATTCCCGGGTTAAAACCGGATCGTGCCGCTCAACGACCCTACACCAAGGATTCTTGAGGTTAAAGCTGGAGCATGCCGGTCAATAACCAGACGCGAGGAACCCCGTAGGTGAAACGATGCGCAGGCCCCTCTTCTCCGCCGCGGCGGCAGCGGTGAGAAAATGATTATCTCCGCTCACGAAGAGATCCACTTGCGCGGCGGCTGCCGCTGCCGCCAAAGGGGCATCGTCCTCTCCTACAATCTTTGACCAGGCCACTACGTCCCGGGTGTCAGGGTCCCCGCATACTTCCAGTGGCAGGTTCAACAAGAGCGTCTGAAGCAACGGGAGGGCTCCGGGCAGCTTCTCCGCAACGGTACGCACCACTTCGTCCAGGACCTGGCGGGATACAACCATCGTGTATCTCCCCTCCACCGCTTGCTCGAGAACGGTCCCGGGCGGGCCCTTGTCGGAATAAAGGCCGGAGAAGATGACGTTGCTGTCCACGAAGGCGCGCGTCTTTGCTTTAACCGCCATGGCGTTCCCGACTCATGGTGCGTCTCATGCTGCGTCCGGACTTCAGCAGCTCCGCCTCGGTGATACCGGACCTCTCGAAGGAATCGCGGATCTCCTGCAACGCGTCCATCGCCTTTGCTTTCTTCGGCCTCGCCGTGAGGACCCTTCCCTCTACGCTCAGCTCCAGCAGGTCTCCGGGCTCGATATCCAGCGCTGCGCATATCTCCGCCGGCAGTGTGAGCTGGCGTTTCGGCCTCAAAGTCGCCTCGCCTCCCAGTCCCTGGCTCATTATCTTACCTCCTACGTTAGACGTCAGATATCTAACGTAAGATTATCATGAAGGGACCATCGATACAACCATGCCGGTACCTGGTCCTCGTACTTTCCCCCCTCCGGATCGGCTCGTTTCTTTGCCGTTCAAACAATATATATAACATTATCATGTTATAACATACGGCGCTGACAAGGCCGACCCCGCAGTGAAGGGGGGACGGTTGCCTGTCCCCCTCGTTCTCATCCTTGGGTCAGAGGCATAAGTTCAGGGCCGACCACTGTGCCTCTTGCGACCACTGTGCCTCTTGCGAGGCCTCTTGATAGCGGGAATACCAGCCCGAGGACTATGGGGTTGAAAACGAAGGCATGACGCCCGATGCCCCGTTCTTACGTGCCGTGCACGTTCCAGGCCTGGCCCCAGTGTGCCCCCGGGCACCGGGCCAGGCCTGCCCCCCGGGCCTCGGTGTGTGTGGTAGAATGCATCTATCAGGGGCCGCCTGGGGAGATCCAGCAACAGCTACGCCAGTCCTCGTCAAACCACTATTTACCGATCCCGGACCGCCCGGGGCAATCGCTTTTATGGCAAGTCCAAAGGGGGGATTCCGCCATGACCGACGTCTATTCCCAGAAGCCCTGGCTCAAACATTACGACGACCACGTTCCGCCCAACCTAGACTACAAAGACAAGACCTACGCAGAGAAGTTCCGCGAGGCGGCCGAGGCGGGCGCGGACCATACCGCCCTCATCTACGCGGACAAGCGCATCACCTTCGGGGAGCTCGACCGCCTCTCCAACCAGCTGGCGGCCTACCTCCAAAGCATCGGCATGCAGCCGGACGACGTGGTGGGGCTGCACATGCTCAACATTCCGGCGCACTACATCGCCATCGTGGCGGTGCAGAAGGCGGGCTGCGTCTCCACCGGTATAAGCCCCCTGCTCACGCCCCACGAGATGGAGCACCAGCTCAAGGACTCTGGCGCCAGGGCGGTGCTCACCATGGACCTGCTCTTCGAGGGCATCGCGGGCGTGGTGGATGCAACCGACGTCTCCACGGTCATCGTCTCGGGTCTCGGAGATTTCATGCCCGGGGCGGACCCCGCGGCGGTACCGCGAGAGCTCCCCGGCAAGACCGCCGTCTCATTCACGGACGCCATCGCAAACATGCCCGAAGACCCCGTCGAGGTACCGCGCACCATGGACGACACCATCTTCATCATGTACACCGGCGGCACCACGGGGCCGGCCAAGGGAGCGGTGCTCACCCAACGCAACTTCATGTCCAATTGCCAGCAGACCCTCACCTGGGCGGACGAGCATGGTGGCAAGGAGGACATCGGTTTCTCGGCCTTCCCCCTCTTCCACCTGGCCGGGCTCGCATTGGGCGCCGTCAACATGGCCATCGGCAACGGCCAGGTATGCGTGCCCAACCCGCGCGACCTGGATTTCCTCATCGAAGCCATGAGGAAGTACAAGCCCACCGCCATGGTCAACGTCCCCACCATCTATTACGAGCTGCTGAAGAAGCCCGGGTTCAGGGAGCTGGATTTCAGCGACTTGAGATGGGCTATAAGCGGCGCGGCCCCCTTCCCCCCCGAGAGCATACCCGATATGGCGAGCGTCATCGGCGAGAACAAGTTCATCGAGCTGTACGGAATGACCGAATGTTCTCCCGTCTCCACCTGCAACCCGCGCTACGGGCTGAAGAAGGCGGGCTCGGTGGGCCTGCCCTACCCGGACACGGAGGTGAAGCTGGTGGACCCCGAGACGGGAGAGCTGGCGGCGTTGGGAGAGCCGGGCGAGATCTGCGTGCGCGGCCCGCAGGTGATGAAGGGGTATTACAACAAGCCCGAGGAGACGGCCCACGCCCTGCGCGACGGCTGGATGCACACCGGGGACATCGGGCGCATGGACGAGGACGGCTACTTCTACGTAGTCGACCGCCTCAAGGACATGGTCATCGTCTCCGGCTTCAAGGTCTTCACCCGCGAGCTGGACGACGAGCTGGCGAAGCACCCGGACGTGGATATGGCCGCCACCATCGGTTTCCCGGACCCGGACCGTCCGGGTTCGGAGCGCGTCATGGCCGCCATCGTGCTCAAGGAGGGCGTCGAGAAGTGTGAGGCCGAGAAGGAGAAGATCCTCCAGTACCTGCGCGACACCGTGGCCCCCTACAAGGTGCCCAAGGTCATCGAGTTCTTCGACGCCCTGCCCACCAGCGGGGTGGGCAAGATCCTCAAGCGTGAGCTCAAGGCGATGATGACCAAAGGCCAAACCTAAGGGTCTGGGGCTTATTCCAGGTAGCCGCGGAGCCGGGCGGAACGGGCGGGGTGGCGCAGCTTCGCCAATGTCTTGGACTCGATCTGCCGGATGCGCTCGCGGGTTACGCCGAACTCCCGCCCCACCTCCTCCAGGGTGCGGGAGCGGCCGTCGCTGAGGCCGAAACGCAGGCGGATGATCTCCTTTTCCCTGCCGTCAAGGGAGTTGAGGACGTCGCTTATATGCTCCTGCATGAGCACGAAGGATGCGGCGTCGCTGGGCACGATGGCATCGACATCCTCGATGAAATCCTGCAGGTGGGAATCCCCCTCGTCCCCCATGGGGGTCTCCAGGGAGACGGGGTCCTGGGAGATCTTGATGATCTCGCGCACCCTTTCCGGGGTGATCTTCATCTGCTCGGCGACCTCCTCGGGGGTGGGCTCCCGGCCTATCTCCTGCAGGAGGTTCCTCTGCACCCGGGTGAGCCTGTTGATGTTCTCCACCATGTGCACGGGTACACGGATGGTGCGGGACTGGTCGGCCAAGGCCCGGCTGACTGCCTGTCTGATCCACCAGGTGGCGTAGGTGGAGAACTTATAACCCCTGCGGTAATCGAACTTCTCCACCGCCCTGATAAGGCCCAGGTTGCCCTCCTGGATGAGGTCGAGGAAGAGCATGCCCCTGCCGACGTAACGCTTGGCGATGGAAACCACCAGCCTGAGGTTGGCCTCCACCAGCCTGCGCCTGGCCTCCTGGCCGGTGCGTTCCTGCCTCCTCAGGGTGCGCAGCTCCTCGCGGGACAGTTCATCGCCCTTTTCGCGCAGCTTCGCGGTGGCTTTCTCGCCGTCCTCGCTCTTCCTGGCCAGGTCGACCTCCTCGCTCCTGGTGAGCAGCGGGACCTTCCCTATCTCCTTCAGATACATGTATACGGGGTCGCCTGCCTGGGTATTTACTACTGCTTTCATGTCCTTATCCCGTTCTTTATCCCTCTTTTTCCGGGCCTGTCGTACAGCTATCATACACCCTTCATGCGTATGGGGTCGTATCTTCGTTTTTCGGTCGAGCGCTATCCGTGGCTCTTCAGCGCCTATCTTCCCTGGGGCTGACGGCCCATACTGGCTGGTGAACGGGAAATCGGTGGATGATGGTGGATGCCAGTCGTGGCTCAGGGTGGGACCGAAAAACGACGATACGACCCCACTATTCCAGGTAGTCGCGGAGTTTGGCGGAACGTTTGGGGTGGCGCAGTTTGGCCAGGGTCTTGGACTCGATCTGCCGGATGCGCTCGCGGGTGACGCCGAACTCCCGTCCCACCTCCTCCAGGGTGCGGGGGCGGCCGTCGCTGAGGCCGAAACGCAGGCGGATGATCTCCTTTTCCCTGCCGTCAAGGGAGTTGAGGACGCCTTCGAGCTGCTCCTGCAGGAGGGCGAAGGATGCGGCGTCGATGGGCACTACCGCATCGGCGTCCTCGATGAAATCCCCCAGGTTGGAATCCCCCTCGTCCCCGATGGGGGTCTCCAGGGAGACCGGATCCTGGGAGACCTTGATTATCTCCCGCACCCTCTCCGGGGTGATCTTCATCTGCTCGGCCGTCTCCTCCGGCGTTGCCTCCCGACCCAACTCCTGCAGGAGGTTCTTCTGCACCCGGTAGAGCTTGTTGATGTTCTCCACCATATGCACGGGGATGCGGATGGTGCGGGACTGGTCGGCTATGGCCCGGGTTATGGCCTGCCTGATCCACCAGGTGGCGTAGGTGGAGAACTTGTAACCCCTGCGGTAATCGAACTTCTCCACCGCCCTGATGAGGCCCAGGTTGCCCTCCTGGATGAGGTCGAGGAAGAGCATGCCCCTGCCCACGTAGCGCTTGGCTATGGACACCACCAGCCTGAGGTTGGCCTCCACCAGCTTGCGCCTGGCCTCCTGGCCGGTGCGCTCCAGCCTCCTTAAGGCGCGCCGCTCCTGCGGGGACAGCCTGTCCCCTTTATCCCTCAGCTCCAGGGAGGCTTCCTCGCCCGCCTCGGTCTTTCCGGCAAGGTCCACCTCCTCGCTCCTGGTGAGCAACGGCACCTTGCCTATCTCCTTCAGGTACATGTATATGGGGTCGTCAGCCCGGGTTTTCCCCGCTGGCTTCATGTCTTTATCACATACTTCATCTAAGCCTCCTATACCGCCATCATACACCCTGCGGGAAAAATACGGCCGAGGTAAGGCAAAGGGGTCCGGCATAGGGGTCGGCCCTGGATTTATGCCTTGGAGCACCGGATCGTCCTAAGTGTGGTCCATCGGCATAGGGGTCGGCCCTGGATTTATGCCTCTTGCCTCGCTAGAGAACTCAGGCATAAATCCAGGGCCGACCCCTATGCCTCTGCATGCCGGGCCAGGTGCGTGTTGTATACTCGGGACAGTATCCGTGCCGGGCTACCAGTTGGAGGTAAGGGATGAAGGACAAAGCTTCACGTCAAAAGAACCGTCGCTTCAGGGTGCCGCTCTGCGCGGCGGGGGTCGTCCTCACGGTGCTGCTTTTGCTGCCCCTGTCGCACGACGTAGCCCAGGCGGCCCCGGGCGACGTGGCCCTGGTCTCCGCCACCGCTTCCGGCGGTTCGGGCGACGACGTGAGCACCCGCCCGTCGGTATCCGCCGACGGCCGCTACGTGGCCTTCGAATCCAAAGCCAGTGAACTCCTGGTCCCGAACACCACCGGCGACCAGATATTCCGCAAGGACCTCCTCAGCGGCGAGATCGTACTGGTATCGTGCAACGCGTCCGGCGTCCAGGGGAACGCGAACAGCTCGTTCTGCGACATCTCCGCCGACGGCCGCTACGTGGCCTTCGAGTCCGACGCCTCCAACCTGGTCTCCCCGTCAACCTGCGGAAGGCAGGTGTTCCGCAAGGACCTCGCGACCGGCGAGATCAAGCTGGCCTCGTGCAACCTCGCCGGTTTCTCCGGCAACGCTGACAGCATGAGCGCGTCCATCTCCGGGGACGGCAGGTACGTGGCCTTCGAGTCCGACGCCATCAACCTGGTGACCCCGGCGACCTCGGGCTGTCAGATATTCCGCAAGGACATGCTAACCGGCGAGGTGTCGCTCTGCTCCTCCGACGCGTACGGCGCGCAGGGCGACGGGGCCAGCTTCGTCCCCGAGGTAAACGCGGACGGCAGGTACGTGGCCTTCGAGTCCGACTCCACCAACCTGGTGACCCCGACGACCTCGGGCCGGCAGGTGTTCCGCAAGGACCTCCAGACCGGGCAGGCGATGCTGGCCTCCTGCACCATGGCCGGGACTCAGGGGGACTCCGCCAGCTTCTGGACCTGCATATCCGGCGACGGCCGCTTCCTGGCCTTTACCTCGCTGTCCACCAATCTGGTATCTCCGCCCAGCGCCTTCAGGCAGATACTGCGCAAGGACATGGAGACGGGGGAGATACGGCGGGCCTCGTGCGACGCGGCCGGGACGCCGGGCAACGGCGACTCCAACGACGCTTCCCTGTCTTTCGACGGCAGGTTCGCGGCCTTCGAGTCTTACGCTACCAACCTGGCCGGCGGAGACGCCGGTATCAACGACGTCTTCCGCAAGGACATGGCGACGGGCACCGTCGAGCTCTGCTCCGCCAACGCGGCGGAGCAGGCCGCGAACGGCGCCAGCTTCGTCGCCGACATCAGCGGGGACGGCAGGTACACGGCCTTCTCCTCCCACGCCTACAACCTCGTCTCCCCGCTCGCCACCGGCCAGCAGGTATACCGCAAGGAGCTCCTCGCCCCCACCACCTTCTACTTCGCGGAAGGCTACACCGGGGCCGGCTTCCAGGAGTACCTCTGCCTGGGCCAGCCGGTGGACGCCCCCCTGGACGTCACCGTCACCTACCTCTTCCGCGACGGCACCACCAGGCAGGAGACTTACAACGTCCCCGCCCTCTCCCGCTTCACCGTCAACGTCAACGGGGTGGTGGGGGCGGACATGGAGGTCTCGCTCAAGTGCGAGGCGGAGTTCCCGTTCATCGCCGAGCGGCCCATGTACTTCGACTACGGCGGGGGCGGCGCGCACTGGACGGGCGGTCACGACGTCATGGGCGCTTCCGGGTCCTCCTATGCCTGGTATTTCGCGGAAGGGTACACCGGGGCCGGTTTCGACGAGTGGGTGTGCGTGCTTAACCCCGGGAACACGGCGGCCGACCTCACCTTCCGCTTCCAGACCCAGGAGGAGGGGGAAAAGACGGTCGCCGGGTTCTCCGTGCCCGCCCATTCCCGCGGCTCCTTCAAGGCCAACGACCTGCTGGAAGGAAAAAGTTACCAGACCTCGCTCAAGCTGGAATCGACCCAGCCGGTGGTGGCCGAGCGGCCGATGTACTTCGCTTATTCCGGCACCGCGGGGCACGGCTGGACGGGGGTAAGCTGCGTCATGGGAGCCACGTCCCTCTCCAGAACCTACTTCTTCGCCGAGGGCACTACGCGTGACGGCTTCGAGGAATGGCTCACCCTGCAGAACCCCGGCAGCGCGGATATAAACGTGCACGCCATCTACCAGCTGGGCGACGGCGCGCCGGTGGAGAAGGACTACCACGTGCCCGCGGGCAGGCGTTCCACCATCCTGGTCAACTCGCCCGAGGTCGGGGTGGGCGCGGACAAGGACGTCTCGGTCGCCCTCACCTGCCCCGCCCCCTTCCTGGCCGAACGGCCCATGTACTTCGACTACCGCGGCCTGGGCAACTGGGGCTGGACGGGGGGCCACTGCGTCATCGGGGCGCCCCGGCACGCCACGGAATGGTACTTCGCCGAGGGCTACACCGGCCAGGGGTTCGAGGAGTGGATCTGCATCCAGAACCCGGGCACGAGCGCGGCCGACGTCACCGTGACCTACTACAAGCAGGGAGGAGGGGCGCCCATAGTCAAGGCCCAGCCCCCCATCCCGCCCAACTCGCGCTACACCGTTCCGGTGAACAGGGATGCGGGAGACGACCTCGCCATCTCGGCCGAGGTCTCCTCCAACCAGCCCATCATCGCCGAGCGGCCGATGTACTTCAATTACGACGGTAAGTGGAGCGGTGGCCATGACGTAGTCGGCTACACCCCCTAGGCCCAGGGGTCTCGGAATAGGCCTAGGCATTGCCGTTATCACCGGTCAGGCCGGGACCGGGACGGAGCGGCACTTGCCTCAATAGCCGGGGACGCCGAGTTCCCGCAGGATCTGCTTCGCGTCTTCGTTCTGCGGGTCCAGCTCCACGACCTTGACCAGGTCGGCTATGCCCGCATCTATCTGGTTCGTGGCTACGTAGAGCAGGCCCCTGAGGTAATATGCCCACGCATATTCCAGGTTCAACTGGATAGCCGCGCTCAGGTCTTCGATACCCTTCTGGTAATCGCCCAGCCGCCAACTCTCAGACGCCAGTCTCCATGCAGTTCCCCCGTGAGCGCTCTAACGTCTTTATGATGGAGTGGGTTCGGCGCTTTTTCCAGAGAATAGAGTGTTTCTTTTGTTCTTACCCTGGTCTTCCTGTCGAGCTTGCGATATTGCCTCTCCGCCGTTGGCTTGACCTCAATCTGCCAGTTCATCCAGGGCCTTTCCTTTTACCCCTTTCGCGATCTCTTCCTTCCCCTTTCTGATCACCTCTATCCATTCGGGCCTTGAAAGCAGCTCAAGGGTTTCGCGGTGTCTTTCCACATACTCATCGATGAGCTCGGTAAGGACGTCCTTGATACTCCTTTTCTCCAAACTGGCAATCACTTTTAATTCATCTCGCTTATCTTCAGGGATGCGTACTGTAACCGTTGACATTCGATCACCTCCCTCTCCTATGAATCTACTTGTAGAATAATCCATTTGTAGATTAATCTACTTATGGACTAATGTCAATAGACACCTTGCATGCCAAGTGTGTTACATGCCGAGGATTACCCCGATTAAATAGGGGTCTGGCTTTGCGAGAGATCGTAGAGCATCTGCGAGCGGCAAGACACGACATCTCAATATCCTCAAGCGTTGCTTCGATCGACCGGGATTGGGCTTTCAGCATCGCTTACAACGGTATCCTCCAGACATCCGTCGCCTATATGAACTTCCTGGGATACCGGCCGAGAAGCGAAGGCAAGCATCTGAATGTCTTCAGGTTCATGAAAGAAGCCCCCCCGATGCGTTTAAAGACGATGTTGAGAGACTCCAGAAAATGCGTCAGAAGCGCAACCGGGCGGTCTATGAGACAAGGGGCATAGTGTCCCGAAAGGAGATCGAACATATTTCCGCCTTCGCTCATAGCTGCTTCGACGAGATTCTCTTCCTTCTGCCTAAGAGCTATGCGAAGGCCCCCGTCCATGTCATTGCGAGGAGCCGTCCTCGGCGACGAAGCGTTCTCAACGTGCCCGGCCCTCTCCACAGGTGCATGTGTGGATATATGACCACCCTCCCCCGCCGCCCTTGACATCTTTCCCACCGGACTTACAGGCCGCGCCCTCGAGGCTATTTCAATATACCATGGGGTAAGCGGGGTAAGTGGGGCCGCATATTCGTTTCGGTTGATCCTGATGACCACAAACAAACAATCCTCGCTGCCTGGCCCGGGAACCGAAAAACGAATATACTACCCTATCTTATTCTGACCCGGTATCTGAGAGGGCGGTGATTTGCGATGGCGCGCGCCCCGTTACTTTTTCGCCCTGCTCCAGGCCATCGCGCAGGGGAAGAGGAAGCTCTCGGAGATAGTGGGCGCCACCGGCATCCCCCATGCCACCGCCAACAAGTACCTGCTGGTCCTCTCCGACCTGGATATCGTGGAGAGGGAGATACCGGTCACCGAGGAGAGACCCGCCAAGAGCAAGAAGGGCCTGTACCGCATAAAGGACGAGTTCTTCGCCTTCTGGTTCCGCTTCGTCTTCCCGATGAAAGGGGACCTGGAGATGGGCCGCCCGCAGCGGGCGATGGACGAGATACAAAAAGGGCTGCCGCAGCACCTCTCCCAGGTTTACGAGCGCATCGCCGCCGATACCCTGTGGGAGCACGCGGACCGCTTCTTATATCCCCATCACCTGTGAGGCTCAGCAGTACTTACCGCTGTACAGCAGCCGTTCCTTGAACTTGACGGTGCCAGGATCGAAGAACGGGGCCGTCCATGCATCGTTCGGCTCGAGATAGGGAAGCTTGGAGGTATCCGGCTTCCCTTTCGCGCCGTCACCGCCACTCGCTCCCGCCTGCTGGTACATCTCCAGGAATCGCTTCGCCACGTTACGAAAATAGTAATGGTGGAACAGGCGCATGAACTCCCCGAGGTAGATGTCCGCTACGCGCTTGTCGCCCCTGATGATCAGCATATTCTCATCGTTGCATCTTACGGAGTTCTCGCTGAAGTTGGCGGAACCCGATATCACCACGGGGTCTTCGCCGAGCGCATCGATAAGCATGTACTTGGTGTGGATATACCTGACATGGGTATTGAGCTTGCCTATTCTCTCCCGCAGCCAGCGATGCAGGCTGTCGGAGCCGATGTACGATCCTATGGCGACCAGGTTCTCCCTGTCCTTCATGATCACCCTGGTCTTATCGCGCATGCTCTGCTGCCTTCCGGCGTTATCGAGTATCAGGAAGCGGAGGTAATCCTTGTCGTTCTTCAGGACCTCGAAGAGGTAGGTATTTACCCCGAAAGCGGCGGTGAAATTGACGCAGTGCCGGGCATTGTCCATCATCTCCGCATACAGCTCGAGCGCGTCGATGCTCTTCCTTGGGCTGAAGACCACCTCGATGGGCTCCGATGTTGGCGCCGGCAACGGGTTGTTCTCCTCTATCCAGAGTTTGAAGTCCTTCATGCCGGGGTCCCCGGACAGCTCGTTCCAGTAGTCCAGGTAGCGCTCCGCAATATCCTTTCTGCGTATGACATGGCCGACGTTGGACTGCCCGTAGATCCCGCCATCGGTGAAGTTCGCCGAGCCGGTCCATATCTCGCTCGGCACGCCGTCCTTTATCAGGACGATGAATTTGTTGTGGGAGATGTAGGAAGGGCCCGCCTTGCGCGACTTCATCAAATGTTCGATGCCGGCCGCTCCGATCGCCTCGACGCTCTCTCCGCGTATTTCCGCATCCCTGCAATCGTAGACTATGCTCACGTCCGCCCCCGATTCAGAAGCTTTCCTGAACGCCTCGAGCACCGGCGGGTAGTTGAACTCGTAGACCGCCGCGCGCAGCCCGTAACGCTTCCCACGGGCGCGGGTGATGAAGCGGATCAAGGCCTCACCGAGGCCGCGCGAAAGCCATTCGAGGGTCTCGTCACTGCCGGGCATCACGTCCCCGAATTTACGTGAATATGCCTGGCTGCCGGCTACGCCCCGGTTGAAATAGATGGAATGCGCCCCCTTCCTCTCCCTTTCCGTGCTCACGTCGATCTCCACCGACCTCTCCTCCGCGGCGTCGATGCCGCGTGGCGTCCCATACAGTGGGACGACCCTGTACGTGTATTCGTGGTCCGGTTTCGCGGTATAGTCGCCCCAGTGAAAACTCTGTACCGGATGCTCCCGGGTGGATACGAGCTGGCCGGGCGTGGGGCGGGGCAACGTCTCTTTAAAAGTCTTGAAGCCGCTGAGCCAGTACATCTCCTTCTCCGTATGGTCCGTTCTGTGGATGGCGAAACCCAACAGCCCCTTCCTCGCGTTTTCAGCGACGTCCATGCCCAGCAGCACGACGTACGTCCCCGCGATGGAATTCACCAGCAGCTCGTTACCGCTAATCGCATTTCTCATGTCCAACCTCCTCATCCGACCCGCAACGCGTCACGCCGTGCCCCAGCAGAGACTGGGATAGTGCTTGAGGCCATCGAGGACTTGATAACTCGGCGCCAGGTAGGCCGATCCGGGTTTGGCGCCGGCGCCGCCCCTCATCGCCGCGTAGGCACGCCGCCCGCCCGAGAACTCCCCGCTCAAGTAATCGCCTCCCAGTGGCGGCAGAACCACGTCCAGCGCTTCAAACTGGCCCTCCATCTTGGTGTACGGCAGGTAAAACTGGCTTTCGATCGTCGCGGAAATCGGGATCGTTCCAGGAGTCATTTTATTCCACCTCCAAGCATAGCCGACCGGCAGGGGATGAGTAGCCCGGTGATTGCCCTATCTAAGAGAGATTCTACCCCAACATCCGCAACGCAAACCAGTTCGTCCCGGATAGACGAAGCGGATTACACAGCCTGTTTCCTGAGCAGGATTATCGGGACGGACATAAGCAACCGGCCGGGCTACGATCTACAGAGCCTGCACAGGATGATTCTGGCCTTGATCTACTGCCACCCGCCGAATTATTGCTTGGCGTCATTGGGGGTCAGCGGGTTGCGTGCCGGGGGATGCATGCTTCATAGATGGGGGTCAGCGGGTTGCGTGCCGGGGGATGCATGCTTCATAGATGGGGGTCAGCGGGTTGCGTGCCGGGTGATGCATGCGGTTGAGGCTGCACCGTGCCTTCCGGCATGTCAAGCCCTGACCCCCCTACAGCCCCAGCCTCCGCCACCGCACGCAGAGGCATAAGTCCAGGGCCGACCCCTGTGCCGGGGACCGAGGGTTCGTAGGTGGGGACCAGCCCGGCCAGCAGCACGCGCACGCGTTCCTCGTCGTCGCGCATGGCCGCCGCGATGAGCCCGTCCACCAGGGCCACCAGGTCGAGCTGCACCTCTTTCTCGTGCCAAACCTTGTCTATCTTGGGGTGGGGCGTGCGCATGAGCTCCTCCACCGGGAAGGACAACTCCTCGTGCAGCTTCTCCCCCGGCCGCAGGCCCGTCACCTTTATCTTTACCGTCTTCTCCTTCCCCATGAGGCGCAGCATCTCGGCGGCCAGGTCGATTATCCTCACCGGCTCCCCCATGTCCAGGATGAAGGTGTCGCCCCCCCTGGTGAAAGCCCCCGCCTGGATGACCAGCTGGGCCGCCTCCTGCACGGTCATGAAGTAGCGGGTGATCTCGGGATGGGTCACCAGCACCGGCCCTCCCTCCTCGATCTGGCGCATGAAGGTGGGCACCACGCTGCCCCGCGAGCCCAGGACGTTGCCGAAACGCACCGCGGTGAAGAGGGTCTTGATGATGCCCGAGTACCCCTTGAGCAGCATCTCCGATACCCGCTTGGTGGCCCCCATGACGTTCACCGGGTGCACCGCCTTGTCCGTGGATATGAGTATGAAGCGCTCCACCCCGAAGTAGATGGAGGCCTCCGCCAGGTTGCGGGTGCCGTAGACGTTGTTCTTCACCGCCTCCGAGGGGTGGTACTCCATCATGGGCACGTGCTTTAAGGCCGCGCTGTGGAAGACCACCTGCGGGCGGTACCGGCGGAAGATGGAGAGGATGCGGTCGAAGTCGCGGATGTCCGCCACCAGCACGTGGAAGGGGCAGGGGGTGAGGGCGCGCGTCAGTTCGCACTCCATGTCGAAGAGGGCCGTCTCGTCATTGTCCAGGAGCAGGAGGAGCTTCGGCCCCAGGCCCGCGAGCTGCCGCGCCAGCTCCGACCCTATGGAGCCCCCGGCCCCGGTGACCAGGATGACCTTGTCCGTGACGTAGGCGGAGATGGAGGCCAGGTCGGTCTCCACCGGCTCCCGGCCCAGGAGGTCCTCCAGTTGAATCTCCCGCACCGCCGCCACCCCGATCTCCCCCGCCATGGACTGGAAGATGCCGGGGAGGATCTTTATCTTCGCCCCCGTCTCCTCGCAAAAGGTAAGTATCCCGCGCACCATCTCGCCCGAAGCCGAGGGGATGGCGATGAATATCTCGTCTACCTCCTGCCTCTTTACTATCTTGGGGATGTCCTCCCTGCCCCCCATGACGGGGATACCCTGGATGACCAGCTTCCTCTTCCCGGGGTCGTCGTCCACGAACCCCACCGGGCTGTAATCGTACTCGGGATGGCGCAGCATGTCCCGGGCGATCATCTCCCCCGCCTCGCCCGCCCCGATGATGAGGACCCTCTTGCCTCCCCGCTGCCCCCGCCGCATGCGCATCTCCCCCAGCAGGCGGAACTGCAAACGCGCGAAGGCCATTACGAAGAGAGCGAGGACGCCGCCCATGACCGCTACCGAGAGCGGGATGTAGCTGCGTGCCCCCGGGACGATGACAACCACGAAGAACAGCAGCGATGTGGCTATGGTTGCCGCGCTTGCAAGGTTGAGAAGTTCATCGAAACTGGCATACTTCCATCGCCCGGAATATATCCTCATCAGAAAATTCATGACCAGGAAGAGGGCAATAACTACTGGTATCGCCAGCCAGAAGCTACGCATGTAATCGGAGGGAATCGCGAACTCAAAGCGTACCGCCAGGGAAACTATGAAGCCCAGGAATACCGCCACCAGATCGATGGCGATTTTCCACGGCCGTGTCGAGACTATAAAACGTCGCGCCTTGGGCATGAACACTCCTGTGAATTCAACCGTTCTTGAACAAGAGTTTATACATTACAAATCAAGCTTCGGTTAGATTCGCCCTATCCTTGACTCTTATAATATTACAATGATTTACCCGATTTTGACAAAACTATATTGTATGATGTTGCTGTCCAGAAAAAGTAGGCACCCCATCCCGACAAAACCTCAACACGCTATCTTGGCATAGCCCGCCAGACCCATAAGGACATCTTTCACCCAGGG
>QZKE01000092.1 GCA_003598015.1 Actinomycetota bacterium | reverse complement strand
CCCCTTTCTTCTTGGTGGAGTTGCATTTGTCAGGATGATAGGGTGGTCTCTCAATCTATTTCAACCCGGAAAGCGCCTACCGAGACGATACAGCATCTTCGGTTACCGAAAAATCGTGTCTGCGCGGGCACGGGTGTCAGGCGAGGATCTTGCGCCGCACCTCTTCGACTATGAACTTCGGAGTGGACGCGCCGCCGAGTATGGCCAGGTTCTCCACTCCCTCCAGTAGGGATACATCCAGCTCGCCGGCGGTCTCGATCTTGGTGGTAGGGGTGCCGGTGGTTTCGCATATCTTGCGCAGGAACTCCGTGTTGGAGCTGTTCCTGCCGCCCAGAACCATCACGTAGTCGGAGGAGAGGGCCAGCTGCAGGGCCTCGGTCTGGCGGGCGAGGGTATTACGGCACAAGGTGTTGATGATCTTTATCTCCAGCACCTCCCTGATGAGCTCGGGCACCTCGTTGATGAGCCCGTCAACCAGGCTGCGGAACATGAAGAGGTCCACCGTGGTCTGGGCGATCACGCCCACCTTGCGCACCCTGCGGGCCCGCTCTTCCCACCACTCCTTGAGCTCATGGGGTTCCCTGATCACTACCGCCTCGCCGTTGATGTGCCCCAGGATCGCCTTCACCTCGGGGTGGTCGGCGTTGCCGATGATGAACAGCTTGTACCCCTCCCCCACCAGGCGCATGGCCGCCCTCTGGGCCTTCTTCACCGTGGGGCAGGTGGCGTCCACCACCTTCACTCCCCTGTCCAGCAGGAACTCGGTGAGCTTCGGGGGGATGCCATGCGACCTTATCACCACGTTGCAGCCCCCCAGGTAATAGTCCTGCAGTTCGTCCAGATCGTCGGGAAGGATCTCCAGACCCCTCTCCTGCAGCTCGCGTACCACCTGTGGGTTGTGGATGATGGGCCCCAGCGTGTAGACCTTGCCCGAGGCGTCGTCCAAAACTCCCTCGGCGATCTTTATCGCCCTCTTGACCCCGGGACAGAAACCCGCATATCTCGCGACCGTTATCTCCATGCAACCTCCCTGCCTTGTAATGCCTATATATTATACGCATAGGGATGCAGTCAAACGACGATCCCAGGATATTATCGGATCCCGGGAATGTCGGCCGCAGGGGTATTTGAGCGCAGCTATGCTATGCGCGTCACCGCCGTCGTGCGCCGCTCAAGTCGGACGCAGGCGCAGCTCCTTGAGTTGATCGGGATAGACGGCGTCCGGGGCTCCGCTCAGTAGATCGGCCCCCGACTGCGTCTTGGGGAAGGCTATGACGTCACGTATGGAGTCCCTCCCCGCCATGAGCATGACGATGCGGTCCAGTCCGTAGGCGATGCCCCCGTGGGGCGGTGGCCCGTAGCGTAACGCCTCCAGCAGGAAGCCGAATTTCTCCTCCGCCTCCTCCCGCGACAGCCCCAGCAGGCGGAAGACGCGGTCCTGCAGCTCCGGGTCGTAAATACGTATGCTCCCTCCCCCCAGTTCGATGCCGTTGAGGACCATGTCGTAGGAGTCGGAGGTGACCTCCAGCGGCCGCTCCTCCAGGTACTCCAGGCATTCCCGCGACGGGCTGGTGAAGGGATGGTGGTTGCTCTTGTACCGCTTCTCCTCCTCGTCCCAGTCGAAGAGGGGGAAATCCGTCACCCAGACGAAGGAGAATCTCTCCGCGGGCGCCGGTGCGAAGCGGCGCGCGCAGTATTCCCGCATGCCGGCCAGGATGGGGTCGATCTCGGCGGAGCCGGCAGCCAGGACGAGGACCCCCCCCTCCGGCAGATCCTCCCGCCGCAATATAACCGCTACCTCCTCCTCGCTAAGGAACTTGGCCACGGGCGACTTCAACCCCTCGCCCTCCCGCACCATCCACACCAGGCCGGAGGCGCCCAGGCGCTGCGCCTCCTCCACCAGCCCGTCCAGCTCGCGGCGGGGCGGGGCCGCCAGGCCTTCCACCACGAAGCCGCGTATCCTGCCGCCGCCGTCCAGTGCGGAGCGGAAGACCTTGAAGCCGCTGGACGCGAAGCTGCCGGAGAGATCCCCTATCTCCATGCCGAAACGCGTGTCGGGCCGGTCGGTGCCGTAGCGGGCCATGGCCTCGTGCCAGGTCATGCGGGGAAAGGGGGTCTCCAGCTCCACGCCGAGTACCGCGCGGAAGATGTGGGCGAACATCTCGTCCATGAGGGAGATGACGTCCCCGGGCTCCACGAAGGACATCTCCAGGTCGATCTGGGTGAACTCGAGCTGGCGGTCGGCGCGCATGTCCTCGTCGCGGAAGCAGCGTGCGATCTGGTAGTAGCGGTCGAGGCCCGCCACCATGAGCAGCTGCTTGAAGAGTTGCGGCGACTGCGGGAGAGCGTAGAACTTGCCCGGCTGCAGGCGGGAAGGAACCACGAAATCGCGCGCCCCCTCGGGGGTGCTCTTGGTCAGTACGGGCGTCTCTATCTCCAGGAACCCCCGGGAGGAGAGGAAGCCGCGCACTTCCCCCGTCACCCGGCTGCGCAGGATGAGGGAATCACGCAGGTCGGGCCGGCGTATATCCAGGTAGCGGTAGCGCAGGCGCAGTGCCTCGTCCACCCCCGAATCCTCCTCTATCTCGAAGGGAGGGGTGAGGGACGTGTTGATGATGGACAGCTCCTCCGCCATCACCTCCACCTCCCCGGTGGGGAGCCTGGGATTGACGGAATCCTCGGGGCGCGCCCTCACCACGCCGCGGCACGAGAGGACGTACTCGCCGCGCACCTCGCCCGCGGCCGCATGCGCCGCCGCGCTGATCTCCGGATTGAAGACCACCTGCACCAGGCCGGTGACATCGCGCAGGTCGATGAAGATCACGCCGCCGTGATCGCGGCGCCTCTGCACCCAGCCGTTGAGGGTGACCTCGCTCCCCACGTCGTCGCGGCGCAGGGTGCCGCAGTAGCGCGTACGCTTGCTCCAGGCCTTATCTTCCATCTTCTCCCATTCCTCGCTTGCCCGGGGCTGCTTGCCGCAGCTCCAGGCGTTGCCTTACCGTCTCCACCAGGCCGCTTTCCTCCACGCGCTCCTGGCCGCCCTCCCTCATGTCCCGCAGGGTGTAATAGCCCCCTGCCATCTCATCCTCGCCTACGATCACGCTGCAGGCGAAACCGCCGCGGTCCGCCTCGCGCATCTGGGCCTTGGGGCTACGCTGCATATGATCCAGGTCGGCTCGGATCCCCGCGCTCCGCAGTCTGTTTGCCGCCAGGAAGGCTCTACCGCGTGCCGCCTCCCCTATGGCCACAACGTAAACACCGGCGTCTTCGCTTTCCTCCAGGCGCGGTCCCGCCAGCATGACCCGCTCCATGCCGATGGAGAACCCGGTGGCCGGCATCGGCTTGCCCCCCAGTTCCTCCACCAGTTTGTCGTACCTGCCGCCCGCGGCCAGGGCGTTCTGCGCACCCGCCTGCGGGTCCTGGAACTCGTACACCGTGCGGGTATAGTAGTCGAGTCCGCGCACCAGGCGGTCGTCGCGGCGGAAGGGGATGGAAGCCGCCTGCAGCAGTTCCGCCACCTCGTGGTAGTGCTGCCGGCATACCTCGCACAGGAATGCCTCCAGGCCCGGGGCTCCCGCGATGACCCGGGCGCAGCTCTCTACCTTGCAGTCCAGCACGCGCAGCGGATTCTCCACGGCGCGGCGCCTGCAGTCCTTGCATAGCGACGCCTTGTTTACCGCGAGGTATTCCTTCAGAGCATCGATATATGCGGGGCGACAATCTCCATCACCTACGCTGTTGATGACCAGGTCCGTCTCGATGCCCAACATGGAGAAGAACTCGTTGCACACCATGATGACCTCGGCGTCGGCGCTGGGGTGCGGCGAGCCTATGAGCTCCACGCCCAGCTGCCGGAACTGGCGGTAGCGCCCCGCCTGGGGGCGCTCGTGGCGGAACATCGGCCCCTGGTAGTAGAGCTTCACCGGCAGCCCCGCCTTGTCCAGGTGGTGCTGCACGAAGGCGCGGGCCACGCCTGCCGTAGCCTCGGGGCGCAGGGTGAGGCTACGCCCGCTCTTATCCGCGAAGGTGAACATCTCCTTCTGGACGATGTCGGTGCCCTGGCCGATGCCGCGCGCGAACACCTCGGTGTATTCCATGATGGGGAGGATGATCTCGCGGTAGCCGTAGGCGCGGAAGAGGGCGGTCCCCCTCTCCGCCACCCGGCGCCACCTCTCGCTCTCGGGCGGCAGGATGTCCATGGTCCCCCTGGGGGCCTTCATCTCCAAGTCCCGGTCTCCTCCTTCTCAACCGTGCGCCGCCATGCGGTTCTGCTATGGGGATAACTTCAACTCTCCGCCCGTCATTCCCTGCCCGCCCGGGACGACTCCAGGCCCTTCAGGAAGGGATTATATGCCTTCTCCTCCCCCAGGGTGGTCTCCGGACCGTGCCCGGGCAGGATGCGCGTATCGTCGGGCAGATCCCACACCTTCTCCCTCACCGCGCGCAGCAGAGCCTGCAGGGAGCCTCCGCGCAGGTCGGTCCGGCCGATGGAGCCCTGGAAGATGAGGTCGCCGCAGAAGAGGTATCCCGGCAGGTAGAAGCTGATCCCGCCGGGGGTGTGGCCCGGGGTATGCAGCACCTCCAATACCAGGTCCCCCACCTCGACCCTGTCGCCATCGCCCAGGAACTGCACCTGGCGGGGGCGGGTGGCCATCACCCCTCCCGCCAACCCTATGAGCTTGGTGCGCGGGCTGGCCAGCGCCCCGGCGTCCGCCTCGTGTATGTACACGGGAGCACCCACCGCGTCGCTGAGCGGCCCGGCCCCGGCCATGTGATCGACGTGCCCGTGGGTGCACAGTATGCCCACGCAGTCCAGTTCCGCCTTGTGCAGGCGGGAGACGATGGACTTAATCTCTCCCGCAGGATCGATGACCACGGCCGGCTCGCGCCGGTCCGGGGCCAGGATGTAGCAGTTCGTGGCCAGCATCCCGATGGTCAGTCTTTCCAGCAACATCTTTTTATTCTCCCTTGCAGATTGTGGACATTATAACCCTAGGCGAAACACATCTCCATCAAGTCACGCCTCCGATCCTCACTCTCCTTCCGGGTCGCGGATCATTTCTCCTATGCACTTATTCGCTCTTCATCGCGGATAACCATGCCTCGACTTTTGTCCCGGTGATGTGGGTTACACGGCGCATGCCGGTGAGGCGACCTCAGGTTGAGAAGGCGTTCTCATGCAGGCTGGGGAGATTCCAGCAGTATGGTCACGGGGCCGTCGTTCACCAGTTCCACCTCCATGTGTGCCTGGAAGACGCCCCTGTCGGGGGGAAAGCCGGCGGCGGCGAACCTGTCACACGCCTTCTCGAAGAGCTCCCGGGCGCGTTCCGGAGGAGCGGCCTCGATGTAGCTTGGCCGCCTGCCCTTGCGGGCGTCGCCGTAGAGGGTGAACTGAGACACTACCATCACCTCGCCTCCCACCTCAGCCAGGGAGAGATTGAGTTTTCCCTCGGCGTCGTCGAAGATGCGCAGGTTCACTACCTTGCCCACGATGAAATCGACATCTCGTTCGTCGTCCGCCGTGGAGACCCCCAGGAGTACCAGGAGGCCGGGTCCGATGCGCGACACCTCACGGCCGTCCACGCTCACCCTGCAGTGCGATACCCTCTGGAGCAGAGCTCTCATTGCCGCCCCCGCCATCGCCGCGATCGCATCAAGGGGAGGGTGTCCACGTCATCCTCCCCGGCAGTACGCGGTATGCGTTGTAGACGGAGTCCACCTTGCGGATGTTGCGCAGGATGTCCTCGAGGTGGGCGATGTTGGAGAGCTCGAAGACAAAGCGGCTCACGTTTACGTTCTCGCGGTTGATATTCATGGTGGCCGAGAGGATGTTCACGTGGTACTCGCCCATGATGGTGGTGATATCCCGCAGCAGCCTGGGCCGGTCCATGGACTCCACGCATATCTCGACCTGGAAGGACGTGGGCTGCTCGGTATCCCAGCTGACCTCGATCTCGCGATAGTCCTGCTCCGCCATGTGCGCGGCGTTGGGACAGTCGGCGCGGTGCACGGAGACCCCCCGGCCTCGCGTGACGAAGCCCACGATGTCGTCGTAGGGTACGGGGTTACAGCAGTGGGCGATACGCACCAGCACGTTGTCCACCCCCTCCACCCTCACTCCTTTGGTGTAGGCGGGCGGGCGGCGGCGGCGGCGCGGTGCGGTTTCCTCCCCCGCTGCCGCTTCCTCTACCGGCTCCAAGCGGGAGGTAAGGTGGTTCACCACCTGCTGGGCCGAAGTCTTTCCCGCCCCGATGCTGGCGTAGAGATCGTCCAGGGCCACGAAGCTGTACTCCTTGCGGGCTATCTCCTCCAGCAGGTCCGATCCCAGGACCTTCTGGATGGGGAGGCGTGCCTTGCGCATGGCCTTCACCAGGACCTCCTTGCCCTCCTGGGTGTCCTCGACGCGCCTTTCCTTGGTGAACCACTGCCTGATCTTGTTCTTGGCCCGCGTCGTCTGCACGATATTCAGCCAGTCCTTGGAGGGGCCGGGGGAGGTCTTGGAGGTGATGATGGAGACGATATCGCCGTTGCGCAGCTTATATTCCAGGGGGACCAGGCGGTCGTTTACCTTCGCCCCCACGCAGCGGTGGCCTATCTCGGTATGGATGGAGTAGGCGAAATCGATGGGCGTTGATCCGCGCGGGAGGTCGATGACGTCGCCCTTGGGGGTGAAGACGAAGACCTCGTCCTCGAAGAGATCTATGCGCAGGCTCTCCATGAACTCCTGGGGATCTTCCAGGTCCCTCTGCCACTCCACGATGCGCTTTATCCATGCCATCCGTTCGCGGATGCGGTCCTGTGAGCGCTGCGCCTCCTTGTAACGCCAGTGGGCGGCGATGCCGTATTCCGCCGTGCGGTGCATATCGCCGGTGCGGATCTGTATCTCCATGGGCCTGCCCTGGGGGCCGATGACCGTGGTATGCAGGCTCTGATAGATCCCGAAACGCGGCTTGGCGATGTAGTCCTTGATGCGGGCGGGCACGGGGTGCCACAGGGAGTGGACGATACCCATCACCGCGTAGCAGTCCTCCTTGGAGCCGGTCACCACACGCACGGCGAAGAGGTCGTAGATCTCGTCGAACTGTTTGCCCTGCTCCTTCATCTTGGAGTAGATGCTGTAGTAGTGCTTTATCCGGCCGCTTATCTCCGCCTTGATATGCGACTGCTTCAGCTGGGCCTGTAATTCACGTTCCACCTGCTTCATATATCCCTCGCGTTCGGGGCCGCGCTGGTTGACCATCTGTACGATCTCCTGGAAACGCAAGGGGTAGAGGGTGGCGAAGGAGAGGTCCTCGAGCTGCCATTTGAGCTGGGATATGCCCAGGCGGTGGGCGAGGGGTGCGTATATCTCCAGGGTCTCCCGGGCCTTCTCGCGCTGCTTGTCCTCGGAGAGATGGCCGATGGTCTTCATGTTGTCCAGGCGGTCCGCCAGCTTGATGATGACCACGCGGATGTCGCGTGCCATGGCCACGAACATCTTGCGGAAGTTCTCGGCCTGCTGTTGCTCGCGATTGGCGAAGGAGATGCGGTCCAGCTTGGTAACCCCGTCGATGATCTCCGCCACCTCGGATCCGAACTTGCCCTTGACGTCCTCGAGGGATATCTCGGTATCCTCCACGACGTCGTGGAGGAGGGCTGCAGCCAGGGTGGTCTCGTCCATCTGCATATCCGCCAGGATATGGGCGACCCCCAGGGGATGTAGGATGAACTCCTCGCCGCTGCGTCGCAGTTGCTCCGCGTGGTGGGTGCGCGCGAATTCGTAGGCCTCCCGGACGATGCGCACATCGCCTTTTCCGTTATATGACCTGATCTTCTGGATGAGCGATTCTATGGATTGAGACAATACGCTCCTCCCAACGTCCGTCAACGCTGCTCTCCTCTATCTTTGATACTGCCACATAAGCGGCGGGGATGACTAGATGGGTGGAGTCCCGGACGGGTATATATCACGTGGTCAACATCATCGCGAGCTCGAAACAGCCCCGTGGAGTAACGTCGGCGTCAGCATAAGCGGAGCGATCTCGTGGGATGGACCTTCATCGCGAAAGCGATCTCATGCGGACCATGGTCAACCTCCGGAGGAGATTGCCGCGTCGGCGAAGACCCCTCCTCGCAATGACACGGACCGTTTCTTCCTCGCAGCGCTCTCGCAATGGCGTCAGCGGAGAGAGTCACGTGTCCGGGGATGACCTCATGCGATTGCGGGGCTGATCTCGGGTTATCGCTTCTTTTTCTTCTTTTTCTTCTTGCCGCCGCTTGGCCCCCTGGTGGTGGTCTTCTTGCGTTGGGCCTGGGGGGCCGCGGGTTTGGAGGCGGGTTTCGCGGCCGGTTTCGCCTTTTCCTTGCGTTCTTCCACCGCCGTCTCCACCGCATCCGCGTCCTTCTCCTCGGGTAACGCGGCTTCCTTGGCCTTTCCCGCGCCCGCGGTTACCGCGACCGCCTTCGGCGAGGTGATGAGAATGGCTTCCTTCGCTCCCCTGGCCTCCATCTTCTCGCGCACGGCGGCGTAGCGCGGCTCCCTCTCTTTCCAGATGGCCAGGAGGGGCGAAGCGATGAAGATCGAGGAGTATGCCCCCATAAAAACGCCCAGGAAGAGGGCGAAGGCGAAATCCTTGAGGGTATCGCCTCCGAAGATGAGAATGGTGATGATGGGCAGCAGGGTGGTGAGGGTGGTGCCGATGGAACGCATGAGGGTCTGGTTCACGCTCTCGTTGACGATGTCGGCGTAGGATATCTTACCCGCGCGGGACATGAGGTTGGTGTTCTCCTCCACACGATCGAAGACGACGATGGTGTCGTAGAGTGAATACCCGAGGATGGTCAGGAAGGCGATGACCGTGACCGGGGTCACCTGCCTTCCGGTGAGCGAATATATGCCCACGGTTATCAGGGTATCGTGGATGAGGGCGATGATGGCCGTCACCGCCATCTTGAACTCCAGGCGCAGGGTGATGTAGATGAGGATGACCACCAGGAATACCCCCAGGGCGATGAGCGCCTTGGTGCTGACCTCGCGGCCCCACTCCGAGCCCACCTGCTCCTCCTGCAGGACCTCCTCGATGCCGTAGCGCGCGTCGATCTCGCCTGTCACCGCGTCGATGGTGTCCTTGCGAGCCTGGCTGTCCTCGATATAGGGCATGCGCAGGTTGAGCACGGGACCGGAGTCCGACTCCCCCGTCTGCACGATGGTCTCGTCGAGACCCTGGTCGGAGTAGGCGGCGAGGATGCCGCGCACCTCCTCCACGTCGGCCGGTCTCTCCAGCTGCACCTTGAGCAGGTACCCTCCCTTGAACTCGATCCCCAGGTTTATGCCCATGGTGAAGAGGACCACCAGGGAGAGAACGATGAGCGCCCCCGAGAAGGCGAACCAGTAGAGGTCGGGAGGCGAGAACGGCCTGGAGCCGATGAGGTTGAACTTCACCTCCCTGCCACGCACGAACATCAGGTTTCACCCCCCTGCATCTCACGTCCCACTCCCACGAAGCGAGGCTTGTTGTATACCTGCAGGCGGGAGAGGAGGGAGACGGTGGGATGGGTGAAGAAGTAGGAGATCACAACATCGAGGATGGTGGCGATACCCAGGGTGAACGCGAAACCCTTCACCGAGCCCATGGCCAGTATCCACAAAATGAAAGCGGTGATGAAGGTGGCCGTATCGGCCGCGATGATGGTGCGGAAGGCGGACTTGTAGCCGCGGTCCGCCGAGGAGCGCAGGGTCTTGCCCTCCCGCACCTCTTCCTTGAGGCGCTCGAAGTAGACCACGCTCGAATCGGCCGAGATACCGATGGAGACGACGATACCGGCTATCCCCGCCAGGGTCAGCTTCCAGTCGATCAACTGCCCCAGCAGGCAGACGATGCCGTAGACGAAGAGGCCGAAGACGAGCAGGGCCAGCGTGGTCACGCATCCGAGGCCGCGGTACATGGCGAGCATGTACAGCACGACGAGGATGAGGCCGATGAGCCCGGCCATGAGCCCCTGGCGCAGGGAGTCGCGGCCCAGGGTGGCGCTGATGTTCTCCACCAGCGGGTCGGGCTCGAACTCCACCGGCAGCGCGCCTATCTTGAGCACCAGGGCCAGGTCCCGCGCTTCCTCGCGGCTGAAGTCGCCGGTGATCTCACCCTCTCCCGTATCTATGGGGCTCTGCACGGTGGGAAAGGATTCGAGGTTGTAGTCCAGGACTATGGCCAGTTGCTTGCCGAGCAGCTCCTCGGTGAGGACGGCGAATTGCGGCGAGGCCTCGTCAGTCAGCTTGAAGACGATCTTGTATCCCGCCCTCTCGTTATCGACCGCCGCGTCGGCAGAGGCGATGATGTCCCCGGTGAGACGGGTAGGCCCCAGGCGCACCTTCAGCACCTCTCCGTCCTGACCCTCCTTGGTGAGCACGATCTCCTGGTCCTTGAGAGCCTGGTAGGTCTCGAGGTCATTGGGGTCGGGGGTGGTCACCTCGGTGGCCTCGTAGTTCTCGTCCTCCGGCGCCAGCACCTCAAGCACCTCGCGGAACTGCAACTGGGCCGTACTGCCGATGATGGAGAGTACTCTCTCGGTATCCTGGATGCCAGGTATCTGCACCAGGATGCGGTTGTTGCCCTGGGCGGCGACCACCGGCTCGGCCAATCCCAGGGCGTTGACGCGGTTGCGCACGATGTCGGCGGCCTTCTCTATCTGCTCCTGGGAAGCGTCGCCGAGCGCCTGCAGGGTGACGCTTACCCCACCCTCCAGGTCCAGCCCGAGCTTGGGAGAGAGGCCGTAGATGATGATGAAAGCGTACATGACCAGGAGCACTATTACTATTCCCGCGATGTAAGCTATCGCCCTGCCCGTCTTCAACTCATGCCTCCGATTTCGCTCATGCCGCTATATTCCGATAACCGCCTTGTACATCGGTGCTGGGTGCGCGGCCACCGCTCCCGGGGGCTCACACCCCTCCCTGTCTTGCCCGGCTGCAGCCGGCGTGATGTCCTGTTAAGGATAGATGATGGGGTATGCTGCGGCTGCGGATATGCCGCGCTACCCGTTATTCTTTGCCCTCAGGCGTATCCTCCGAAGCCTCGGGTTCCTCGGCGGCCTCCGCCTCTTCCTCCTCCCCGGGCTCCTCCTTGGCCTCCTCCGGCTCCTCCTCAGGCTCCTCCTCAGGCTCCTCGTGCGCGCTGAAGGTACGCGAGATGGCGCTTTTCGCCACCCTTACCTCCACCCCATCCGAGATCTCCAGGAGCAAGGTTTCCTCCTCGATCTCGGTTATGGTGCCGTAGATGCCGGAGGAAGTCATGACCTCGTCACCCGTACGCAAGTTGTTCATCAATTCCATCTGCTGTCGCATGCGCTTCTGCTGCGGCCTGATGAGCATGAAGTAAAAAATAACGATCAAGCCCACGATGAGCAGGATGGACATGGTGCTCTCGTTCATCTCAACCTACCTTCCCATGATCTTCCATGCGCAATCCCCCTTATTCCCTCGGGATGCGCTCGCTGTAGCCTCTCCATTCCTGGATCAACTGTACCATTCTACCAGCCTCTATCGCGGCTCTGCAATCGAGCAGCAGGCGCTGCATGAACACCAGGTTGTGCCAGGTCAGGAGGCGGTGTCCCAAGATCTCGCCGAGGCCGTGGAGATGACGGAGATACGCCCGCGTGAAACTCGCGCATGCTGGACAGGGACAGTCCTCCTCCAGGGGACGCAGGTCCCGCCGGTAGACCGCATGGCGCAGGTTCATCCTGCCCTGCCGCGTTATGGCGACGCCGTTGCGGGCCAGCCGGGTGGGGAGGACACAATCGAAGATGTCCACCCCGCGCGCCACAGCCTCCACCAATCCCTCGGGATCACCGATGCCCAGCAGGTGGCGTGGCCTCCCCTCGGGCAGTATAGCGGCCTGCACATCCAGGCATTCCAGCATGACCTCGCGGGGTTCTCCCACGGAGAGACCCCCTATACCGTAGCCCGCGAAGTCCATCCGCGCCGTCTCCGCTGCACTGCGTCGCCGCAGGTCGGCGTAGGTCCCCCCCTGCACGATACCAAAGAGCGCCTGGCTCTTGAGGGAATGAGCGGCCCGTGAACGCTCCGCCCACCCCAGGGTGACCTCCACCGAGCTCTCCACCTCCTCCCGGGACGCGGGATATGCCACGCAATGGTCGAGGATCATGGCGACATCGGAGCCCAGGTCTTCCTGGGACGCGACCGCCATCTCCGGCGTCAGCAGATGCTCGCTGCCGTCGTAGACGGAACGGAAGCGCACCCCTTCCTCCGCCACCTCGAGGGTGGGCGAGAGCGAGAAGACCTGGAAACCCCCGCTGTCGGTGAGGATGGGACGATCCCACCCCATGAAGGCGTGCAGGCCGCCGGCCTCCTTCACCAGGTCGCAGCCGGGGCGCAGGAAAAGATGGTAGGTATTAGCCAGGATCATCTCGTAACCGATGTCCCTGAGTTCCCAGGGGGACATGGCCTTTACCGTACCCCTGGTCCCCACAGGCAGAAAGGCCGGGGTGAGCACATCGCCGTGGTTCGTGCTCATGCGGCCCAGGCGCGCCCGCGTGCCGGTGTCGCGCCTGAGGATAGCGAAGGAGAAGGCTTTGCCCGACTTCCTTGATTCCCTCATGCCGTTGATCGTTCTTTCCTCCTCGACCGTCCCTTTTCTGAACGCGGCCTGTTCGGCCTCGAGGCGTAACCTCACATATTCTCCGTTACACCCCAATGTTGCGTATAGTGAAAATAGCACGCGTCGCCGAAACTCAGGAAGCGGTAGCGCTCCTCCACCGCCCGTCGGTAGGCCTCCATGACCAGCTCCCGTCCGGCGAAGGCGCATACCAGCAGGAGAAGGGTCGAGCGAGGCATGTGGAAGTTGGTCACCAGGCAGTCCACCGCTTGGAAGCGGAAGCCGGGATAGATGTAAAGGTCCGTGGGGCCCCGCCGCGGGCACAGAACGCCGCCTGTGGCGGCGCTTTCCAGGGCTCGCACCACCGTGGTCCCCACGGCTACAACCCTGCCGCCTTCACGGCGGGTGGCGTTTACGTGTTCGCATGCCTCCTCATCCAGAAACATCTCCTCGCTGTGGATGTGGTGGTCCTCCACCTCGTCCTCCTCGATGGGACGGAAGGTGTCCAGGCCCACGTCCAGGCGGAGGAAGGCCAGTCTCACTCCCTTCGCCTGCAGTGTCTGCAGGGTAGAGAGCCCGAAGTGAAGGCCGGCCGTGGGCGCGGCGGCCGAGCCCTTCTCGCAGGCGAAAACCGTCTGGTATCGCTCGGGATCGGATAGGGCCTCCTTTATGTACGGCGGCAGGGGCACTTCTCCCAGATCCTCTATGGCGGCCTCTATTTCGGGGAGTTCACCGGGGCGCAGGCGCACACGGATCTCCCCTTTTTCCCCCATCTCCACCACTTCCGCCTCCAGTTCGCCGCCCAGGGCTATCACCGTGCCGCGGCGCAGGCGCCTTGCCGGGCGGGCCAGCGCTTCCCAGGTCCCATCCTTCCGTACCGCGACAAGGAGAATCTCCACTTCTCCCCCGCTTCCCACCTTGCGTCCACGCAGGCGGGCGCGGCGCACGCGACTGGCGTTGAACACCAGGCAGTCCCCGGCCGCCAGGTAAGAAACCAGGTCGGGGAAACGCCTGTGCTCGATATTCCCGCTCATGCACTCCACCGCGAGGAGGCGTGCGCCCTCACGCGTCTCGGCGGGATGCTGGGCGATGAGCTCGGCGGGCAGATGGTAGTCGAAGAGTTCCGCGCGCATGGGCGGTCATTCACCCCTGTCCGCGGCGCGGCGGCCGCGGTCGTAGCGTTCCCGCTCGCTCAGCAGGCAGCCGCAGTAGGGTTGCGTATACATACCCTTCGCACGGGCCGCGGCGATAGTCTCGTAGTAGCCATCCCTGCCATCCCAAGCCACGAACTCCAGGCCGCGGCTGCGACAGACGGACCTGCCGATGAGGTTTATCAGTTCGTGGTCTTGATAGGGACTGGCGAAGAGGGTGGTGGTAACCGCCTCGTAGCCCTCATCGAGGGCGATGTCCGCCGCCTTGCGCAGGCGCAGGCGGTAGCAGAGCTCGCAGCGGCTCTCCTCCCGGAAGGCGACGGCCCTTATCCACTCCTCGGGCTCGTAGGGTACAACGGTGTATGCCAGGCCCTCCTCGCCCATGAGAGTCTCGAAGCTCTCCAGACGCCTGCGGTACTCCCGGAACGGGTGTACGTTGGGATTGTAGAAAAGGTAGTGTGCCTCGAATTCCGGCGGTGCGAAGAGGCGCAGAGCGGGCAGGGCGCAGGGAGCGCAGCAGGTGTCCACGATGATCCCGCGCGATTCAATCACCCCTTCCCGAAAACCGCCTGCAACCGCACAGACCCGGAATAGGGCATGAGACTGATTCCTGCGATCTTGCTCGAGATGCCTGCGTCATGACCTGTTCCCGCACTTCAGAAGAGGGTGTCCTCACTGTCTTTGCCCAGACCGAGATGGCGGTAGGCGTTTTCCGTGGCCACCCTGCCGCGCGGCGTACGCTGCATGAAACCAACCTGCAGCAGGTATGGCTCGTAAACCTCTTCGATGGTGTCGATCTCCTCTCCCACCGAAACGGCCAGGGTGTTCACCCCCACCGGTCCGCCTCCGAACTTCTCGATGATGGCGTGAAGGATCATCTTGTCCACCTTGTCCAGTCCCATCTCGTCCACCTCGAACAGGGCCAGGGCTTCACGCCCCACTTCGAAGGTGATGGATCCCTCCGCCCTTACCTGGGCGTAGTCCCGCACGCGGCGCAGCAGACGATTGGCTATACGCGGGGTGCCACGCGAACGTCGCGCCAGTTCGCGGGCGCCCTCTTCGTCGATATCCACCGTCAGTATGCGTGCGGAGCGCTGTATGATGGCTTTGATCTCGCCCTGGTTGTAGTAGTCCAGCCGGCTCTGTACTCCGAAGCGGTCGCGCAGCGGTGATGTCAACAGCCCGGTGCGGGTGGTGGCGCCTACAAGTGTGAAGGGCGGGAGATCGAGCCTGATGGAACGCGCCGCCGGACCCTTGCCCACCACGATGTCCAGCTTGAAATCCTCCATGGCGGGGTAGAGCACCTCCTCCACGACGCGGTTGAGGCGGTGTATCTCGTCGATGAAGAGGACGTCTCCCGGCTCGAGGTTGGTGAGGATGGAAGCAAGGTCACCGGCGCGTTCCAGGGCCGGGCCCGAGGTCTGCTTGCAGGCCACCCCCATCTCGTTGGCGATGATGCCCGCCAGGGTGGTCTTGCCCAGTCCGGGCGGGCCGGAGATGATCACGTGATCCAGGGACTCCTTGCGCTCCCGTGCCGCCGCAATGAAGATCTCGAGGTGCTCGCGTATGCGGTCCTGGCCGATGAACTCGGATATCCAGCGGGGTCGCAGGGTTATATCGAACTCCTGCTCGTCCTCCCTGGCCTCGGGGTCGAGAAGGCGTTCCTCGCCCACCTCCAGATCCCCGGTTATCTCCTCGCGGTCATCTTCCATCTCTGCTCACTCACCTTCCGCCCGTATGGCCTGTCCGCGCCGCGGCGCTACCGGGCCTCCCGGCTCCATGGGGCCGTCACCCGCTGCCCCCCAGTCGCTTGAGCGCATACTTGATCATGCCCTCCACGCTCGGCTCATCCGCCGCGTATCCCTCCAGGGCATGGTTCGCTTCCCGCACGGAATATCCCAATCCCTTCAAGGCCTCCCGCGCCTCACGCGCGAGGTCGCTTCCGTCCGGTCCTCCCACCACGACGCCCAGGTCTCCAGCCAGGGGAGCCAGTTTGTCCTTCAACTCCAGGATGATCCTCTGTCCGCTTTTCTTCCCCACCCCGGAAACGGCGGTGATGGCCTCCAGGTCCTCGCAGGCGACTATGCGTACGAAGGCGTCGGGATCGTAGGCCGAGAGGACCGCCAGCGCCACCCTGGGGCCGATGCCGGTGACGGCTATGAGCTTGAGGAAGATATCCCGCTCCCTGCGGTCCGAGAAGCCGTAGAGCTGCAAGAGGTCCTCCTTGACGTGGAGGTAGCCGAAAAGCCTGACTTTATTGCCTTTGGGCGGCAGGGACTGCAGCGTGGGATGGGAGAGGAAGAGTGTCAGTCCCAGCCCCCCCACCGCGACCACGGCACCTTCCTCGCTCTTCTCAGCCAGAACGCCCTCGACGAAATCGATCAACGCTCGATCCTCACCTTCCTGCGGCAGACACCCGCCTGCAGCTCACTGCACGTTCCTCTTCTTGTGCGCGGGTTTCTTCTGTGCCGTCTTATCCTGCATCGCGTCCTCCAGGCGGCCGCGCATCCTCTCGCTGTGGGCGTGACAGATAGCCAGCGCCAGCGCGTCGCTGGCATGGGATGACCCGATATCCCCCTCGATGTGGAGGAGGGTGCGGACCATGTATTCCACCTGCCTCTTATCGGCGCGCCCATGCCCGACCAGGGTCTGTTTTACCTGCAGCGGAGTGTACTCCTCCACCATTACGCCGGCATGTGCCGCCGCGAGTATGATACCCCCCCTGGCCTGGCCCACCACCATTGCGCTGCGCGCATTGGTGTTGAAAAAGAGCTCCTCGAGAACCACCAGGTCCGGGCCATAACGCTCTATAAGTCCCTTGACCTCGCAATATATCTTATCAAGGCGTGATGACAGCGGCTCGCGGGATGAGGTGTTTATCCCCCCGAAAGCGATGGAACGGAGCCGGCCTCCGGCTTTCTCAACCACTCCATAGCCGGTCGCTGCCAGCCCGGGGTCTATGCCCATTATGATCATCGGGTGTTCTCTGCCTCACTCCTCCGACAGCTCCTGCAGAATCTCGTCGGGAATATCGAAGTTGGCGTACACCTCCTGGACGTCCTCGTAGTCCTCCAGGGCGTCCACCAGGCGCAGCACTTTTTTCGCGCCATCCTTGTCCAGCTTCACCGTGTTCTTGGGCAGCATGGTGACCTCTGCCGTCGCCGGCTCGATGCCCTTTTCCTTGATCGCTTCCACAACGCCGCGGAAGGACTCGGCGTCCGTGATTATCTCCCAGTGTTCATCCTCGGTCGTCATGTCCTCGGCGCCGGCCTCAAGGGCCGTCTCCAGCAGTTCATCCTCATCCGCACCCGTATCCTTGTTGATGATGATGTTCCCCTTCTTTTCGAACATCCACGCCACGGAGCCGGAGGTACCCAAGCTGCCCCCGGTGCGGGAGAAGATACGCCGGATATCCGCCGCCGCGCGGTTGCGGTTGTCGGTCATGATGTCCACCAACACCGCCACGCCGTTCGCTCCGTATCCCTCATAGATTATTTTCTCGAAGGTGTCGCCGGAACCCTCCCCAGTGCCGCGCTTGATGGCCCGTTCGATGTTGTCCTTGGGCATAGAGTAACTCTTGGCCTTCTCGATGGCGTTGGCGAGGGCGACATTCGCGTCGGGATTGCCTCCCCCCTCCCGGGCCGCCACGATGATCGCCCGCGAGAGCTTGCTGAACATCTGGCCCCGCTTGGCGTCCGCGGCTCCCTTCTTGTGCTTGATGCTGTGCCACTTGGAATGTCCTGACATCTTACCCTCCTGTCCTGGGGGCTCGCCCTCCCCTAGCGAGCCTCCTCCACCATCTTCAGAAAATAGCGGTGAATCCTTTCGTCACCGGTTAGCTCGGGGTGGAAGGCGGAAACCAGCATGCCGTCCTGGCGTGCCATGACCACCTTGCCTCCAAACTCGCCCAGGATCCTCACCCCATTCCCCACCTCGTCGATCCACGGGGCCCGTATGAAGACCGCTCTGAAGGTTCGGGGCTTCTCCGCGATGTCCTCGATAACCAGGTCCGTCTCGAAGCTGTCCACCTGGCGCCCGAAGGCGTTGCGGCGCGCGGTAATATCCATCAGCCCCAGCAGGGGCTGGTCCCCTTCTGCGATGCGCTGCGCCATCATGATCAGCCCCGCGCAGGTGCCGTAGACGGGGATACCCGCACGTGATGCATCACGCACCTCGTCCAGAAATCCACAGGCGACCATCAGCTTGCCGATGGTGGTGCTCTCCCCTCCCGGGATGATGATGCCCTGGCATAAATTGAGCTCGGCGGGGTATTTTAAAGCGACCCCTCGAGCTCCACATGTCTCGAGCATCTGTATATGCTCGCGTACCGCTCCCTGCAACGCGAGCACGCCAATGGTCGGTTTTTTCATCTCTCCTCTTTCCGTGATCCGGCCGGCCCGCCGCCGTCACCAGCCGCGGAACTGGATGAGGTTCTCGTGGCCGATCTCCGCGATCTCCTGGCCTACCATGGCGCTTCCTATGCCGCGGGAGACCTCGGCCAGCACCTTGGGGTCGTTGAAGTGTGTGGTAGCCCTCACGATAGCGCGGGCGCGCGATGCGGGATCCTCGGACTTGAAGATCCCCGACCCCACGAAGACCCCGTCGGCCCCCAGCTGCATCATCATGGCTGCGTCCGCGGGCGTCGCTATGCCGCCCGCGGAGAAATTCACCACCGGCAGCCTGCCGTTGCGCGCGACCCAGCACACCAGGTCGTAGGGTGCTCCCATTTCCTTGGCCGCGGACATGAGTTCGTCCTCGGGAGCCACGGTGAGTTTGTGCATCTCCCCGCTGATGGTGCGCATATGCCGTACCGCCTCCACTACGTTTCCGGTACCAGCCTCGCCCTTGGTGCGGATCATGGCCGCGCCCTCGCCGATGCGGCGCAACGCCTCCCCGAGATTTATGGCCCCGCAGACGAAGGGCACGGTGAACTTCCACTTGTCGATATGGTGTTTCTCGTCGGCGGGGGTGAGGACCTCGCTCTCGTCGACGTAATCAACACCCAGCGCCTCCAGAATCTGCGCCTCCACGAAATGGCCGATGCGTGCCTTGGCCATCACCGGGATGGACACCGCCTCTTTGATGGCCTCGATAACGGCGGGGTCCGCCATCCTTGCCACGCCGCCATCGGCCCTGATATCCGCGGGCACCCTCTCCAGCGCCATCACAGCCACCGCTCCGGCCTCCTCGGCTATTATCGCCTGCTCGGGCGTGGTGACGTCCATGATCACTCCGCCCTTGAGCATCTCGGCCAGGCCGGTTTTAACCCTCAATGTGCCTTTTTCTTCCATCTCTCCGGTCCCCTCCAGAGCCGTTCCATTAAGAAAAGCCCCCTATGGGCTCCCCTTATTTAACTATAGCTCATAGCCATATGGCTATCAATTAACGCCATGCCCGGGGGTCATGCCTCGGAATGGGCCTGATCCTCCCGGTCTGCATCAATATGCAACGACATCAGGGGGGTCGAGCTTTCTCGTCGCCCATATCATACGGCCCGCTCAGACCCCTGTGTCCGGCAGGTGCTCTTCGAACGTCGCGAGCGCTTCCGGCATATTGCGCCTGCCGAACCCGATCCTGAAGTGGCGGTCCCCGTATTCGAAAGCGGATGCGGGAAGCAGCATCACTCCGGCCTTCGCGTACATGTCATCGCAGAATCCGTCCGCATCGCCGTGCGCGAGCATCCTTGGAAACGCCACCGTTCCGGCGCTGGGCTCGTTCCACGCGAACATCACGCCGCGCCGCGCGAAAAACCCCCGCAGAAGCTCCAGGTTGGCCTGGATCAGCGCGAGGTTCCTCGCGATGATGCGTTCCCTGCAGCGGAGAGCGATGGTCGCCAGGACCTCGCTGGGCGCGCTTGCGCAGATGGTGGTGTAGTCCTTGAGTCCCGCCATGCGCGCGAGCAACTCGCGGTCCCGTGTGGCTAGCCACCCGATGCGGACACCGGGCATCCCGAAGCTCTTGGACATCCCGCCGAGGGACACCGCCCGGTCATACAGGTCGCAGGCGGGCGGCAGCCGTCTCTCCGGCTCGAGCTCGAGGTGGCGATACATCTCGTCGGAGAAGAAATAGGCGCCGCAGCTGCGAGCCGTTGCTACCATGTGCTCGAAATCCTCGCGCCCGGGCAGGAAACCGGTGGGGTTGTGCGGGAAATTGACGGCGATGAGCCTGGTCTCCGGGCGCACACGCTCATGCAGCCAATCCGGGTCGAAGCGCCATCCCCGTTCTTCCTGCGCGGTCCATCTCTCGACCTCGCACCCGATGGCTACCGCCACCTCGTAGAGCGCCTGGTACCCGGGGAAGGTGCAGATAACGTGGTCGCCCCGGTCAAGGATGGAGTTCATGGCTATGAATATCCCCTCCACCGGCACGGTGACCAGGACGTATTCAGGATCGATCCCGTCGTACAGTCCGGCTATCTCGCAACGCAGGAATGGCGCGCCGGGCGTCTCTGTGTACCCGAGGCTGAGTCCTTCCCAGAGGCCGAGGCACTCGCCGTCCGCCATCGCCAGGAGTTCGGCCTGAACAAGAGACTCGCAGTCAGAGCTCGCGAGGGAGTATTGCGCGCCGAACTCTCGCACGGCGAAATATCGCTCCAGCCTGAAGGGTCTTATGCGCATGTAACCCCATCCACTCCCACGGCCAGGTCCCGAGAATCCGGCATATATCAAACTTGCCCTTACGTGCCTTCCTGCTGCGGAAGCTCGCCGCGGAGCCTGGCCTCCATCATGGCCTGGTTGTACATCCCCTCCATGCCGGACATAGCCCGTAGGCGACCGATACGCTCCTCGATAGGCGGATGGGTCGACCAGATGCTTGACTTCTTGACCTTGCTCGCCTTCGCCTCCTTTTTGAACGGCTCGACTATCCAGAGGTGGGCGGTGGCCTGGCTGGTGCGCTGGAATGGCTTGGCCTCCACGGTCAGCTTTTCCAGGGCGCTCGCCAGCCCCTCCGGGTAGCGCGTCAGCTTGGCCCCGGTGGCGTCGGCCAGGTATTCACGCTTGCGGGATATGGATAGCTGCAGTAACTGGCCGATGATGGGCGAGAGGATGAGGAAGACCAGCCCTATGATGAAGATCACGAGCTGCACAACACCTCCTCCTTCTCCTCCCCCACCGCCGCCGCGGTCTCGGTCTCCGAACATGCCGCCCCAGAAGATCATGCGCGTCACCACGTTGGCGAAGATGACCAGTAATCCCACCAGGACGACCACCATGCACATGTAACGGATGTCATAATTGCCGATATGCGACATCTCGTGGGCCAGCACGCCCTCGAGTTCCAGGCGGTTGCACTTCTCCAGCAATCCCGTGGTCACCGCGATGGCGGCGTGCTCGGGATCCCTGCCGGTAGCGAAAGCGTTCATGGCCGGGGACTCGATGATAAAGGTACGCGGTGCCGGGATGCCCGCCGCTATAGCCAGTCCCTCCACGGTGTTCACGTAGTAGGGGAACTCATCGTGCGTGACCTGCCGGGCTCCCGCCGAGGTAAGGGCGATCTTATCGCTGTGGTAGTAGCTGGTGAAGGACATGATGGTGGCGATGATGGCCGCGATGGCCAACCCCATTATTGCGTAGTCGAACCCCCAGATATATCCGACCGAAAAGCCGATTATCAGGATGATCACAATAAACAGGCTGACCAGCAGCGCCGATTTCCACTTATTCTTGGATATCTGGTCGTAGAAAGTCACGCCTCTCTACCCCTCTCTGAACCGTCCGGGCACATGCCCGGCTTCATTATCAGGCCATGCTGCCCGGCGCAACGCCGATGTGCAGGCGGTGCCTCCCGGCCTGCGGCTTAAAACTGTACCTTCGGCGCCTCGCGCTCGGCCGCCACCTCGACCTCGAAGTACTCGCGCTCGCCGAACTTGCCCGAGAACATGCCGGCTACGATGTTGGCCGGGAACTTCTGGCGTGCGTTGTCGTAGGACATCACGCTGTCGTTGTAGAACTGGCGTGCAAAGGCTATCTTGGACTCCGTGCCGGACAGCTCTTCCTGCAGCATGAGGAAGTTCTGGTTGGCCTTGAGGTCCGGGTAAGCCTCGGCCACGGCGAAGAGGCTCTTCAGGGCTCCGGTGATCATGTTGTCGGCCTGAGCCGCCTGACCCGGAGTCTGAGCGTTCATGCCCATGTTCCTGGCCTGTGTTACCTTCTCGAACACCTCTTTTTCGTGGCTGGCGTAACCCTTGACCGTCTCTACCAGATTGGGGATCAGATCGTATCTCCTCTTCAGCTGGACGTCGATCTGGTGCCAGGCGTTGTCCACGCGGTTACGGTCGCGGATGAGCCTGTTGTAGATCGCGATGAACCCCACGATGAGTAGAAACACCACGACCCCGATGATGATCAAAACCCATACCACCGGCATATCCTCCTTTCAGTACGTACATCCCACATAGGGGCCGGCTGGTCGCTTGAAGTGCACCGTACCCCACGGACGCTTTATGACCTGTCTAGTGTATCGAATGCCGCTTGCCATGACTTTACCATACTCGATATGCGCCGCATATCGGCTGTCGCCGCATATACTCCGTGCCAGGCTGAGCAGGCTCGCCCGGGGCATACATTTCGTGCAGAGACGTTGCGCCCCCGGGTCACAGCAGGCTGGCCAGCCCGGCGCCGATGAAACGGCCCCCCAGCACCATCAGAAATGCGCCACAGGCCAGGATGAGGTAGTTGTATACGCGGTCGGAAAGGAAGCGCTTCCCGGTCACCACCAGGAAGGCCACGAGGAAATACCAGAGCAGGTCGGCCATGATATGGCCGGTGTAGAAGGAGAGCACCCCCGCTACACCTCTGTCCATGGAGATGAGCAGCCAGCTCAACCCGAAGGTGGCCCACCACAGGAACCAGTAGGGATTGGATATACTGGTGGTGAGCCCCGCCACGAAGGGGCCCATGCGCATGCCGGAATGCTCCTGCAGATCCAGGTGGAGCTTGCGGTCCCGCACGTCCAGGGCCATGCCCAGGCCCATCCAGAAGAGGAAGGCGCCCCCCGCTACTCCGACCACCCCGAAGAAATACTCGTTACCCAGTACCCGGTCCAGCCCCAGCACCAGCAGTACGATGAGAGCCCCTTCGAGCACGGCATGCCCGGCCACCAGCAGGGGGGCGGCCACAAAGCCCTTGCGGTAGGATTCGTTGATGGTCACGGTGAGCAGGGGACCCGGCATGAGAGCGCCGGAGAGCCCCACACCCAGGGAAACGAAAAAGATGCTGATCAGGCTCATCCATCACCATCCGTAGTGCGCGCGCATGCGCCCGATGCCCGCGTCGATCTCGGCGACGAGCGCGCGCAGCAGCCCGGGGGTCACCGCGGCCACGCAGGAGAGCTGCCCCGCCCTGCCCGAGGCCAGCAAGGGGTATCCATCCAGGGGGGCGCCGAAGGCATCGCCTATGGCCAATCCCGCCTCGCGGGCGATAAGGCCGGCGGCCGCCAGGTCGTAGGAGGAGTTGTTGAGGACGTGCCCGTGCCCGGCGCGCAGGAACATCTCCTCCACCCGCGGCACCTCGCGTATCATGCGATCGCCCACATCCACGTAGGCGTCCAGCTGCCCGGTGAGCAGCCTGGTTATGCAGTAGGTGGCGCTGCCCAGGTCGAATATGCCGCCGTCAACGCTTGAACGGTCGATGAGCTCCTCCAGCACCAGCGCCGTAGGGAGTGCCGGCCTGCCGCGGAATCCCAGGGTCCAGAAGAGGGTCGATATGTCGTCGTGGGGGAGGATGCACGGCTCCGCCCTCTCCCCGTCGATGACCATACGGCACCCCTTACCCCGCTCCGCCTCGAACCAGGCGTCGTTCTTGATCTCCTGCAACAGGCCGTATACCACGTCCCCATGCGTCGGCTGGGGATTCTCCTCGGGATGGTAGCGTGACGCCGCGATGGATACACAGCAGGCCTCGAATCCCGCCGCGGCGGGACGTGTGCCGTCGATGGGATCCACCACCAGGACCCACCTGGCCGTCTCCGTACCCACCATGCCCCGGTCCTCCGAGAAGTAGGCCAGCTCGGGGATGCCCTCCAGCCGGCTCTCGACCCTCTCTTCCGCCACCTCGTCGATGGCGAAGGTGGAGTCACCGCTGGCGCCGCGCCCCTGCATCTCCCGTGCCGCCTTCTCGCCCAGGTGGGGGCGGACCATCTCCCGCACCTCGCTCGACAGGTCCCTGCATATCTCGACCACTTCCTCGAGCTGCATCAAAGATCCCTCCCGTGAATGCTCATCGCATCTCCATATGCCGCCTCCACATCCTCCACCAGGTTCTCCCACGAGAACATCGCCGCCCTCGCCAGTGCGGATTCCGCCATCGCCTCCCTGCCCGCATCGTCCTCGATGAGCCCGCTCAGCGCGCGCGCCAGAGCCCGGTAGTCACCCGGCGGGAATAGCCTGCCTTGGACACCGTCCTCCAGCACCGCGCGGTACCCGGGTATATCGGACGCCACCACGGGCACGCCGCTCGCCATCGCCTCGAGGAGCACGATGCCGAAGCTCTCCATCCCCAGGGCGGGCGAGATCATGATCTTCGCCGAACGGTAAGCGGCGGGCACGAGATCGTCAGCCAGCCTGCCGAGCCAGGCTACCCCCTCGCATGTGCTCGCGTATTCCTCCACCCCCACTACCAGCAGGCGCACCTCGGGATGGCTTTCGCGCACCAGCGGCAGCGCTCGCAGCAATACTTCCAGGCCTTTGCGCGGTTCGTCCCTGCCCACGAATACGAGGTTGAAACCGCCGCCAGTCCATTCCTCCAGCACGGGGCCCCCGGGGGCGAAAAGCGCCGTATCCACTCCGTTGGGGAGGACGCGGTAATCGCCCTGAAAGTAGCGGGATATCAGCTCCCGGGCGGCGGGGCTGACCACAGCTTTTACGTCTATCCTGCCGGCCAGCGGTCGCAGTATCGGCTGCGCGAGGCGGTAGCCCGTGCTCCCCCCCTCTCGCGCCGCGTGGAAAGTGGCCAGGGTGGCACAGCGCGAGAAGAACAGCGCGAGCAGCGACGCGCTGGGGATGAGGGGCTCGTGCAGGTGAAGCACGTCGAAGCACTCCTGACGCAGAAGCCTGCGGATGCGTGCCGCCACCCCGGGGCCGAAGGCGATATTGGCCTTGGACTGGTTCGCAGATACCGCGAAGGAACCCCCCACAGAGAAGAAACCTTCACCGCTGTGCCCTCCGGGCGCGATTACACGCACGCGGTGGCCGCGCCCGCGCAGGTGGTCCGCGAGCTGCTCGACGTGCCGGTTTACCCCACCGGGGAAATCCCAGGAGTAGGGCGATACCATGCCTATGTTCATGCGGTTCATTTTACCCCATCCCAATAGCCTGCGACTGAGTACGTTCTCCAGGCGAGATCGGGAACAGCCCAACCCGATTCCTCCGGGTATGATGGACTGCCCGCGTGGTCCGGTGGGATTCAGGCGGTGACTTGAGCGACAATCGAGCAGAGGTTATCCGCCCCGCAAAGATCTTTGCACGAGTCCCGGCGTACGATACAATCCCCAGGCGGCCGGGAGCGGGTTCATCCCTGTCGGTTGATTTGGCTGGCCTGGTTCTTGAAGATAGGCTGGAACATGTGCCATTGGGTGGGGTCCTCGCGGATGAAATCCTCGAATACCCTGGCAAGTTTCTGGGTGTTGGTCTGGACGTCGCGGCGGGTGTCTCCGGTGATCTCGATATCCAGGGGCGGGCCTACGTAACCGTGATACCAGCCGCCCTTGCGGATAGTGAGGCAGGGTATCACCGCGGTTCCCAGCTTAACGCCGAGGAGGGCGGGACCGATGGGCATCATGATCCTCTCCCCGAAGAACTCCACCTCCACCCCGCTGCCCGCGATGAGGCGGTCGGAGAGCAGGCAGACCATGCCGTTCCCCAGGAGCACCTCGATGACCTTCTCCACCGTGTTCTCAGCCAGGGGGATGATGCGGATGCCCATGCGTTTGCGCAGCTCGGTGTGGAACTCGTACATGGGGCGCGGCTCGAGCTGTTCCGCCACCGCCCAGAAAGAAGGGTAGTTGTGCCCCACCCAGCCACCGATCATATCCCAGCTGCCGTAATGCGGGAGCGCCAGCACCGCCCCCCGCTTTTTCTCCAGGCATACGTCGAACCAGTGAACGCCGTGAGGCACCACCAGGGAGTTGTAGATCTCCTCGTAGGTCAGGTGGTAACAGCGCAGAAAATCCACCCAGTAGCGGGCGTAGTTGTAGAAGCTGCGGCGCGCCAGCCTGCGCCACTCACCCGGCGTGCCCTCGGGCCGTACGCGGCGCATGTTCTCGTAGACCACCTCACGCTTGTGCCGCGACAAGCGGTAGGCTATCTCCGCGACACCCACCCCGATGCCGTGGGTCACGCGTATAGGCAGGCGGCCCACCAGACCGCAGGAACCGCGGAAGAAGTAGTACTTCAGGTATCCGGGGATATCGTCGCGAAAGCGTTCACACTCCGCCATGGCCCACCCCGCTCAGGAACCATCCGCCGCCGCGGATGCGTCCTTCTCGCGGGCTCCCGTATATATGACCACCATGCGGTGGACCAGCGTCTCCACCGCCAGCACCAACACGATGTACAGGGAGATCCGGAATACCCAGACGTTGTCGCTCAGGCCGAAGATAAACAGCGGCAGCGCGAAGAGGAGCAGGCGCAGCGGGCGCGCCAGCAGGCCGACGTTGCAGGCGACACCCAAGCCCTCCGCCCTCGCCTTCACGTAGCTGATGAGCGAGGAGAGCACCATGTACGCAGCGACCATGAAGGTTATGTCGTAGATCTTCTGGTCGGCGAAATAGTATAGCGTTCCCAGGGAGAAGAAGAAATCCGCCACGCGGTCTGCCGTCGAGTCGTAGAAAGACCCGAAGGTGCTCACGCGGCCGGTAAGCTTGGCGACCTGGCCGTCCCAGATGTCGAAGAGGCCGGCCAGGAAGAGTATCCAGGGTCCTACCACGAACTGTCCCACAGCGAAGAGATAGCCCGCCACCGCCGCGGCGCCGATGGACAGCGTGGTGATGAAGTTGGGCGAAAAAACCCGGCCCAGCACCCATCCCACGGGATGGAATACGGCGCTGGAGAATCTCCGCAGCCCTTCGTTTACGTTCCAGGCCCTTTGCAATCTCGTTTCCTTTCTAACTCAGCGGACCGTAGAAGACGCTGATGATGGTGCAGCCCTCTTCGCCAGTGGTGAAGGGGCCGTGTTCCGCGCCCGCCGGGAAGAAGGCGAAGTGCCCCGCGCGAAAGACCTCCTCCTCTCCGTCCGCTCCCTGCTGCCCGAGCTCGCCCTCCAGTACATAGGCCGCTTCATCGGAGGATATGTGCGCATGGCCCGGCATCTCGCAGTAGGGCTCGAAACGGAGCAGGAGTATCTGCCCCCCGCCGCGCGGGTCCATGTAGAGCACCTTCATCTGGGCGCGCGGAAAGTCCGCCGGTACCCATTCCAGGTTATCCTCGTGAACGACGAATCTGTCCATCTCTCTCCCCGTTCCTCCGCTGCTACGTTCGACACACCGCCCGTGTATTCTTCCTTTCGCCTTCCCCCCATCTCAGGCGGGTGCGCCATTGCTCATATAAACACCTCGCACCGGCTCATGACACATGAGGCCGCTCGTCCGCTAGCGTATCCACGGCCTGCTGCAGCAACCCCATGAGGGAATCCATATCCATCTTGTTCTTCTCCCCCGTGGTTCTGACCTGCAGCTCGATGGTTCCGTCCTCGTCGTAGCCCTTGCCGACGACCGCGCGGTAAGGTATCCCGATGAGGTCGGCGTCGGCGAACTTTACCCCGGCGCTCTCCTCGCGATCGTCCAGCAATACCTCCCATCCGCGCTCCTGGCAGCGCTCGTAGAGCTCGCGCGCTGCGGAGCGTCTCTCCTCCCGCTCGTAGTTCAAAGGCAGTATATGCAGGAGCGCCGGTGCTACCGCCAGGGGCCAGAGCATCCCGCGCTCGTCGTGGTGCTGCTCGATGATGGCGGACATGAGCCGGGTCACGCCGATGCCGTAGGTGCCCATGACCATGGGCCGGGAGACGCCGTCCTCGTCGTCGTAGTAACAGCGCATGGGCTCGGAGTATTTCAATCCCAACTGGAAGACCTGTCCCACCTCTATCCCCGCCTCGATACGGAGGGTCCCGCTACAGCGTGGACATACGTCCCCCTCCCTGGCGGAGGTTATATCCTCGAAGCGGCCTGCCGTGAAATCCCGGCCTTCGTCCACGCCTGCGAGATGGTAGTCCTCTTCGTTGGCCCCGCAGACCATGCCCCCCGCGCCCGCGAGCGCCACGTCTGCGATGACCTCCGCCGCCTGCAAGCCCACCGGTCCCACGAAGCCCTGCAGGTAGGAAGGAAACCTCTTCCAGTCGTCCTCGATAAAGAGGCGGAACTCGTCCGTTCCCAGTACCCGCTCCAGCTTGGTCTCGTTGGCCTCGCGGTCCCCGGGTACGAGCACCGCCACCGGTTTGTCCTCAACCAGGAACATGAGGCACTTTATGAAACGGTCCGGCCCCAGGCCCAGGAACGAGCTTACCTCCTCGATGGTGCGCTTCTCCGGCGTGTGCACCTTTTCCGCCGCCTTGCCTTCACCGCGAAGCGGCTCGGCGCGCTTGAAGGTGGCCAGGGTGACGTTCGCGGCATAATCGCACCCCTCACAGTAGGCTATATCGTCCTCGCCCACCGCGGCGGGGACCATGAACTCGTGGGAGACATCCCCGCCGATGAGGCCGGTGTCCGCCTCCACCGCCCGCCAGGTGCAGCCGCTGCGGGTGAAGATGCGGCCGTAGGCGTCGTACATAGCCTGGTAGGAACGGCGCATGCCCTCCTCGTCACGGTCGAAGCTGTAACCGTCCTTCATGATGAACTCGCGCCCCCGCAGCAGGCCGAAGCGCGGCCGCATCTCGTCGCGGAACTTGTCCCCGATCTGGTAGAGGTTCAAGGGGAGATCGCGCCAGGAGGAGACGTTGGAGCGCACCAGGTCGGTGATGACCTCCTCGTGCGTCGGCCCCAGTCCGAAGTCCCTGTCCGCCCGGTCCTTGAGGCGCATCATCTCCGGGCCGTACTTGGACCAGCGGCCACTCTCCTCCCACAGCTCCCGCGGCTGCATGATGGGGAGGATGACCTCCTGCGCACCCGCAGCATTCATCTCCTCGCGCACGATGCGCTCGATGTTCCTGACCACGCGCGCCCCCAGGGGCAACAGTTCGTAGATCCCGGATGCCACCCTGCGCATGAAACCTGCGCGCACCAGCAGGCGGTGGCTGGCCACCTCCGCGTCCGCGGGGCTATCCTTGAGCGTGGGGATGAAAGCGCTGGACTGTTTCATCTGACTCCTTCTTACTACTCCCCCGTTTCCTCCATCTCCGCGGCCATCTTCTCCACCTCCGCGAGCAGCACCCGCAGCAGGTCCTCCTTGGCGTACCATCCCACCGGCTGCCCCCGGCGGAAGAGAAGGCCGCGGTCCTTGCCCCCGGCTACCCCCAGGTCGGCCTCCCTGGCCTCTCCCGGCCCGTTGACCGCGCATCCCATGACCGCGATGCGCAGCGGCGCCCTGACGTGAGCCAGGCGCCTCTCCAGTTCCGTCGCTATGGCGGCCACATCGATGCGCGAGCGGGCGCAGGTCGGGCAGGCCACGATGTCCGGCCCGCGCCGCGACAGCTCCAGTGCTTTGAGGATGGCCAGGCCGGCCCGTACCTCCTCCACCGGGTCCCCCGCCAGGGAAACGCGGATGGTGTCCCCGATGCCCTCGGCCAGCAGCGCTCCGATGCCCACCGCGGAGCGGATGGTCCCCGTCCAGGGCGGTCCCGCCTCGCTGACCCCCACATGCAGGGGGTAATCGACCGCCCCGGAGAGCATGCGGTATGCCTCTACGGTCAAGGGCACCGAGGATGCCTTCACGGAGACCTTTATATCATAAAATTCGCTTTTCTCCAGGACCGCGATCTCCTCCAGGGCGCTCTCCACCATGGCCTCCGCCGTGGGGTGGCCGTGGCGCTGCAGGATATCGCGGCCCAGCGAACCCGCGTTCACGCCCACGCGTATAGGCACTCCCCGCTGTTTCGCGGCCGCGGCGACCTCCCTCACCTTTTCCTCGCCCCCGATATTTCCGGGATTGATTCGCAGGCCGTGGACACCCGCCTCCAGGGCGACCAGGGCCAGGGAGTGGTCGAAGTGGATATCCGCCACCACCGGGAGGGGCGAGCCCGCTACGATCTCCCTCAGGGCTCGCAGGGTGCGCTGCAGGAGGTGGTCCTTCTTGAGATTGGGAACGGCCACGCGCGCGATGTTGCATCCTGCCTCGGCCAAGCGGCCTATCTGCTCCAGGGTGGCCGCGGCGTCCTCGGTGGGGGTGTTGGTCATGGACTGCACGCTCAGCGGGGCGCCTCCCCCCACGGGGACGTCCCCGATCATCACGCGGCGGGTCAGTTTGCGCACGCTCATGGCAGGTTGACGGGGTTGAATATGTCCTGCGTTACCGTGAGTATGAACAGGATAATGAAGAAGGCGAGCACCGCTACCGCCACCGGGTACAGCTTACGCAAGTCCACCTCCCTGCCGGTTACCCTCTCCCATAACAATACCATCAGGTGCCCACCATCCAGGGGGGGCAGTGGAAGGAGGTTGATGAGAGCCAGGAAAATGAGGAGAAAAGCAAAAAACATAAGGAAATAATATAATCCTAGGCCCGCCAATTGGCCTGCAAGGCGGGTTATTCCCACAATCGATACCGGCCTCTCCTCCGTGGGCTCTGAGATGCCGAGCAGTTGCTTGAAGGTGGAAAGGCTGAAAAGCTTTGAAAAGCTGATACCCACGCCTTTGAGGTTCTCCCAGAAAACCACTCCCGTCTCCCCGAAGGACTCAAGGAATGAGTATTCCCGGAATTCCGGCTGGGGATTAACGCCCAGGTAGCCTGCTCCATCCCCGCGCTGAGCAAGGGTGGCGGTCAGCTCTAGTTCTTGCCCGTTTCTGGCAACCAATATTGTGACTTCTTCGTTGGGGTGTTCTTGTATGAAAGTCACAACGTCGTCCCAGTCGTTCATTGGCTGGCCGTTCATTGCGAGGATGGTATCTCCAGGCTCCAAGCCTGCGGTATAGGCTGGCGTCTGGTCCTCTGTCCCCTCCATGTTCTGCCCTACTCCATATATGGTGTTTGATTGAAAAGGCACGCCTATAAGCCATACGGTGAAGAAAATTATTAGCAGCGCTAAGATCAGATGCACCAAAGAACCCGAGAATATAATCCAGAACCTCTTACCGTAAGATACTCCCTTGTAGGAGTGGGGGAAGTCCTCCGGACTGATCTCCTCCTCGGGATTCATGCCCAGGACCTTGACGTATCCCCCTATCAGTATCCACTTGATGCCGAACTCCGTATCCCCACGCTTGGTGCTCCAGATGCGCGGTCCGAAGCCCACGAAGAACTCCGGGCATTTCACCCCAGCCAGCCTGGCGGCTATGAAATGTCCCAGCTCGTGTGTGATGACAAGGAAGATTAATGCCGCCAGAACAGCAAACACGTACTCGATGACTACTAGTACCTTATGCAAATCCGCTTACCTCTCCCGCGGTTTCCGCGGCCGCCGCCCGCGCCCATTCCTCCGCCCGCAGCACGTCATCCAGGGAGCGCGCCCGCCCGGGTTCGTATCTCTCCAGGGTGTCTCCGATAATCCTTTCTATATCCAGGAACCCTATGCTCCCCTCCAGGAAAGCGGCCACCGCCACCTCGTTGGCGGCGTTCAGGACGGCCGTCGCCAGGCCGCCCTCCCTCCCCGCCCTGTAGGCGAGGTCCAGGCAACCGAAGGCGTCACGGTCGATCTCCCCGAAGGTCAGTCCCCCCAGTGCCGCCAACTCGGTGCGCTGGAAGGGTGGCCCCCACCTCTCCGGGTAGGAGAGGGCCAGGGAGATGGGCAGGCGCATATCGGGCAGGCTGAGCTGCGCGGACATGGAGCCGTCCCGGAACTCCACCAGGGAATGCACTACGCTCTGGGGGTGGGCAACCACCCTGATGGCGTCGTAGGGCATGCCGAAGAGGTAATGCGCCTCGATGACCTCGAGGCCCTTGTTCATGAGGGTGGCGGAATCGATGGTGATCTTTCTGCCCATGTTCCAGGTGGGATGGGCCAGGGCATCCTCCACCGTCACGCCGGCGAGTTCATCCCGTCCACGCCCGTAAAAAGGGCCGCCTGAGGCGGTGAGGACAAGGGTCTCTACTTCCCCTAGATCCTCTCCGCGCAGACAGTGGAAGATGGCGCCGTGCTCGGAATCCACGGGTATGAGCTCCCCGCCCGCCGCGAGCGCCTCCAGTACCAGTTCTCCTCCCGCCACCATGCTCTCCTTGTTGGCCAGTGCCAGGCGCTTTCCCGCTCCCAGGGCCGCCAGCGTGGGCGGCAATCCCGCCGAGCCCACCACGCCGTTCAACACTATGTCGGACAGTGGGTAGGCGGCCGCCTCCACCAGGCATTCCGTTCCCGCCATCACCTCGATGCCCGTGCCCGCGAGGCGGGTGCGCAGCTCCGCCGCCGCCCCCGGCGAGACCATGCCCACCAGCACAGGCCGGTGCAGGCGGGCCTGCTCCTCCAACAGTTCGACGTTGGTATGGGCGGTGAGGGCTACAACCCTCAAGCGGTCGGGGTGAGCGGCCGCGACCTCCAAGGCCTGGGTCCCGATGGATCCCGTGGAGCCCAGGACCGCCAGCCCGCGCCTCTCTTCTTTGCCGTTCATACGATCATTATACGGGTTGAGTCCGCGCGACGCCCTCGAGCTATCTCAGTGATTATCGGTGCCGGGCCTTCTTGTACTAAAATCAACCTTGTATGGCAGCGGGTGGTTCAGGCGGCAACGGCAGGGCGGCTCCGGAAGAAGGGAGTAGTACCATGGTCAAGCTCGTGTATTGCGTGCGCAAGCGCTCCGATCTGAGCGATGAGGAGTTTCACGACTACTGGCTGAACCAGCATGGGCCCCTAGTGGCCGGACTGGCGCCGGGGCTGAACCTGAGGAGATACGTGCAGAGCCACATCATCCCCGCGGAACTGCACGATATCATCCAGGCCACGCGCGGCCTGCGGGCTCCCTACGACGGGCTTGCGGAACTGTGGTGGGACAGCCTGGATGCCTTCATCGACGCCTACAGCAGCCCGGAGGGCCTGGACGCCGACGCCGCCCTGCGGGAGGACGAAGCCAAGTTTATCGACTTCTCCGATTCCTGCATCTTCTTCAGCGAGGAACACACCATATACGAAGCATAGTACCCCGATCCATGCATACGCTCACACCTTGAAGATAAAATAGCGCAGGAAGTAGTAGGAGACCACGGCGGTAAAGAACATGCTGTCGAAGCGATCCATGATGCCGCCGTGTCCGGGGATGAGCGAGCTCATATCCTTGATGCCCAGCTCCCTTTTGACCGTAGACTCGGACAGGTCGCCCAGCGGCGCGAAGACGCACACTATCACCGCCAGTTCCATGGCGACACCGAGGCTGAGCCAGGTGCGGTTCACGGTCAGGTAGAGGATGTAGGCGGCGATGAACACCGCAGCCGTACCCGCCAGGAATCCCTCCCAGCTCTTTCCCGGACTGATGCGTGGCGCCATCTTGTGCCGCCCGATGGCCGAGCCGGCCAGGTAGGCGACGGCATCCGATATCCATACCATGACGATGACCGTGAAGGGCACGGTCCAGGGGATATCGGTGTCCAGCCCGAGCATGAGCACGAAATGGGCGAGGCAGAAGCCGACCATCACCACGCCCAGCAGGGACACCGATATATCGGTGGTGGGCGATTCGGAACCGCGACGGAAGATGCACCAGGCGAAGAGCACGGGGACGTAGAGCGCGAGGGTGAGTACCATGGGGCTTAGGTCCTGGGAATCGCGCAGGAAGAACGCTATGACCGGGAAAGCGCTGCCCACCGCCATGGAGAGTAGCATGGCCGGCTTGTAGCCCTGCTTGGCAAAGGTGGAGTAGAACTCCCATAATCCCGCGAAGGCGATGAGGGCTATCCCTACCGTGAAGGGTATCTCGCCCCACCACAGGAGGATGACGATGATCAGGACCAGGATGACCGCGCTCACCACGCGTACGGCGAAATTGGTGAAGCGGGAGGCCAGGGAAGACCTCTCGCCGGTCTCAGATGCGTACTTTTCCCCGGGCGCCAAATCAGACCTCCATCAATTCTTTCTCTTTCACCTTGAGCATCTCGTCCATCTCGCCGACATAACGGTCGGTCAGTTTCTGGGCTTCTTCCTGGCCGCGGTGGAGGTCGTCCTTGGTTATCTCCCCGTCTTTCTCGAAGGCGCGAAGGTCCTCTATGGCATCCCGGCGGACATTGCGGACAGCCACCCTTCCCTCCTCGGCCTTGGAGCGCACCAGGCGGGTCAGTTCCTTGCGGCGCTCCTCGGTGAGCTTGGGTATGGGCAGGCGGATGACGTTGCCGTCGTTTACCGGGTTCAACCCGAGGTCGGACTGTTGTATTGCCTTTTCCACATCCTCGATGGCGCTTTTGTCGTAGGGGGAGACAACCAGAAGCGTCGGCTCGGGGACGGCTATGGATGCGATCTGGTTGAGCGGCGTGGGGGCGCCATAGTAATCGACCATGACACGGTTCAGGAGTGAGGCGCTCGCCCTTCCCGTCCTCACCGAGGAGAAATCATCCCGCATGTGCTCCACGGTTTTCTTCATGCGGCGCTCCGCTTCCTGCAAGACATCTTCTAACACCGGCCTAGCTCCCTTCTCCCTTATTCGAGGCAACGATGGTGCCTATCCGCTCGCCGAAAAGGACCCTTGCAATGTTCCCGCGAACGGTCATGTTGAAGACGATGATGGGGAGGCGGTTGTCCATGCACAGCGATACGGCGGTGGCGTCCATGACCCGCAGGCCCTGCTGCAGGACCTCTATGTAATCGAGGGACTCGTACATGACCGCTTCGGGATTCTGCAGGGGATCCGAATCGTAGACCCCGTTGACCATGGTAGCCTTGAGTATGGCCTCGGCGCCTATCTCGAGCGCCCGCAGGGCCGCCGTAGTATCGGTGGTGAAGTAGGGATTGCCGGTGCCCGCCGCGAAGATGACGACCCTCCCCTTCTCCAGGTGGCGGATGGCGCGCCTCCTGATATAGGGTTCAGCCACCGCCTGCATCTCGATGGCCGACTGTACGCGCGTGAAGACTCCCCTCTTCTCGAGGGCATCCTGAAGGGCGAGGGAATTCATGACCGTCGCCAGCATACCCACATAATCCGCCGCCGCACGGTCCATTCCCCCGGCGCTGGCTGCTATCCCGCGGAAGATGTTGCCACCGCCCACCACGACGGCCACCTGCACGCCCACCTCGTTGACCTCGGCAAGTTCGTCGGCGATGATCTTCACCATCTCGGGATCTATACCGTAATCGAAGCGGCCCATGAAGGCCTCTCCGCTCAACTTGATGAGCGCCCTCTTGCACTGGGGTCGGGCTTCCTCCATCTCCGCCTGTTCCTCTCCCCCCTCCAGGGGGCCGGCACCGGTCTTGCTTGAGTCTTCTACCCCTGGTACTCCGTCACCTTCCGGTCCATCTCGGGCGTGGGTCGCAACAGCCCCGGCACTGCCGGTATCTTATTCCTCGATATCCTCGCCCACCTGGAAGCGTACGAAACGCCGGACCACTACGTTCTCGCCAACCGCCGCAATTATCTGCTTAACCAGTTGCCCTACGGTTATATCCGGGTCTTTGACGAAAGGCTGTTCCAGCAGGCAAACCTCCTCGAAGAACTTCTTCATGCGCCCCTCGACGATCTTATCCACCACCTTCTCCGGCTTGCCCTCCTTGAGGGCGCGGTTGCGGTTTATCTCCCGCTCCTCCGCGAGCACCGTTTCCGGAACATCCTCCGGCGACACGAAGAGCGGCTTCGCGGCGGCGATGTGCATGGCGATATCATGCACCATGACGCGAAACGTCTCGTTGCGGGCGACGAAATCAGTCTCGCAGTTGACCTCCAGCAGCACCCCTATACGGTTATTGATATGGATGTAGGCATCGACCATCCCATCCGCGACGGTACGGCCGGCTTTTTTCTGCGCTCCCGCCAGCCCTTTCTCTCTCAAGATGCGCATAGCCTTTTCCACGTCGCCCCCGGACTCCTGCAGCGCCTGCTTGCAGTCCATTATGCCGGCCCCGGTAACTTCTCTCAGCTCCTTCACCTGTGCGGCGTTGATCTCCATCTTTCCTCCTTGCGATGTTATATGCATAAAGAGGCCGTGGGACTCAATCACCCACCTTCTCCTCAATCTCCTCCTCCTCGGCGGCCGCCTGGCGCGCCGCGGCCTCTTCCTGTTTGCGCTGGGCCGCCTGCAGGGCGTCGCGGATCTGAAATCCCTCCAGGACGGCATTGGCGATGATCTTGCTGATGAGGTTCGATGCCCGGATAGCGTCGTCGTTGCCCGGGATGACGAAGTCGACCAGGTCGGGATCGCAGTTCGTGTCCACCACGGCTATCACCGGTATCTCCAGCTTGCGCGCCTCCATCAGCGCGATGTTCTCCTTGCGCGGGTCTATGATGAATATGCCGCTGGGAAGCCTGTCCATGCTGCGCAGGCCTTCGAGGTTGCGGCGAAGCTTTGTCAGCTGGTGGCGTACGCGGGTACCCTGCTTCTTCGGCATCCCGGCGATCTCGCCCGATGTCTCCATCTCCTCCAGTTCCTTGAGCTTCTCGATACGTTTGTTTATGGTAGACCAGTTGGTCAGGGTCCCGCCTAGCCAGCGGTTGGTCACGTGGGGCATGCCGCAGCGCAAGGCATTCTCCTTAACGGCCTCCTGGGCCTGTTTCTTGGTGCCGACGAAAAGGAGTGAACCTCCCTTGCCGACCATATCACGGATGAAATTGTACGCCTCCTCGATAAGGGCGAGGGTCTGCTGCAGATCGATGATGTAGATGCCGTTGCGCTCGGTGAAGATGTACTTCTCCATCTTGGGGTTCCATCTCCGGGTCTGGTGTCCGAAGTGGACCCCGGCCTCGAGCAGGTGTTTCATGGAGACTACGGTCATGGCTCCTCCTTGGTTTCTCCTCCACCCGCTTCATCCCCTCTCCCCCACCCCTTGGGGCACCTGGAAAGAGAGTCCACGGGCGTGTGTGATAACGGGCAAAAAAAACCCGCCGGCGGCGGGCCTCGCAGCGCTTCCCTTGCTGGACAGCTTCGTCCCGGTCCGGGGCCCACCTCCTTACGATACAAATCCAGCGCCAGCTAAAAATATTAACACAGTGGTTTTTTCCAGGCAACTAGACTTAGCGCGCAGGGCTAAGCATATCGTGAGAGGAGCGCAACGGGACAGTAGTCACAAGAGAAATTGATATGCAAAGGCGGGAGGCCGGTTACGGCCTCCCGCCGCATGATGGTCTTATACCTCGAGTGCTCCCTTGGCGCTGGTCAGCCTGCCCTTGAGGCGCAGGATGGCCTTGGTGTGCATCTGGCAGACGCGCGATTCGGTCACTCCCAGAACCTCCCCTATCTCCCTCAGGGTCAATCCCTCGTAGTAATAGAGGCTGATAACGATCTTCTCCCTCTCGGGAAGGCGGTTAATGGCATCCGCCAGGATCCTCTTCATCTCCTCTATCTCGTAGGTCTTGGAGGGATCTTTGACCCGGGAGTCCTCCAGGGTGTCCACCAGGCTGACCTTGTCCCCCTTGTCTCCCCCGACGTTCCAGAGCTCATCCAGGGCCACCAGGGAGATGAAGCTCATCTGCTGCAGCAACTGGTGGAATTCGTCAAGGGAGATGCACATGTGCTTGGCCACCTCCTCATCGGTAGGCAGCCTCTTCAATTCGTTTTCCAGGGAGACGTAGGACTTCTCCAGCTCGCGCGCCTTGAAACGTATGGAACGGGGCACCCAATCGATGGAACGGAGTTCGTCGATGATGGCGCCCTTGATGCGTGCAATGGCGTAGGTCTCGAACTTTATCCCCCGGTCAGGATCGTACTTCTCAATGGCGTCGATAAGCCCGAAGATGCCGTAACTGACGAGGTCGGCATATTCGATGTTCGGTGGAAGCCCGGAAGAGACCCTGCCGGCCACGTACTTTACCAGTGGAGCGTAGTTGAGGATTAGCTTTTCGCGGGATTCTTGTGAACCCTCTTCCTTGAATTGCTTCCAGATTTTGCTGACGTCTTCTATACCTTCCAACCTCGCTCCTCTTTTATAGAAATCAGCTGTGTTCAACATGCTCCCTATCTCGGTATATGCCGCTTTTGCCGGACTCGTGCGCGCGGGGGTGGGTCTGGAAAAACACCTCTTTCAGCTGACCTTTATTAAGATGAGTATATATCTGGGTAGTTGATAAATCAACGTGACCCAGCAGCTCCTGGACCGTTCTCAGGTCTGCTCCCCCCTGCAGCATATGGGTTGCGAAAGTATGGCGCAAAGTGTGCGGGCTGATCCTCTTTCCCCCCTCCAGGCCGCGGAAAAAGCGGTCCACCACCCGGCGGACTCCGCGGTCGCTGAGCCTACCCCCTTTCACGCTCAGGAAAAGGGCCACCTCCTCGCCTGCGTCCACAGTGGTGTTCGCCGCCAGTATCGGTCTCTCCTTGTCAATATAGCCGGCCACCAGCTGCCGCGCGGCGTCATGCACTGGTATTACGCGCTCCTTTCGCCCCTTACCGAGAACTCTCACCTCCCCTCTCTCGAGATCGATATCCTCCAGGTCGAGCCCGGCCAGCTCCCTTACGCGCATCCCGGTAGCGTATAGGAGCTCTACCAGGGCCATATCCCTCAACGATGTGCGGTAGATATGCAGTCCCTGCTTCGCCTCCGCCTCGTCTATCTCCTCCACACGCAGTACCCGGGGAAGCCTGCGTTCCCGTTGTGGTGGCGACAGGGCCGCTGCGGGGTCGTTCTCCAGGAGACCACGCTGCGTCAGGAAACGGAAGTATCCACGTACGGCCGAGGTCCGCCGCGCCACCGTGGAACGGGAATATCCCCTGGTCTGCAAGTTGGCGAGGTAACGGCGCAGCAGGCGGTGGTCTACATCCTCGGGGCGGATTGCGCCGGCACGCATGCAGAAATCCACGAAAATACGCAGGTCTCCACCGTAGGCGCGCAAGGTTTCCGGAGACATGTTGCGTTCCGCCTTCAGAAATCTGAGATACTCCGCTACACTCTCGCGCATGACCTTCCCCTCTGGTACAGAGCAAGCTGTTGAATTCGTATATAATTTTATATTAAAAGTCATTATTGTCAATAGTTGAATCTATTGTTAACTAAAATTATTAATGTGACTAGATTTACTTTTTTGGACTATACGGATTTATCGGCAGGCATTTTATCCTTAGGCCAGGAGCCTGGGGGGGCTGCAAGGAGCTTCTGAACTGGAGCGAGGCCTACCCCTCAATCGCTGCACGGATCGACCAGCAGGCGATACCGCCCGCCCGCTTCCTCTGCTATCCATCCCTTGAAGGACATGGAGGTGAGGCAGGCCAGGAGTTCGGGCACCGGGACCTTCTCCCGCGCGGCAATCCAGTCCAGGCTGCGCGGGATTCCCTGCAGTATCTCGACGCATCTGCGCTCAAGAGGGCTCATGGCCATGCCGCTAACCGCACCAGGGCGGCATGATGACCCGCTCGCCGTCAGGGAGCTTGAAACGCACGCGAAGTTTAATTCCTCGCATATGTCCTCCACCTCCATGACCAGCTTGGCGCCCTTCTGTATGAGCCTGTTCGTGCCACGTGAGAGTGCACTGCCGATGGGACCGGGTACCGCCATCACCTCCCTGCCTTCCTCCAGCGCTATGTCCGCGGTGATCAGGGCGCCGCTTTTCTCTGTGGCCTCGACCACCACCACCGCATGGGAAAGCCCCGCTATGATGCGGTTACGGTGCGGGAAGCGCCAGGGCAGTGGAGCCTCCCCGGGCGGGTATTCGCTGATTATACACCCGGATGAGGCGATGCTCCGCAGCAGACCCGCATGCTCGTATGGATAGACGTTATCGATCCCGCAGCCCAGCACGGCCATGGTGAACCCCCCACCCTCGAGACACCCCCGGTGTGCGTGGCCGTCGATCCCATAAGCCGCGCCCGAGACTACCACCACGCCACGGCGGGCCAGTTCACCGCCGATGCACCCGGCAGCCCAGCGGCCATAACTCGATGCCTTGCGGGCTCCAACCACGGCTACGTACGGTACATCTTCGGGAGGCTCGTTTCCCACTATGAAGAGAAGTGCCGGGGGGTCATAGATCGCGCGCAGCCTGTCGCTGAAACACCTGTCCTGCGGTGTGATGATCCGTATGCCCTTCCGCTTCAGGTTCTCCAGCACCGCCTCGGGCTCGGTGCTGCGACAGTCATCAGCATATGCCGCCGCCTTTTCCGCCCCCACCAGTGCGCATGCCCTGGCTCCACCCGACTTGAATATCTCCCACAGCTCCCTCGCTCCGTCCGTCATATGCAGGAGGCGCGGGAGGGCGAGGGAGTTCATCCCCTTGATGCAAGCCAGCGCCGCTCTATAGGCTTCTTCCACAGCTGACCTCCCCACCCGTCGTCGAGCCCCACAACCGCTCCAGGGAGCGGTACTGCACCGCCTCCGCCAGGTCGGCTACGCCTATCCTTTCCCGGCCCGCCAGGTCTGCTATGGTCCTGGCCACACGCAGGCAGCGATCGAAACCGCGCGCAGTCAGTCCCAGGCGGTCTGCGGCCGCGTACATGAACCTCTTTTCTTCCTCGCCCAGGCGGCAGACGGCGCGCATGCGCACCAGGCCCGCGGAGGCGTTTACCGCCCTGCCCTGCCATCGTGACCTCTGCCTGTCCCGTGACTCCATCACCCGTTCGCGCACGCGCTGCGACGTCTCCCCCGCGGGAAGCTCCACCAGTTCCTGGGGTGAGAGCCGTGGCACCTCCACCTGCAGGTCGATGCGGTCCAGCAGTGGTCCCGACACGCGGTGGTAATACCGCCTCACCTCGCTGGGCGAGCAGGAACATGCGCGCTGGATATCGCCGAGAAAACCGCACGGGCAGGGATTCATCCCCGCCACCAGCAGGAAGCGTGCCGGGAAACTGTTGCAGATGAGGGAGCGCGATATGGTGACGCTTCCCGACTCCATGGGCTGGCGCAGCACCTCCAGGGCATCCCGCCGGAACTCGGGCAGTTCGTCCAGGAAGAGCACGCCGCGATGGCTCAGGGTGATCTCCCCCGGACGGGGAAAGTTACGCCCACCGCCCACCAGGCCTACATGGGAAATGGAATGGTGGGGAGCGCGGAAGGGAGGGTGGCGCCGCAGGGGCCGGTCCGGGTCGAGCAATCCCGCGACACTGTGGATGCTGGACACCTCGAGCATCTCTTCTCCATTCAGTGGAGGCAGCACTCCGGGAAGCCTCTCCGCGAGCATCGATTTGCCCGAGCCGGGTGGCCCGATGAAGAGGATGTTATGGAATCCGGCCGCGGCTATCTCCAGGGCGCGCTTTGCCTGCAGTTGGCCTTTCACTTCCGAAAGACAGGGATAATCCGCGCCGTCATCATCACCATCGTCGAAGTGAGGTTGCTCTATGGATTTGCCCTGAAGGTATTCAAGGGCTTCCAGGAGGGTCGCGACCCCGGTCACCTTTATCCCCTCGATACGTGCCGCCTCGCGCAGGTTCCGCATGGGCACGATGATCTCCTCCCGCCCCTGGCGGCGCGCCTGGAGCGCCATGGCCAGGGATCCTCGCACTCCCCGCACCTTGCCATCCAGCGCCAGTTCCCCCACCACAAGCCTTCCCGCCAGGGCCTCCGGCTTGAGGCTGCCTGATACCGCAAGGATGGCCAGGGCAATGGGCAGATCGAAATTGGAACCCTCCTTGCGCAGGTGGGCGGGGGCCAGGTTGACCGTGATAAGCTGGCGGCAGAAGAGCAGGCCGGAGTTGGCGACCGCCGCCTTGATGCGCCGGTACGACTCCCGCACCGCCGTATCCGGCAGACCGACCATGTAGATGCCGGGGAGGCTCCCGGAGGTATTCACCTCCACCTCCACTTCGACTACCTCCATCCCCAAGATGGAGCAACTATCGACCCGAGTGAACATGCCATCACCTCCTATACAAGTTATACATATTATATAAGATGGCGATGACAAGAAGGTACGGACGACCGCTGATACGGCCTGCGGCAGAGTAAAACCGGCTAGGGATTTGCGGTCTCAGCGTAAGCCCGGCGCCCGGACAGCCAGGTTATGAGCAGGTCGAGCACCAGGAAGGCGAGGAATGCCCACCAGGTATTCGCCAGGAAATCCCACGCTCCCGCGATATAACCGCGGTTGGAGAGGAACCAGAGGGTTGGCGGGAGGAACACCGCGAGGAGAATCGCGTTGGAGATGAGGGAGACCCAGACTCCCCGCAACCCTACGCGCCGTGAGAGTTTTATATCGGGATAATACATGGCGAGGAGCATGGCGGCCCCCAGCACTCCCAGCGCGACCAGCGCTACGACGGAGTTGTCATAGCTTACCCAGATGGCGATGAGGGCGATTATGAAGAAGGCTCCCAGGGCCAGCAGCGCAAATGCTCCCTTGCGCAGCAGGGATATGATCACCAGCCTGAGTATGGACGGCGGTTTGTATACGCGGATGCGCCGTATCTCCTGCTCCAACTCGAACTCCTCCTCTTCGCCGGGCACGGCGTTGAGATCGCGCTCGCAATTGAAGCAGTACTCGTCGCTGTCCAGGTTGTTCCTGCCGCACCAGGGACAGGCTTTCATGTTCCCATCTCCCAGGCCTCTCTCATACGGAGAATGGCGACCGCTACCCTATTCCTCACCGTTGCCACAGGACGGAAAACGCTGCCGTTCCCCATGCAGCCGTTCTTGCATCAAGGATCGGCTCTTACAGCTCTCCTATCTCGAAGGCGTCCTCCACATGGACTATTTTCCACGTGGGACCGTCTTTCAGCAAGGCGATCACATCGAAGCGGCAGTCTTTGGCTACACGGCCTTCCGCGTTGAGATAATGGGAGGCCGCCCTCGCCATGCGACCCTGCCGCTTCGCGTCCACGGCGCCCAGGGCCTCCTCTATCTCTCCCCCCGAGCGTGCCTTAACCTCGCAGAATACAAGCCGCCCTCTTTTGGAGGCGATTACGTCCAACTCGCCCTGGGAACAGCGGTAATTCCTATCCATGATACGATAACCCTTGCGCCTGAGGAAGGCACAGGCGGCATCCTCCCCCGCCGCCCCCAGTTCCCTGTTCGTCACTTTCTCCCCCCATACTCTCATCGAGACCCGGCCATACAAGTTCAGCAACTGATTATCGTATACGGCATGGTCGAAGGCCGGCGTCACTCCTCATCCGCGCACTCCAGCACCATCTCCATCTGCAGCACGCCATGGAACGAGCTGCGGTGGCAGGGCAGTGGGCCGTGGTCGGCCAGGGCCTTGAGGTGCTGGGCGGTCCCGTAGCCCTTGTTGCTCTCGAAACCGTACTGCGGACTGTGCAACGACCAGTACGTCATCAGATGGTCCCTGATCACCTTCGCGAGGATGGATGCCGCGGCGACGCTGCGGCATACGCGATCGCCGTGCACGATGCTCCACTGCGGTATACACAATCCCTCGACATGGTAATAGTCCACCACTACCAGGTCGGGAGCCGGTTCAAGGGAGAGCACGGCTTCGCGCATGGCGGTCATGTTCGCCGGCTGCAGCCCCTCCTCGTCGATATCCCAGGGCGATATGCACGAAAACGACCACGCCTCGGCATTATCCAGGATGAGCCCGAAGAGGCTCTTTCTCGCCGCGGGGGTCAGGAGTTTGGAGTCGGTGAGCTCCTCCAGCCCTTGTATCTCACCCTTAGCGGGCAGAATAACCGCCGCAGCCACCAGGGGGCCCGCCAGGGCGCCCCTCCCCGCCTCGTCCGTCCCGGCTATCCTCACGTATCCGAGCCTCCGCGCCCATCTCTCAGCCGTATCGCGCGCGCCGACCAAAACCCCCACCACCTAAAGGGCCGTCCACCGGCTCGGTGGCCACCAGATGACGACGGCACGGCCGATCACCGCCTCCAGGGGCACGAAACCCCAGCGCCGGCTGTCGTTGGAGTTAGGGCGGTTGTCGCCCATGACCATCACCGCGCCCTCCGGCACCACCCACTTGCCGTTGGC
>QZKE01000003.1 GCA_003598015.1 Actinomycetota bacterium | reverse complement strand
GAAGCGACATTGGCGAGCAGTATACCCGCAAGAAGGGATGCGCTCCGGATATGCCGCACTGCGAGTGAGGAGCGAGGACCGTTATCCCCGGGCCCGGGCAACTCGCGTTGAAAATCTCTATAGAAAGTCCTCGTGCTCGCCGATTAAATCTATGGTTATATTATTGTATATGTGAAAGGCGTTTCCCTGGATAGGTCGAGATAAGGAGGCGGCAGGTGCCTTCCGCTACGGACAGGCTGTCACAGCTTCTCATCAAGAACAACATCATAGACGAAAAGCAGCTGGCGGCAGCCCTGGAGCGCCAGAAGGAATCCGGTTCCTCGCTGGGCAAGGTACTCCTCGAGATGGGAGTGGTCAGGGAGAACCAGCTGGCCGAGGTCATCGCCCGCGAGCTCGGCCTGGAATACGTCGACCTGCTCGAGTACAAGATAAACATCCAGGCCACTACCTCCATCGAGGAATCCACCGCACAGCGCTATACCTGCATTCCCATCGACTTCGATGAAGGCAGGCTCGTCGTGGCCATGGCCGATCCCACCAATATCTATGCCCTGGACGATATCCGCTTGAGCACCGGTTACGAGGTCAAGCCGGTGGTCAGCGCCAGGGAGGACATCGTCAGCGCCATCCAGCGCTATTACCACCTGGACACCGACGTAGTCGAGGAAGCCCTGGAAGGCAAGGAGATGGAGGAGACCGAGAGCATCAGCGGCGTAGTTGACGATACGCCACTCGTGCGTTTCACCACCACCATGATCGCCGAGGCCATCAACCGGGGAGCCAGCGACATCCACGTGGATCCCCGGGAAAACGAGGTGCTCATCCGCTACCGCATAGACGGCGTGTGCCAAGAGGTGAAGCGCGTTCCCAAGAATATCCACCAGGGCATCGTGTCACGCATCAAGATCATCTCCGACCTGAACATCGCCGAGAGGCGCATTCCGCAAGACGGCCACTTCGGCATGGTATCGGGAGGCAAGGCCATCGACTTCCGTGTCGCCATTCTCCCCACCGTGTACGGGGAGAAGGTGGTCATGCGTATCCTGGACAAATCCAGCATCCTGCTGAGGTTGGAGGACCTGGGTTTCCTCCCCCAGGCGCTGGAAAAATATCGCAACGCCTTCCTGCTTCCCCACGGCGCTCTGCTGGTGACGGGACCAACCGGTAGCGGCAAATCGACCTCCCTTTACGCTACCCTCAACGTGCTCAACACCGCGGAGAAGAACATCACTACCGTCGAGGACCCGGTGGAGTACCGCCTTGCCGGGATAAACCAGGTGCAGGTAAATCCCAAGGCCGGCCTGCATTTCGCCAACGCCTTGCGTAACATCCTGCGTACCTCCCCCGATATCCTGATGGTCGGCGAGATCCGCGACCGGGAGACCGCGAAGACCGCCATCGAGGCCGCCCTCACCGGTCACCTGGTCCTCTCGACCCTGCATACCAACGATGCACCGAGCGCCCTGCCCCGCCTTATCGAGATGGGCGTGGAATCGTTCCTGGTATCTTCGGCCATCAACTGCGTACTGGCGCAGAGGCTGGTGAGGAAATTGTGTCAGAATTGCAAGGTGCCCTACGAGCCCGACCCGGAAGTGCTCAGGAACCTGGATTTCCCCCTCAATGGCGAAGAAGACCTCATCCTGTACAAGGCCAACGAGAACGGTTGTGCCAAATGCAGCGGTACCGGCTACAAGGGGCGCGTCGGGCTGTACGAGGTCATGCCCATGAGCGATGAGATCCAGAGGTTGACGGTAAAGGAAGCGTCCGCCACCATTATCATGAACCAGGCTATTGAAGAAGGCCTGTTGACCATGCGCGACGATGGATACGTCAAGGCGAAGATGGGAGTCACGTCCATCGAAGAGATCATGCGGGTGGTCGCGGTCTGATCCTGTCGCTAGTGTATGGCGGCGATCGCTTCGTCCAGGTCTGCGTAGAACTCGATTATCTGATCGAACTGCACTACCCCGAACAGATCCTGTACCACGTCGGAAACCCGCGCGATAACCAGCTTTCCGCCTTCCTTTGCAGCTCTCTCGTAGGCGTCGATAATCACCGAGAGGCCTCCGCTGGAGAGGTAGCTCGTGAACTCCATGTCCAGGACTATACGGTTGAATCCCTGCTTGAACACGGAGTTGATAAAAGCGAAGAAATCCTCGAGGTTGGTCGAGTCCACGATACCCTCCAGCTCGACGACTGCTTTGGCGCTGCCCGGCTCGATTTCGTTAACCCTCCAGGCCATGGCTGGCCTCCTTCTCCTCCGGCGTCTGGCCCTTGATGGCGTGCCAGATCTGGAAGAATATCTCCGGGATGGGAGGCATTCCGAAACCGATGATGAAAGCGGTGACGGTGGGCAACAGCAGCAGCCACACGAAGGCGATGGGGAACATGGCCTCTACCGTATAGCGAAGAATATCGGCCCCATTCTCCCACAGGAACTTGAAGGAGATGAGGTCGAAGAAGATGGTGCGGAAAGCATCGTACTTGGTGATAATAAGGAACCAGTGCAGGAACTCCCCTATAAAGAGGGCAAACAGCGTAGTCAGGGCCGCCTGCACGGCCAGCTTCGTGCTATGTTTTTTGCCCGCTTTCCACCAGAAAGCCAGCCCGATGATGACCCCGATGGCTACGGCATGAATGCCGTATTCCTGGTCCTTGGGAATCAGGTAGGCGTTGGGCACCGCCCAGAGCACGGCTCCGAGCAGAAGCATGAGGGCGATGAAGATAGTCGCCCTCCACCAGGAGACGGCGATGAGCGTGTATTCGGAGGAGCGTGGCTGCGCGAGAAAAGACCAGCGCTCGACGTCCTTTTCCTTTGGGGGTTCTGCTTCCTTCTCGCGGGCTTTGGCCTCCTTCTTGAGGGCTTTGGCCTCTCTCGCTCGGGCCTTGGCTTCCCCCCTCCGGTCTCTTTCCTTCGCGGGGGCCTCTCTCCCGGTTGTCGCGGCAACCTGCGTCCCTGGGGCGGCGGCCGGTAGCCTCTCCGCGCCTCCCGCTTCCGGCTTGAGAAGGGTTGACATCACATCCTGCAGGAGGCTGTCCTCGGACAAGCCGCGCGCCTCGGCAATGGGGGCTTCCCTTGCGGCCGGTTCCGCTTCCGCGGCGGGGGGTATCTCGGCCTTCACATCGGCTCGAGCCGATTCAGCGGCCGTCTCAGCCGCCTGCACCGTTTCCTCCGCCTCCGTCGCGGGGACCGCCGCGGCCTTCTTCGGCCTGAGAGACCATCTGCCCTGCCTTGCGGAATCCGCGCCGAGCTGGCTGAAATCATCATCCGGCCCCTGGGAAAGGAAATCCTCGGATGGCGGCGCCGGGGGCTCGCTCACCGTCTTCCGCCCCGTCTTGTCCTTTCTTCCAAACCTGCCCGTCTTCGCCTCCGGGGTTGCGGCGCGGGCGGTAGCGGCAGGGGCATCCTCAGCGACTAATGAGCCCTTCTCCTCGCCCTGCTCTACAGCCTTATCAGTCGCTATTGACGGCGCCGCTGCCGGTCGCGTCTCCTCCCCGCTATCCGCCGCTTCGGTGAATTCCTTCGTGATCTCGTTGATCTTGCGGCGGAAGCAGTCGGGACAGAGGGTGGTCTGGTCGGTCTCCCTCACACATTCGATGCAGAAATCCGCCCCGCAATCCTTGCAGGATGCAACCACGCGCTTACTGGGATGCCATGGGCAGTTCAAGTACTTACCTCCGTATCTTCGTTACTTATCATATAATCTACTGTCGGCCTGTCTAATAATAATATTAACCCACATCGGCCAGCCCGGAACCGCGAGCGCCCGGGGGCGTTCCCGGCTTCCACCCTATTCATCCCCTCCGAGATAGAGGCGGTTTATCTCGAGCTCCACCTGCTCCACGAGCGGATCCATGCCGGTTATCGCCAGCTCTTCGTGTTGCCCCCGGACAACATCCCGGTTATCGCCAGCTCTTCGTGTTGCCCCTGTAAAACAAAGAAGATAGCCCTTTATCAAGCCCTGTAAGCGTAGGAAGCCGGGTTTTTTCCGCGCTGGCCGCGCATTCCGGCGTAGGCACGGCCTGCGCTCAAATAGGCGGCGTGATCTCGATGGACTCGTTGATATCCCGGATGCTCACGACGAACCTTATATCGCCGTTGCCTATTTTCTCCGGGATGATCGCGTTGCGGATCACCAGTTCGTAGCGGACCAGGAAATAATCGTCGCTGTCTATCCAGACGTCTACTTCACCGCCCGTGTTCTGGCTGAAATCGAAGGAAGGCTGCGTCGAGAACATCTGCTTTACACCCTCGGAGCTGAGCGTGAAGAGGAAATGCTCAACTTCTTCTTCATCGATGGTCTCGGTGCCCACGTATTCCTGCGAGGCGGCCAGGGAGGGTAACTCCAGAAACTGGGAAGTGTATTCGGAGGCGTTGTTGATGTCCTGTTCAGCCGGGGCTTCGGACCAGGTCCCGTTGGTCATATCCCTGTTGTACTGCTTGTCTCCGACGCGCATGTACTCGAAATATACCTGCCCCAGGAGCAGATCCTGCTCGTGGAGGTCTTCGCCGTCGACATCGATTATGATGCTCTGTATCTGCCCGCTCCCGTACTGCGTGTTCTCGTAGTAACTTGCTATCTCCATGTGCCAGGACTCGATGGCGCTGTCGGCCTCCTGTGCCATCGCCCACAGTTCATCGATGCTCATCTCACTCGCTACGTCGGCCTCCTGTGCACCGCCCCCGCATCCTACGGCGATGGCCAGGAGGAGGGAGGAACAGAACAGGGCGGATGTGAGGGCGGCCTTATGGCTTACGCTTTGTATCCACATAGCGATATCATCCATCCTTCTCAGCGTACGTGTTCTGCTGCTTTACGCCTCTTTTTATCACAGTAAAGCGTTCTTTTTCAAACCAGACGCTCACATGCCGCCGCGGGTTCCACCCCCTCCGCTTGAAGCACGATTACCTGTTGACTATGTTCTATAACTTTATTATTATAGTTATGTTAGTATATTAGGAGGTTGTATGGAAATAATATCGGTCGCCGTAGCTTTCACCAGCGGAGAGATGGCATCGGAGATCATCGCCTCCATCGACGATCATCCCTTCCTCGATCTGTGCGGTATCGCACGGTCCATCCCGGATCTCTTCCGCCTGCTCGAGCGCTTTCGCCCCGCGGCCCTCGTGATATCCCCCCTCCTGCTCGAGGAGTTGGACCCGTCAAGCCTGGAGCCCGGGCAGGCCGGCAGGCTGAGCGCGCCAGTATCGTTCCTCATCACCCATCCCGGCATGCACTGGGACGAGGTCGAGCTGGCGGGCATGCTGCGCCTGCCCTTGCGGCTCGGGGGATTGATCGCGGCGGATGCGCAGGGAGGCGGCGACCTCTTCCAGGTGATCAGAGACAGGATGGAGACACACTGCGGCGGAGAGACCGGGTGCGCCCACGAACTCAAGCGCGCAGGGGGGCAAAAGGAGAGATCCGGCCTCTATACCGTCATGGGAAGCAAGGGTGGGGTGGGGAATACCCTGCTGACATGCGCCCTCGCCGCGGCGATGTCGTCGTCCGGGCGCCGCGTGCTCCTCATGGAGATGGACCACGTCCTCTCCCAGCTCCTCTACCTCAAACCCCACGGCGGAGGAAAGGCCCTCCTGGACCTCTTCCCCCTGGCGGAAGAGATATCCTGGGATCTTATCAAGGTTTCCGTCCATCGACATGCGGCGGGATTTCACCTTCTCCCCTATGGGCGCGAAAACGACGGCGGGGCTACCGTGGAGGCACGCTTGCCCGAATCGCTCATGCGCAACCTGCTCTTCCTTTTCGACGTTGTCGTCCAGGACTTCCCGGCTTCCCTGCGCCGGGAATTCATTCCCCTGTTACGCCATAATCCCACGGTGTTGCTGGTTTCCCTCCCGGATACCTTGAGCGCTACCTGTGCCCGCAGCACCGCCGCGTTTCTGCGCCGCACGGGCCTCGACCAGGACCACCTGCACCTGGTGGTCAACCGCTGCGGTCCGCATCATGCCTTGAGCCCGGGTGAACTGGCGCGGGCGGTGGGGATGGACCTGCTCGCCGCGCTTCCCGACGACACGCGCTCCGGGCTCGACTTCGCCGAGCTGGGCGAACTGCCCTGCGGCGACTCCCCCCTGGGAAAGGCGGTGGCCGCCATGGCAGCCGTGTTCGGCTGCGGCGGCGATACGGCAGTAAAAACGCCCACCACGCAGCTGTTCAGGAGGCTGAGAGGGCGCTCTATCGCTACAACGTAGCCGGAGGTACAACTTGCGGGACATCTATGCGAGGCTCAAAGAAAAGGTGCGAGAGAGGCTCCCGGGCGAGGATTTCGTCCTCTCATACGGTTGCGAATGTGGCGATAGGAGGAAGGTGCTGCTGCGCACCGCACGGGAGGTGGCCTGGGAAGAAGGCCTGGTTCTCGACCCGGCGGAGATGCAGCGCCTGCTGGAGAGGCTGCTGGACGAGATCCTGGGCCTCGGCCCCCTCGAATCACTGGTGCGCGACGAGGAGGTCACGGAGATAATGGTAAACGGCCCGGGCCATGTCTACGTAGAGAAAGGCGGGCACATCCACCCCTGCGATATCTTCATCGCGGGCGACGAAGAGATATACCGTATCATAGACCGTATCATCGCACCCCTGGGACTGCACGTGGACGAGGCATCTCCTTACGTCGATGCCAGGCTCCCCGATGGATCCCGGGTGAACGTCATCCTGCCACCCCTGTCCGTCCTCGGGCCCGTGCTTACCATCCGCAAGTTCCGCCGCCGCCCTTACTCCGTCGAGGAACTCGTCCGCTCCGGAACGCTCGCAGTCGAGCAGGCGGCATTCCTCGCTGGGGCGATACGGGAGAAAAAGAACCTGATCATCTCGGGGGGAGCGGGTACGGGCAAGACCACGCTCCTCAACGCCCTCTCATCCTGTATAGGCGAGGACGAGCGCATCATCACCCTTGAGGATGCCGCGGAGCTGCGCCTGCAACAGCCGCACATCGTCCCCCTCGAGACCCGCCCCCCCAACCTGGAGGGAAGGGGCGAGGTATCGTTGAGGGATCTGCTGCGCAACGCCCTGAGGATGCGTCCGGACCGCATAATCATCGGCGAGGTGAGGGGGCCGGAGGCGCTGGATCTCCTGCAGGCCTTGAACACGGGCCACCGTGGCTCCATGACCACGGTACACGCCAATTCCCCTTTTGACGCCCTGTCCCGGCTGGAGACCATGGCGCTAACCGCCGGCGTCGGTCTGCCCTCGCAGGCGCTGAGAGAGCAGATCGCGCAGGCAGTCGACGTCATGGCACATATGGAGCGTGGGGCATCGGGCGAAAGGCGCGTGAGCGAGATCGCGGTGATGGATCGCAGCCACGCGGGCAGGCTGCACCTCGTACCAGCCCCCTACGCTAAGCCGGCCCCTCCCGGCGAAGAGCTCTCGCGCATACAACTCGTGGCATCCCGTGCCGGCTGGAATCCGCCCGGGAGGGAGGTGAGGGGCGAGGTCTCGAGCTCGTTCCCCCGCTGATGCTGCCCTTCCTGGCCTTCGCGACGCTTCTCGTCATGAGCCTGACCGCGCTGTATCTTCGCGGCGCCGCAAGGAGGCGGGAAAGGGCGCGCTCTCTGCTGGACAACACCGCTTCGCGCGGGCTCCTCCCTCGTCTGCTTGCCTTGCGGAAGCGAGCGAGCGCTCAACCGTCTCGCATGCGGCACCGCCTGTTCTCCTCCGCCATGGTGCTGGCGGTCTTCGCTTTCACGCGCAACCCTATCCTCGCTGCCGCCACCTGGCCCGCGTATGCACTCGTGCGGGGTTTCGTGCAGAAGCAGCGTCGCGGTAAAGCCCGGGCCAGAAAAGAAGAGCAGGTCCTCGAGCTCATAGACTCCCTCAGCCAGTCCCTGCGCTCCGGCCTCTCCCTACGGCAATCCCTGGAGGTGAGCCTGGAGGACGTCGGCGACGAGCTCGGAGAGGATGTACTCGAGGTGCTGAAGGATGTGCGTATGGGAGGTGGCCTGGAGGAATCGCTGGCCAGGGCGGCCGGGTATTCCGCTTCGCCCTCACTGCGCCTGACCTTCACCGTTCTGGGGCTATTGCACGGCAAGGGAGGGGACCTCCCGCGCATACTGGAACGCTTGCGCAGACGCGTGGCGGGCGGAATGGAGGTGAGGCGTGAGGCGCGTATTCTTACTTCCCAGAGCCGCGCTTCCGGTTACCTGGTCTCCTCCCTTCCCGCGGTCTTCCTGCTCCTGCAGGCAGCACTCAATCCGCGTTCGTTGCGTCCTCTCTTCGCCACGGCCACGGGAAACCTCATCATCATCGCGGCGATCACCCTCAACGCCGCGGGCTTTTTTCTCATTCGCAGGATGGTAAACACGGAGGTATAGATGGACCTCGCCGCAGCAGTTCTTACGGCCATTGCCGTGGCATCCCTCGTATTTCATTTCGCGCGGCGCGGCGCGCGGCGCGACGCCGCCATGGCCGTGGCGGGCCTGAAAGCGGCCGACAAGGGCGATCCCGGGACGCGCTTCCGCCATTTCCCGGCCTATAGAGCCGGGGTTGCCCGCTTGGGGCGCGCATTCTCCCCCCGCCCCGCCGCAGAGGTATGCGGGTTGCTCGAAACGTCGGGCTCCGCCTGGACCCCCCAGTACCTGCAGGGCCTGCGCATCGTCGCGGGGTTGGCGCTCAGCGTTCTCGCCATTCCCCTCGGCCTGGCAGGACTGCTCCTCACGCCGCTCTTCTTCGCGGCCGGTTACCGGGCGCCCGTCATGGCTCTGAAGCGGAAGAGCAGCCGCCGCTGGGAGAGGGTCGCCGCGGATCTTCCCGAGGTGGTGGACCTCATGGCCGTGCTGTGTTTCTCGGGAGAGAGCCTCTTTCAAGCCCTGCGCCATTCCGCCGGTGCCTGCAGCCACCCTGTCTCCCGCGAGGTGATGGAGAGGGTGCTCGAGCCCGTGCTGCTCGGGGAGAGCGCGGCGACCGCCCTGCGCCATGCCGCGGATCATCCCTGCCGGGAGATACGCCGTTTCAGCCGCACCCTGCTCAGAGCGGAGGAGTTCGGCGCTCCGGTGGCGGACACCCTGGAGGAACTGGCGGTAGAGCTGGCAAACGCCCGCAGGGAGAAGGACCGCGTGCGTGCATCCCGTGTCTCGGTGCTCATACTGCTGCCCCTCGTGTTCCTTATCCTGCCATCTTTCCTGTTGCTGACGGTGGGCGGCATGATCCTTGGCCATACCCTTTAGAGGCGTACGGAGGAGGTGAAGAACATGCGCCAACCCCTGGAGATCATCGACGACGACGACGCGCAGACGACCGCTGAATACGCCCTGGTCATCCTGGGCGCCGCGGCGGTCGCCGGGGCACTTATCGCCTGGGCGGGCGGAACCGACGTCATCAAGAGCTTCTTTAACAAGATATTCCAGCAGCTCATGGGGGCCCTGGGATAGAGATCGCCAAGTGGAACACCTATGGAGGCTGGGGCTGATGTGGACGGCGAAGCTGATCTTCCTGTGGCTCTTTACGGCGGCGGCGGGTTACAGCGACCTCCGCTACCGCAAGGTGCCGAACCGACTCATCATGGCCGCGATGGCGGGTGGTCTCACCCTGGCCGCAGCCGGGGGTTGGGGCTCACTGCGCATGGGCCTCTCCGGCATGGCCCTGGGATTCCTGCTCCTGTTCCCCGCCTTTCTCCTGCGTATGGTGGGGGGCGGCGATGTGAAATCGCTGGCCGTGATCGGGCTGGCAGCCGGACCCGGCCTCCTGTGGATCTCCTTCATGTTCGGGACGGCGGCGGGCGGCCTCGCCGCCGTCTTCCTTCTGGTGCTGAGACGATTGCGCAGCCATGGAGAGCGGGCGGGGGAACCCGCCTGGACCCTGCCCTATGCGGGTATCCTCTCCCTCGCCGCTTCCCTCTCCGCCCTTTTTCTGTAGGAAGGATTCGGTCATACCCCTTGACTATAATGGACTCATGCCCGACCTACTGGAAAGCACGCAGAGGGCGGAAGCCTTCGTCAACGTCGTCATCGACGCGCCCGCCCGACAGCTGGATCGTCCTTTCACCTATGGAATCCCCCCCGAACTCGCAGGCAAGGTAGAGACGGGATGCGTAGTGCTGGTGCCCCTGGCCAACACCATGCAGGTGGGTTACGTCCTTACGTTCTGCGATCCCCCGGATCTGCCGCGCATCCGCAACATCGAGGGTGTCATAGAAGAGCCCCCGGTCTTCGACCCCGCGATGGTGCGTTTGTGCGAATGGATGGCGGGCCGTTATCTCACTTCCCTCTCCCAGACGTTTCGCCTGGTGGTACCCCCGGGCCGCGCCCGCCGCGTGGTGGAGTTGATCTCCCTGCGGGTCGGGGCGGAGCAAGCCCTGGGCAGCATCTCCACTCGCGCCGTCCGCCAGCGCGACGTGGTGGAAGCGCTGGCGGCCGCGGGAGGATCGTTACCCCTGTCCGAAGTGAGATCCGCTGCGGCGGGCAAGGTATCCTCAGCGACACTGAAAGCCCTCGAGGATGGTGGTTGGATCGAGCGCCGTTTCATCATGCCCCGGCCCAGGGCATCACGGGTCAAGGTGCGCATAGCCGAGTTGACCGCAGCGGGGCGGGAGGCCCTGGAAGACACGCAGCTCGAGATGCGATCCCCGGCACGCCGGCGCCTCCTGCAGGCGTTGCGCGGCCACGGTGGCAGTATGACCGTCCCCGAGCTGCACCACCTCACCAGGACCTCCAGCTCCGCGCTCAACGGCGCGCTGGAGGCGGGCCTTTTGCGCATACGGCGGGAAGACAGGCTGCGGGATCCCTTCGCGACACGCTCCTTTCCAGCCATAGAGCCACACGAGCTCAATAGCGAACAGCGGGCCGCCCTGGAATCCATCACCAGGGGTATGGACACGGACACCGGCGAGGCCTTTCTCCTGCACGGAATAACGGGCAGCGGCAAGACCGAGGTATACCTCCACGCCATCGAATACGCCCTGCGGCGCGGCCGCACTGCCCTGGTCCTGGTCCCGGAGATCGCCCTCACCCCCCAGATGGTGCAGCGATTCAAGGGCCGCCTGGGCGAGATTGTGGCGGTGCTCCATTCCCGCCTGGGCCTGGGCGAGCGCTACGACCAGTGGAGGGGTATCCGGGAGGGCAGGTACAAGGTGGTCATCGGCGCCCGTTCCGCTCTCTTCGCTCCCCTCGCGGACCTGGGACTCATCGTGATAGACGAAGAACATGAGACCACTTATAAAGAGGGTTCCGCCCCCCGCTATGATGCACGCGACGTTGCCGCCAGGCGGGCACAGTTGAGCGGCGCGGTCCTGGTGCTGGGAAGCGCCACCCCGCGCCTGGAAAGCCGATACGCATGCGAGCGCGGGGATCTCATCCACCTCGAGTTGAAACGGCGCGTAGACGACCGGCCCCTTCCCGATGTGGAGGTGGTGGATATGCGCGAACTGAAGGATCCCGGGATGCGCACCATCCTCTCACCGCAGCTGGTGAACGCCCTGGGGAAGACGTACAGAGCGGGCGGGCAGGCCATCCTCTTTCTCAACCGGCGCGGTTTTGCCCGCTTTATGCAGTGTCATGCCTGCGGCCATATCTTCCAGTGCCGCAACTGCTCGGTGAGCCTTTGCTATCATGCACGCGAACAGTATCTCCTGTGCCACCATTGCAACTGGGCACTACAGCCTCCCTTCGTCTGCCCGCAGTGTGGAAACCAGGTGCACCGCTATGCGGGCACGGGTACGGAGCGGGTGGAAGAGGAACTGCGCCGCTTACTCCCGCCCCTGCGCTGCATCCGCATGGATGCCGATACCACGCGGCGCAAGCACGCGCACTGGGACATGTTGGAAGAGTTCAAGTCGGGGCGGGCCCAGGTGCTGCTGGGTACGCAGATGATCGCCAAGGGACTGGATATCCCCAACGTCACCCTGGTCGGAGTGATCAGCGCCGACACATCCCTGGGGCTTCCCGATTTCCGGGCCGGTGAGCGGACTTTTCAGCTACTCACCCAGGTAAGCGGAAGAGCGGGGCGCGGAAGCCGGCCCGGAAAGGTCCTCGTGCAGACTTACAACCCCGAGCATTACGCCATAGAGGCCGCCGTGCGCGGCGATGCCCGTTCCTTCTACCGCCAGGAGGCGGCCTTCCGGCGCGATGCCTTCTACCCCCCTTTCTGCCGCCTGGTCAACCTGGTGATAACGTCCTCCGTCGAGGAACATGCGCTTGCCGCGGCCCACGGTCTCGGGGAAATACTGCGGCCCGCCCTGGTGCCCGGTGAGGGCGAGGTACTGGGACCCGCCCCCGCCCCGCTATCGCGCCTGAAAGGCAAGTACCGCTACCATCTCACCATCAAGACCTCACGGCTGGAGGGTATCGCGGAGAAGCTCGCGGAGTCGCTCACCGCCTACGAGTCTTTCCGCAACTCCTATTGCCGCGGGGCACAGATCGCACGTGAGGACATCTCCATGGCGGTGGACGTCGATCCCGTAACGCTGCTGTAAGGACGAGGAGTCCCTGTCATGCACGCTATGTAGTGTTCTTACGGCCCGAGCCTTGGGGTAACGGTCTCGCCCCGCTGACACGCTCCGCTCCGGCCGACCCCATAGTCCCTCAGGCCGGTTGGGTTTTCGGCTGTTTTGACTATGCCCATATCGGAGACTTCACTCTCGCTGCCTACGAGAACACATCTATCTACACTTTCTTCGAACGCTACGCTCCGCTTCGCCATCTAACGTGGGTGCTCAGATGCATACTGCAGGCTGTCGGGTGTTGGTCTATATTTAACGTATGTATATGAGAATAAGCTTGCTCGTTGCGCTTTTGCTCTTCTTGGCCGCAGCCTTCCTCAACCTCTCGTGCGGCCCGCAGGGGAATGCGACGGAAGTGGAGAGGGAGGAACTGCTGCGGGCAGTCCGGAGCTACTGGGAGAGCGGGAGGGATTATAACCTGGGCTTTACCAGCGGAGTGGGCGAACTCAACTACGCGGATGTACAGGGGAGCGAGGCCGAGGTGAGGGTGGACATAATCGTAGGCTATACGCAGCCTACCGACGGGGCGGGGTACAAGGAGACGACCTTCCGCCTGCGCAGGACGAACGGCCCCTGGGAGGTGACCTTCGACGGCTGGTCCGACAAAGAGGTAGATTAGTCCACCGTGCGTCTTCCACCAACGCGGCCTGCGGCGATGCGCAGCCTTGTCCCACTTGCCCGGCGAGCAAGGTGCTCGGAGGATCCTGCGACTCAGGCCAGCCTTGTCGCCGGGCCGGATAAGCATCAACCGAGCGAGACCATTACCCCAAGACTCCAGGCCGGAAGATCGCCACCCCCCGGCCGGTGCCAGATCCGGGATTCATTGCAGGGAGTCGTAGGCTATCTGCAGCATGACCTCGGCGTAGAGGGTTCTTCCCTCTACGGAAGCGATGATACCTTCCTCGATGAACCGCTCGATGTGGCTGGTGTCAATACCCTGCCCGTTCTTGACGCGGCACATCTCGATTAACCGCATCATGACCGGGGAGTTCACGCCTACCGGAAGGCTGCCGTCCCTGGCCATGTCGCACAGGACAGTCTTTGCCTTGCCCGCGTCCTTGTGTCCGTTCTGTCCCATATCTCTCACCTCCTCGCTTCATACAACGTCGCGCCCTCGAAGTTGTCTACATCCTGCAACATGCATACCGTCTTATCCACGCGGGAAACACCTCTATACCCTATTAGTCATGCGGGATGTTAAGGACGTGCTACCAGGCTATTAAAGATCCGTTAAGCCGGACTGCAGACCTTACGCTACCTTCCGCCCCTGCCTGTTGCCGGGAGACTCATCCGCCTTGCTTCGTTTAATTGGTTAAATATGCTTGACTTTGGGTAAAACAATATTGATAGAGCTTGCGTCGCTGAACGGATCCTCTATCGGGTGGTTTAACAAGGAGGAGGGATCGCTCATGGCGAACCGGAAATTGACTCGAAGCGAAGCGGGCCGCAAGGGTGGAAAGACCACTTTGAAGAAGTACGGGACTGAGTTCTACCAGCAGATCGGGCAAAAAGGCGGCCGCAAGGGCGGCCAGACGACAAAAGAGAGATATGGAACGAAGTTCTACCAGGAAATCGGCAGAAAGGGCGGCCTGAAATAGGGCATCAGGCCACCGCGACCCACCTTTTGACCTCGCATATCGCATTTGCTTACTATGCTATAATACGCGCAAGACCTCCGGCTCCGGCACAAACAGGCCGGTAGCCGCTTGCATTCCTGTTTGGGCCGACAAGGAAGGAGTCAGCCTTGCTCAGCAGCGTAGACGTCCACAACTACCTGCAGACGGCCAACATCCCCCACGAGCTCAGCAGGATGCCTGAGCCGGCGCGGACCGCAGAGCGGGCCGCGGTAGTCCTCGGACTGCGGTCCGACCAGGTGATCAAATCCGTCCTCTTCATCGCCGGCGCCGAACCGGTCATGGTGATGATTCCCGGGGACCGCATGGTAGATTACACCAAGCTGAAATCCGAGCTCGGCGCATCCAGCCTGCGGCTGCTCAACGCGGACGAGGTGCGCCAGCTTACCGGATACCTCATCGGCTGCACGCCCCCCGTGGCGTTGAAAACCGAGATGGCCAAATACATAGACCTCCATGCCCTGCGTGAGGACGTGGTGTATACGGGAGGTGGGGAGCCGAATATGATCCTCAAGATTCGCTCCTACGACCTCGTGAGGGCAGCCGACGCCGAGGTCGTGGATATCATCCGATAAGCTTCACTGGGAGGACGGCCTTTGGTTGAGGCGGCGAGATTTCTGTTCATAGTCCTCCTGGGCTTCGCATCCGGCTTTGCTTCCGGGGCCTTCGGGATAGGCGGCGGAGTCATCACCACACCCGCCATACGGCTGTTGCTCTCCCAGTCTTCGGACATCGCCCTGGGTACCCCCCTGCCCGTAATCCTTCCCTCGGCCCTGGTGGGAGGTTTTAACTACTGGCGGGCGGGCAAGATCATCCCGCGCATCATCGTGTACTGCTCCATTTTCGGATTGGCGGGGACGGCCGCGGGCTCCTATATCACCGCCCTCGTGGACACCCGGTATATCATGATCATAACCGCCCTGATCATCTTCTACCTCGCATGGCGCACCTTCAACACTGCCAGGGGAGGAGATCCTTATGGGCGCCTCGAGGACAGGGGCGGAGAGCGCCTGTGGCGGATATGGAAACTCGCGATCATCGGCTTCATCGCCGGCTTCTTCTCGGGTTTTCTGGGCTTGGGGGGTGGGGTGATAATGGTTCCCGCTTTCTTCTTCATCCTCCATCTCGAACTCAAAGAGTGCCTGGGAAACTCCCTGGTGGTAATAGCTATCCTTGCCATACCCGGAACCCTCATCCACACGCAGCTGGGGCACGTCGACTGGTTCATCGCCCTGGCCATGATGCTGGGAGTCATGCCCGGCGCCTACTTGGGCTCCTTCTTCACCCTGCGCGCCCGTAACCGGCGCGTGCTGATGCTCTTCTCCTTCTTCCTGGTGGCCATCGGTATAATATTCTTGTTCAAAGAGATACGGGGGCTAGTCTAGCCGGGAAGGAAGTGGTCCAGATCATCGCTCCCGAGACGCAAGGCCACCATGACGCGGGGATAGTCGAGGCCAACCCCGACATGTTCAAGGCCTTCTGGCCTGCTGTCAGGGGGAGCTATTTCTTCCGCAACCGCCGCCTTTACCTCGACTTCATGCGCTCGAGTGGGGGAAGGGTATTCTACGTTGCGGGCGGGTCGTGCAGCAATCCCCCTTTCATCCTGTTGGGGAACTGGAGAAGCCGAGCGGACATCACAGCATTGTGGCATGTCAGGGGAGATGGTGTTATTAAGAAAAGGCTGGTCAGAGTGGCCGCCTCGAGCAGTTTCGCAGCGGGCAGTAGCAGGCTTGTCACCAAGCCGCTGGGGGGATACGAGACCGAGGAGTACACGCGATGGGGTTTCGAGACCATCTACAGGATCGTGTTACTGGAGAAGCATCTGCGCCGGGAATCGGACTCCTCCGGCGTGGAGGCCCCAATCGAGATCATGCGATACAGGAAGAGGTACCAGGACGAAGTGCTGAAACTCGATGCGACCGCCTTCGATGATTTCTGGAGATTGGACGCCCACACCCTGGAGGCCGTGGCCACCTCCTGCTACCACAATACCTTCCTTCTGGCGCAGCAGGACGGGGAAGTCCTGGGATATGCCATAGGCGGCGCGAACGGGAGGTTCGGGTATCTACAACGCCTGGGCATCCATGCCGGACATCATGGGAAAGGCGTGGGCGAGGCCCTCACCCGCAGGATAACATCGATCCTCCGCAACATGGGGGCGGCGGTGCTCATGGTCAACACGCAGGAGGACAACGAAGCAGCCCTTGGCCTCTACCGAAAACTGGGTTTCGAAACCATGCCCGATGGGCGCTTCATCATGCAACATACACCTGAGAACCTGGAGAGGACGACATGATCATCCGCCGCATCGCGATTACCGTCCTGGCATGCGTGATGATCGTATTCCTTCTCCCCCCGGCCGGCGGAAAGGTGGCAATAGCCCAGGACGAGACGGCCGGGATCTCCGCCTCCATGAACTCCTTCTACTACGCTCCCGGGGACCTGGCTTATCTGGACGTGGAAGTGGAACTCACCGGTAACGCCAGGACGGACGACATCTCCCTGGAGTTCCTGCTCTACCCATCGGCCGCCACCCGATCCTCATTGGCATCCTTCCGGGAGGGAACACGCCGCTATGTCATATACAGGCGTACGCTGGAAACCATCTCGCCCGACTCCGAGTGGACGGATAAACTGTACGAGATAGACCTCAAGAGACTGGGGCTCCAGACAGGGGTCTATCCTTTCGAGACAAGGCTCGTACGGGGCGGGGAAGTCCTGTCGGCGGACCAGAACTTCCTGGTGATCATGGACCCCGCCAACGGCTACCCGTTGAACCTCTCGCTGCTCTGGACTCTCGATTTTCTCCCTCCCACCGACGCGCAGGGAAACGACCTGGACACAGGCCTGGCCAGTGCATGTTCCTCCTCCACTTCCCAACCCGGATTCCTCTACTCCCTTGCCAGGGTGATGAAGAAAAACATGGAGGTGGGCACCAGCCTGGTCATACCCAGAGACACCTACGATGACCTGGAGCAGTTGGCGGGCGCGGCCGAGGATGAGGACGGCGGGGAAGAGGAAGCCGGCGCGGCCGAGGTCCTAGCGACGATCGACACTATGTCCGACAAGGGAGAAGCGGACCTTATCGCCACCACCTTCTCCTTCGCCGACCCGGATGTCCTCGCCGCCAGGGGATGGGAGGAGGATGCCTCCGAACAGATGGAACTCGGGCTAGAGGGAGCCGGGGTCGCAGGCTTTGTAGCCCCCCTCTTCCGTCTGAGCGACGCTATGCTGCAGCGCATGGTGGAAAACGACATGGAGTTCACGGTGGTGGGGCAGGAGGCCCTGGAGTCGAGCGCCGCCGGCAGGCGCTTGCTGGAGGGGACCACCATCTCCCAACCCGTGCGTTTCGTCAACAGCAACGGCTACCTGCTCAAGGCCTTCGTACGGGACGAAACGCTCTACGCATACCTGGAGAGCACTCCCGAGAGGGACGCGTCACATATGGTGCAGAACATCTTCGCCGAGCTGGCCGTTCTGCAGAGGGAGCGGCCTTATGCGGTCCGCTCCTGCGTACTCGCCTTTCCGTCCGGTTTTCTTCCCTCCCAGAGCTTCCTGGATGAACTCTATGGCGCCGTCGATGCCTGTCCCTGGCTACAGCCGCGGCGTCTTTCAGAGCTGAACAACGATCAGTTCCCCCTGGAGGATGTCGCCCTACAGGCGCCGGTGTACCCGGACACGCCCTCTTCCTACATGCAGAGGCTGGAGGAGGTGCGAGGCAAAGTCGAGGACTTCACCGCGATGATCCCGACCGACCATTCCCTGCGGGAGAGTCTGCGCCTCTCTCTGCTCGTTGCTGAGAACTACCGTTTCACGACAGATAAGGACGCCGCGGCCGCCCAGGCCTATCTATCCAGCATCGATGCCGTCATCGCCGGCGAGACCTCCCAGGTAAGCATCGAGCTGAAACGCTCCGTAACCCTATCCAGTACCGAGGGTAAGCTGAGCGTCGACGTGACCAGCTCCCTGGCCTACCCCCTCGAGAAAGTCACCTTGAGGCTGGATAACGCCAGCCTTACTTTCCCGCAGGGCAATTCCATGGAGGTCACTATCGAGCCGAGGGAAAACCGCTTCATCTTCGATGTCGATACCCATCGCAAGGGCTCTTTCATCGTAGATATCATGCTGGAGGCGGACGACCTGTTGATCGACAGCACCTCGATCACCGTCAATACATCCATCATCAACACCCTGGCCATCATCCTCCTGGCCTGCCTTGCCTTCATCGTCGCGCTGGTGATCGTAATGCGCCGCCTGCTGCGCAGGTATCGCGGCGGGAAACACTCCAGGGGGAGGTCGGACAAGTGACCGAGGGGATGGAGCCGGCTCCGCGGGATGAATCCGGCGTTTTCGCCAGAGACGCCGCCGTTATGGCGGTGGGAACGACCATCAGCCGCGTGACGGGATTCCTGCGATATGCCGCGCTCGCCTACGTACTGGGCCTGACCCTGCGTTTCGGCGAGACCAACCTTCCCAGCACCTACAACCTCGCCAACTCCATGCCCAACATGATCTACGACCTGGTCATGGGGGGCATTATCGCGTCGCTCTTTATCCCGGTGTTCGTGGAGTACCTGAGCACCCGTTCACAGGAGGAAGCATGGTACGTCGCCAGCTCGGCAACTAATATCTCCATGATCATCCTGGGTGTGGTCACCGCACTCGGTATCGTGGCCAGCCCCCTCATCATCAGGTTGATGACCCTTTTCGGCTCCTACTCCGCGGGAGATGTGACCACCCAGGTGGTGAGGGACCAGGCGACTTTCCTCTTGCGTTTCTTCGTCCCCCAGATCATCTTCTACGGCCTGAGCGCCATCTTCGGCGGACTGCTGAACTCGTACCGCCACTTCAAGGTGCCGGCTTTCGCGCCCATCGCCAACAACCTGGTGGTCATCGGAACGGTAGTGATATTCCACTTTCTCCCGGGTCCCCGCGATAATTACCTGCACCTCGTGGTGCTGGCGGTGGGCACCACCCTGGGGGTGGTAGCCCAAGCCCTGGTACAAGTGCCTATGCTCCTGCGCATCGGCGTGCGCTATACCCCCGTCCTCGACTTCAAACACCCCGCCATACGCAAGATAGGGCGACTCGCCATCCCCCTGCTGGGTTATATCCTCCTCTGGCAGGTGGGCACCTGGTTCATTTTCGCCCTGGCCATCCAGGTGGACGGAGGGGTTCCGTCCTACCAGTATGCCCAGATGTTCTTCCAGCTGCCCTACGGCATCTTCGCGGTATCCATCATCACCGCCATCTTCCCGGCCATGAGCGAGTACTCCGCCCTGCGCAAGATGCCCAGGTTCAAAGACACCATGAACCTGGGCATCCGTTCCACCATATTGATCATCGTGCCCTGCGCGGTCATCTACCTCACCTTGAACCAGCCCATCATCCGCTTCCTCCTGCAGCACGGCTTCTTCAAGGCGGGAGATACCGAGCTGCTCTCGAGCGTCCTCTTCTTCTTCTCCCTGGGCCTGATCCCATACTCCATCGATATGCTGCTGACCAAGACCTTCTACTCCATGCAGGATACGCGCACGCCTATGATCATCAACTGTTTCGTGGTGGCCATCAATATCGGCGCGAACCTGCTCTTCTTCAATTGGATGGGAGTGAAAGGCCTGGCGCTGGGATTTGCCACCGCGTATTTCTTCTCCATGCTCATCGATGGCACCGTGCTCCGCCTGCGCCTGGGGCGCCTGGGAGGAAGGCGCGTGCTGTCCACCGCCGCCAAGACGCTCGTCGCCGCCGCGGCCATGGCCGTAGTCATATATGCATCCCATTACCTCATCGTGCAGCTCCACCCGGCATCAGGATTGTGGAGAGACCTCCTGGAGATGCTGTTGCCCATGGTCGAAGGCATCGTGGTTTTCTTCTACGTAGCCCATATCATGGGCATGGAGGAGTTGACCACCCTCAAGGATATGCTGTCGCGCCAGCTCAAGCGTCTTGTACCGCGGCGCATACGCGCGCGGGGTGATTGAGATCGCCTGGGTCGCCTGGGCCCCGGACATGGGACATTTTCAGTGTCGGGATGGATGGAATTCTACGCTCATCAGAAAATGTCCCATGTCCGGGGCTGACCCCAGGCTAAAGGAAACCTCTATCTACCGTCGAAGCTAATGAATGATATGAATGGAAAGGGCTTCTTCTTGAGATTGCATGGCGAGGACGGCCAGGTCTGGGAATATGTCCTCAAGATAATCCTCGTCGCCGTGGTCATCGGCGCCATCATCACCCAATGCGGGCCCATCATCTGGAACCAGATATCTATACACGGCACCGCTGACGATGCCGCCGAGGAAGCGGCCACCGCCTACCAGCAATCCAAGGGGAATATGGAAGTCGTCTACGAGGTCGTTCAGGAACTGCTGGATGATCGCGATGTCAGGCTGGACGGGAACATAACCGTGGTCAAGGGACTGAACGGGGAACCCGACATCATCAGCGTGCCGGTGCGCAAGATCGTGAATACCTACCTGTTTCAGAACGTCGGCTACCTGTGCCGTTATACGGAAGCGAAAGCCCTCGGTGAAACCCAGGTTCCTTAGCGCCCCGACCCATAAGTACTCTCGCATTCGATCTCCGCTGCGCAGAGACACTCCCGGTACGTTGCCGTATCTATGGACCGGGTAATTACCCGCTTGCGCTACTTCGCCCTAGAACGCTGACTGAAGGTCTCCCTTGGGCCTGTTCGGGGGCATCTCAAGCGGCCGCAGCATGACGATGTGGCTGCGGTTGACGTCTATAAAATCGGTGCGGAACAGCTCCTGTCCGCTGTTCAGGTCGTAGACCTCTACATCCGTCAGGGCGAAAAACGATGCCGTCTCCCTCGATTGCATGATATCGGTCAAGCGTGCTCCCGCGAAGATATGCAAATCGGCCACGATACGATGAGAAGTTGTATAGATCTCCACCCTGATCTTCTCTTTTTTTGCGTGCATTGCGGACCTCCCATTCCAGGTCGTTCATGGGGGGCTACGGCCCCTGCCCGGCGGACTCCAGTTAAATATACCACAACCTCAGCTTGTTACCCTTTGTGGGGGGTTCTTCCCCGAGGGTTGATGGCAACCGGGTCAGACCCTGGACCGGGCTTGGCCCCCCGGGCCTGACTTGGCGAGTCTCACCATCATAACGGAGGCAGCTTGCGCGGACGCAGGGCGATCACCGGGCCGCTTCCCGAGAAAAGCCGGTGCAACCAATAGGATCCCGTCAATTCGGCGGCCGTGAGCAAGAGGGCTATCGCCGCTCTCGCCAGCGTAAGGCCACCCTCCTTTTCGCGTATCAGATACACTACGAGGAGGTTGAGGACCCAGAGAGTGCCCAGCACGCTCACCAGGAGCCACAGCTGCCCCAGGCGGAAGAGCGGTTGCGGCCGGGAGAGATAGAGGAACAGCACGGCGGCGCCGGCCAACCCCACCGCGGCGAAGTCCCCGGGGCGTGATGCGACCTTCATGGAGCGATCACCCCCGAAGACGGTGCCGTTCACCAGGGCCGCTGCAGGGAAAGCCAGGCCTGCCCCGGCCGCGAAACCGCTCAGGAACCTGAGCGTATTGGTTGTATCCCTGAAGCCCAGATAACTGGTGAGCCCGTCCCAGGCCAGGAAGAGGATCCCGAGCGCGGCCACGGCCAGGATGGGAACGGGGGGCATGCCCGCCCGCTCTCTGCCCCGCAGCAGGGACAGCACGAGCATGACGCTGAAAAAGGAGACGAACAGGCCCGTGTCACGCGAACATACGAAGAGAGCGTGGTCCCCGAAGACAAGCAGGCGCTCCGGCCGTTGATGGCAGATGGCGAAGCCCAGTTCCCATAACCAGCGGTCCCACCAGAACATGTACATACCCTTTCAAAATGCGTCCTGCAAGCTCATGGCGCAGTCCGGGTTAGGATGGACAGGGTCCAGGCGGCGCGCGGAAATGCCCGTCCGCGCTTCCATCGCTCATCCGCCGTCGGGGCCTTGCAGCTCATATTCCAGAGCCCTGCAGGGCATCTCGAAAAAGCGCTGGAAAGGTTGCGGCAACAAGCGGTGATCGAGGCCTCCGATCAGGGGGGTGAGGTCGGCGGAATTGTAGGTGTTGATGAAGAGGATACTCTCGCCGCCGCCCAGCTCGCGCCCCATGTCCAGCGCGGCGGCCAGCGCTTTCCCCGTATACGTCCCCTCCAGCTGCAGGCCCTCCAACTCCTGCGCCTCACATACAGCCCTCACATCCGCGGGTGTGAGGTGGGCGTATCCCCGTCCCAGCTCACCGCTCAAGTAGACAAGGTCAGAGGGATGAGCTTCCGGTGCCTTTATCCCAGGATCCAGGCGATTGAGCATGGCCGATGTCCTGTTCACCAGGCGCGCCCACAGGGTGGGGTTACAGTATGCAGTCTCCACCACCGCCGCGCCGACCAGTTGCGAGCGCATGCCGGCCAACCTCAAGCCCAGCCACAGCCCGGCGCACGTCCCGTGAGTACCCATGGCGGATACCACGTAGTCGGGCTCCGGCAGAAGCCCCGCCTCGACCTGCTCCGCGATCTCCAAGCCCGCGTTGACGTACCCGATGCTGCCGGAGGACGAGGAACCCCCGGGGCCGAGCCAGTACAGCCGCTCGCCGCGCAGCAGCGCGGCGGCCTTTTCCTTCGCGTAGGCCATGGGTATCCCGGGGATAGAGCCGGCCCATACCATGCGTACCCCGCAGCGATAGTCGGCGAGCAGGTTGCGTCGCACGTATTCCGCGCAGGGCTGGCCGAAGAGGAGGGCGGTAGTGGCAAGGCCCAATCTCCTGCCGTGCATCGCCGTGGCCAGTACGTGGTTGGAGCCCGCCGCGCCCATGGTCATGATCCTGCCATATCCTTTGCGCAGGGCACAGGCCAGGGAGAACTCGAGCTTGCGTACTTTATTCCCGCCATAGAGGCGCGAGCTGAGGTCGTCCCTCTTGATATAGAAGGAAGTAAAGCCGTGTGCCTCCTCCAAGCCCCGTGCATGCTGCACCGGGGTCGGCCACTCTCCCAGAGACACCCAGGGGAGACATGCCAGGAGGCGGGGATAACGGCGGAAAAGGGGCAGATCGTCATACATCCCGGTCACCTCACAGGCGCGGCAGGGCCCGGGAGTTGCTGATGAAAGCGACCAGGGCTGCTGCGCCGATCAGCAAGAAGAAATACCCTCCGTAGGCCGTCATCGCACTGTACTCCCACTCCACTCCCGGTGCCCGGTGCCAGAGATGTGCCCACACGCCCAGGGGCAGGTAGAGGGCGGCCAGGAGCAGGGCGAGGTTGCGCTTTCTGACTAAGATGACTGCCGGGCAGCCCGCGACACAGAGCATGAGAGCACTGAGGATGACGAACCACGTCAGGTCGCCTGCGCCTATCACGTAGAGCACGCACAGGGTGAATCCCGCGAGCGCCAGCGCTGCCAGGCAGAGGTAGGCGATGACCGTGAAGGCGGTATAGCCGAGCTTGTGTGGTGGTTCCGGACCCTTGGTATGCAGATGGCAGCAGCGGGTACACAGGAACCTGGCGCCGTCCGGCATACCCACCGGGTCGATCTCCCGTCCGCAGCCGCCGCATTTGATCATATCCAAACGTTAAATGCTGCTCACGCCGGGGTCAACCACCGGGCTCGACCACCGTGCTTACGCGGCCCAGGAGTTCCCTGAAGACGGCGCCCTCCGTGTCGAAGTCGACCTGGATGGCCTGGTTGGGGCAGGCCAGGGCGCAGCGGCCGCATCCCTTGCACAGCTCGGGGTCCATGCGCGACCTGCCACCGCTCAACTCCGCCGCCCCTATGAAGCACGTCTTTACACAGGTACCGCACCCCACGCATGCATCGGTGACCGTTATGCGCACCGTATCCAGTTTCTTGATGGTGTCCTTGAATCCCTTCCCCGCCTTCCTCATATCCGCGCGTACCAGGCAGCAGCAGTCGCAGCAGAAGCACACCACCAGGAAGTTGCGGAAATCGTGCAGCAGCCCCAGGGTGGTGGCATCGAACCAGATGCGCCCGATCATTCCCGTCAGCCCCGTTTGCGACGCCTTCTCCAGGTGCTCCAGGCATTCCTCCACACCGGCGCGGTGCCCTATGGAAGGATGCAGGCGCGAGGCCGCCTCTCCCAGGAAGATACACCCCAGTTCCCTCGGATAGTTGACGCACCCCTCCTGGTTGCGGCAGATGCAGCCGTTGTGGATGAAGCGGTGCGAGGAGGCCTTGATCAGCTCGGCGATAGCCTGGCGCGGCAGCGCCATATTCTGGGGTGCGGGTATATCCTCAGCAACGGGGATGAAGGTCACATCGAATATGCCTTCCTTCACCAGCGGAGCGAAGAGCTGGCGGAAGGGCGTATACGCGCTGAGCTTTTTAACCACATGGGTGAGGGGCCAAAGGGAGAGAAAGGCCTTGACCACCTGCCGCGGATAACCCATAAAAACTCCCCCCTATACGTCACTGAATCATTTGCCGTGCCAATCTGCGATCATTCCCATTATTGCCCCTCGCCGCCACGGGGGCAACATCACCGCGTATTCGAGATAGAAAGGGAGTTCTCCAGGCCACCCTATCATGGGCTGTCGGGATCCGCGGGGAGAAGAAGCCTCATCCTGCCGCCCTCGAAGCTCACCTGGGGGGCGACAACGGGTATATCCCGTCCTACGCTTGAAGCCAGGGCATCCTCCACGCTCGAGAAACGCGCAAGGTTCATGAGATTGACCATGGTGGGGGGGAGCATGGCCAACGCCCCTTTCTCGTTTCTTGCCAGGGCCTCCCGGGGTGCGATCCACACGTGAGCCGTGGTCTCGATATCATCATGAAATGCCCCCTGTCCGGGGGGAGCGGGAGCCAGGAAAAAGCGGGTATCGAAGCGTATGGGCGAGAGCTCGGGGGTGATCCAATGCGCGAAATACACCAGGCGGTCAAGGGCCAGGGAGAGGTTCTCGCGCAGGATCATCTCCCGGAAGGTGATCTCGCCATCCCTTATCGCCTCGCGGCGAGCGGCAAAGCGAGCCGCCCCCTCTCCCCGGTAGGAAAGGAGCTTCCCCGAGGCCTCACAGGCGAGAAGAATCCCGGCCTCCTCGAAGGTCTCCCTGACGCCCGCGACAAAGAGCCCCAAAGCCTGTTCCGGGGAGGGCGCGTCGGCGATGATGGACGCGGCTTCCTGCAGGCCGATCCCCGCGCATAACCCGGCCGTGCCCTCTTCGCAATCGCATTCCTCCACCGCCCCCCCGGGAAAAACAAACATACCGGCAGCGAAAACGCTGCTGGCATGCCTTCTCAGCATGAGTACCTCGAAGCCGTCTCCTCGAGGGACATCACGCAGGATGATGACCGACGCAGCATCTCTTGCAGCCGCAGGCATCTATGACCTCCCTTTTTCCGCATCCACCATCACCGTCCACGCCTGACCACAAGCGCCGATTATGATCATCGCATGGACCAGCGGCCTGCTCCATGCTCACTCGAGTATCCGTCGGCCGGATGTTATGCAGCGTCCGGACCGGCATCGCTCAGACCCCCTCCAGCCATACGAGACGCTTGCTTCGCCATGGAAATGAGTTATTGTATTTATAATACACTCCACTCCATGTAGCGTATTGCCGGTTTGACGGAGGTCGGTCTCGAGATCAGGGGGGGAAAGAATGGGCCTGCATCGTCTTAACGCGTGGATTCCCGGAAAGGAAAGAGCTGCGGCGGTCTTCGTCATACTCATGGCCTTGCTGCTGGTGGCCATGGTCTTGCCCCTGGCCGCGGTGGCGGGGTCAGAGTGCCCTGCGCAGAACGACCCACCCGCGGAGACTGGCGCGGAGAAGGTCGGCGACGCGCTGGAAGGCGGAAGCATCGAGGTGGAGAGCGCCCTCGAGCTGTCCAATCCCATATCCCCTGAAGATTTCCAGGTGATAGCCACGTGGGGCGACAGTTATCTCGCGGAGAACAGCGCGGGAAAGAGGCTCCTGTATCTCGCAGGAGACGCCTACCAGAGAGGTTACGCGGAGGGCTACCTCTGCCCGCAGAGCGTAGAGAGGGTGGCCAAGGACTACCTGGAGAACGTCTTTTTTGAGCTGCTCGAAGACATGGGAATAGCCCTGGACTTGAGGCAGTTTCCCTGGTTGTGGAACCTGCTGTGGAATCTCCTCAAGATAATGGTAGCGGCCAACCAGGACGCCATACCCGAGGAATTCCTCACGGAGATGCGGGGCATATCCGATGCCTGCCGGGACCTTGGATACGACGTCGGATACCGGGACCTGCTGACCCTCAACGCAGGTATGGATACCCTGGAAAGCATATACGTAGGCTTCGGAGCCATTTTCTGTAACGAGTTCGCGGTCTTCGGGGATGCGACCGACGACGGCAGGCTGTTTCACGGCCGTGATTTCATGTTTCCCACGGGCGGGGATATCTTCTCGGACGAAGCCATGATAATAGTGCATAACCCCACGCAGGGCTATCCCTTCGTGACCTCGGCCGCTCCCGCTTTCGTGGGCATCCCCACGGGCATGAACACGGAGGGGGTGAGCTGTGCCATGGACGTGGTCTATTCCATATTCACCCGGCCCCTGATAAGCGGCGAAGGCACCTTACTCCTGTGCCGGAAGGTGACACAGTTCGCGGGCTCCCTCGACGAGGGTATCGCCATGATCCGTGATTCCGACCGGGCAGTACCCTGGCTCTATCTCATCTCGGACGGGGAACAACATGGAGCAGCGGTCCTGGAAACCTTTGCCTCGAGCCTGCTTCCCCCCGGGCATTACCTGCAGAAATATCTCGCCCGGCTGTTCTTCGGCCTGCTGGGCTTGCTCTGTCCCTGCCTTAACCAAGGTTACAATGCCGCTTTTCCCGCGGGCGCGGACGGTGCTGGGGAATGGGAGATCGTGGACGGAGAAGTCGTAGGCAACAGCCTAGTCGAGCCGGAGGAGCATCCGTCCTGCACCAGCCTGGAGAAGGGCGTGATGGTGAGATGGCCGGACTACGTCGACCCGGAGTGGTTCGATGGACCGGGGAGCGCCGTACAGCCGGATGGCGGTCCCGGCCTGGCATGTGGCTTCTTCCCACGGCAGAATGAGGAATACCCCGACCTCGTAGCCATGACCAACCATTACATCATCCCCCTGATGTCGCTTACCTATCCATCGCTCCCCGGCAGCAGCAGCAGCTCGCCGTGGAGATACGACACCATGCTGACTCTCCTCGACGAGCATTACGGGGAGATCGACGCAACGAGCGCCATGTGGATAATCGACTTTCTGAACCCGGCCCGCTGCGATTATTACGGCACGGATACCTCACAGTCAATCAAGGGCCATCACGTGCTCATGGACAACCAGGACCTGGAGATGTGGTCCCTACACGGCTATTACGACACATCCTGGGTGCACGTGGACCTGATGGAAGTGCTGGCGGACTCGCAGGGAGGCTGAGGGGCGGGCGGGGGCATTCGCCGTATGCTCCCCCGGTATTCCTGAATGAGACCGTCCGCCACTCTCCCCCTGCCGCAAGGCACGCGGCTCATAGTATAATTCCGGCGATGCCCGCGATGCATGCGGAAAACAGGTTAAATGGAGATGGGGACCGTCCTTCAGCGGTGCGGGCTGAAAGGAAGTCCCAGGGAGGGGGTAGTGATGAATACGACGCGCGTCGCGGTTCGCAGGGTTGGCTCCGATCCCGTCAAGGCTGTGCGCGAGATCTTCGATTGCTTCGAGGAAATTAAATCCAGGCTCCGCGAATGCAGCTCGGTTTTCATCAAGATCAACGGCGTCTGGCACCACAAACACCTGTTCACGTCCCCCGAAATCATCGGCGCGGCAGTAAGGGTGATCAGGGAATCCGGGCCTGACAAGAAGATATTCATCATGGAGAACTGCTCGCAGGGGAACTTTACCCGCCATTGTTATGCGGCCGCCGGCATCGACAAGGACGCGAAAAAAATGGGGGCGAAGTGCCTCTACCTGGATGAGGAGAAGCCTGTAATGGTTACCCTCCGTGAGGGATCCGACGAGCGCTACGAGTTCCCGGGGATTCTATACCGCCACCTCGTCGAGGACAGACGGAACGCGTTCTATCTCAACATGCCCGTGCTCAAGGCACACTGCCAGGCCCAGATGACGGCGGGGCTCAAGAACCAGATGGGCCTCCTCTACGACGAGGACCGCGCCCGCCATCATAACCGCGACCTGCACCAGAAAATCGTGGACATCTACCATTTCATCAAGCCTGATTTCACGCTCGTCGACGCCCTCAAGGTCGTCGCCGGCGGCCCCATGCCGGCGGGGCGCTACGTGGACGGCCTGCTGTACGATAAGGACCTGGTGTTCGGGGGGACCGACACGGTGGCGGTGGACGCCGTCGCCGCGCGCGTGCTCGGCCATGACGCGGAAAAGATAAAACACGTCAAGCTCGCCGCGGAGCAGGGCCTCGGCATAGCCGATCCGGACCGCATCACCCTGGACGGCGAACTGCCACCGCAGGAGAAGATTAGCTGGGAGTTTCAGTCCCACCTGCCGGAAAGCATCAACTTCGTGATAGGGAAAGAGGGCGCATGCTTCGAGGGCTGCATGGGGCACGCGGTACAGGTGCTGGAACTCGTGGTCAACGAATCACACACCCCGGAGGAGCTCGAGGGACGCCCGCTGACCATAGTGACGGGGAAGGGCTTCGAGCAGGAGCAGCTCGCGGGCCTCGAGGAGCCGGTGATGGTCCTCGGCAAATGCGCCTGCGAGGAGGTGCTGCCTCAAGTACGCGATTCCTACAAGGTCGTGGACGAACTGAACACCTGCGGGCACTGCGACAATATCCTCAACATCGCCTTGCGACGCCTCAAGGTGAGCACCTTCGCCATGTCCCCGGTGAGCGTCCCCAAGGTGGCCTTCCTGCTGGTCCTGGGCAAGATGAAAGGCCTGCGCTATACCTTCCCCAGATAGTGGCGATCCGATACGGGCCCATTCGGCGGGCGCGTGGTACCATAGCCTTGATAAACACGTGATCGGTTCAAATAGGGAAAGGAGAACTCCATGGCCAGTTTCGTTTACCTGAGCCCGGAGTGGGCCGAGGAGGGGCGCCGGCTCGCCGAGGAGAAGTTGACACAGGAGACCCTGCACCACGTCACCAGCTCCATGACCAATATCTACAGGAACTGCCCCGACGGGAAGGAGCGCTACTTCCATGTGGCCTTCGAGGACGGAAAGGTGACCGGTTTCGAGACCGGCGAGGGTGAAGGCCCCAAGGCGGAGTTCAGGATCATCGCGGATTACGTCACGTTCGCACAGATAACCCGGGGCGAACTGGGCGCGGTGAGGGCTCTGACTTCCCGCAAGCTTTCCCTGCGGGGCAACATGGCCAAGGCGCTGCGCCTGGCTCCCCTGGTCGATAAGCTCAATAAGGTTCTCGCCACTATTCCCACCGAATACTGACGCTGCAAGCTAGGGAGATGATGCAGATGTCTGAGATGCCTGAATACAATACAGATGACCCTTACGCCGTGGACATCGAAAGACGCTTGAGGGATATCCAGGAGGGCATGAGAGAGCGCGACCTGGATGCCTACCTTGCGTCACGCATCCGCACCATGAGTTTCGTCCTGGATGCCTTCGTGCCCTGGCGCAGCTTTATGGTCATCCCCGCCGAGGGGCTGCCGACCGTCTTCACCTTCGTCATCGACTCGGCGCGCCTGCTCAGCGAGACCTGGCTGGACGAGGATCACGTGCGCGGCTATTTCGGCGCCGGCGGGGCCGACCAGATCGAGACCATACAGTACTTCATCGAGGACGAACTGGGCATCGCGAAGGGACGCCTGGGTTATGAGACCGGTATGGCCACCTATACAGCGGAGGGCTGGATGACCCATTACGAATTCGAGCGTTTCTCGGCGGCCCTGCCGGATTTCATCTTCGTGAACGCCCACGATATCGTCGACACCGCCTCCCTCATCAAGGATGAGGGGACCATCAACCGCTTCCGGGAGGCCGGACGCATCGTTGACGCGGGCCACAAGGCGGCGCGCGAGGCCATCGAGAACGGCGGCTGGAAGGGTATGACCGAGACCGAGCTCGCGGGGATAGCGGCCCTCGCCATGCGGCGGGAGGGCAGCGTATCGGAGTGGAACTTCGCCGGCCTCAACGAGATATCCAGCGGTTGGCGCACGGGGCTGGGGGCCTGCACCCCTCCCACCACCAAGGAGTTCGCCGCGGGAGAGGCGCTCATGTTCGACCTGCACGCCATGTTCAAACTGGCCCTGGGGGACCATTCCCACAACTACTTCATCGCCCCGTCCACGCAGCGGCAGCGCTGGCACGCAGAGAACTTCGCAGCCTGCGTGCAGTTCGTAGCCGATAGCTACCGCGCGGGTGCCACCCCGGGCGACCTCATCACGGAATGCGGCAGGTTCGCCGAGGAACGGGGATGCTCCGATTTCATCCTCCCAGGCGTGGAGCATGGTATCGGGCTCTTCGGCGATGAGTGGCGGGTGGGAGCGAGTATGGACGTGCCCATCCCCTACTGGACTGACCCGGACCATAACTACCAGGAAAACGAGATGGTCATCCTGGCCATGCAGTACGCCGCCCCCGAGGACGATGTAGGCTTTCGCTACGAGAACCCCATCGTAATCGAGAAAGACGGCTGCGAGCTGACCAGCAAGTATCCCCTGGCCATAGAGGAGATCGAGTAGCTCGCGCGTCCGCTCCTGAAGAATGCAGGAGCATTGATAGGCAAGGTGATGCTGTGGATCCGAAATCCGAGAAACAGATGGCCAGGATGGTAGATGCCGTTCAGCCATACTGTGACGAGCCGATCGTGGCGGCCATGACCTGCAGCCATGCGGGATCGATGAGATCGGTGCTCGCTTCCAAGCTCTCGGGAGGGGCGGGGGCGCTCTCCAGAACCTCTCGGCTGCCCAATCCCGTCTTCATCGCGGTCGGAGCAAACACGATCTTCGCTTTCGATTACCGGCCCCGGGGATTCAAGTTCAAGATCAAAAAGGAGGCCGCGCGTTGGCCCCGCAGCGAGGTGAGCGTGGCGGTGGATAGGTCAAGCAACATGGCCTATTTCACTCTGACGACTGCTGGCGGCGAAAGCTATGCCATGGAAATCACGACCCTCTTGGGCGGCGGGGAGCTGGTCGATGCGTTCTTCGCGGCGCTGAGCGCTTGAATGGGCCTGCCATCGTATTCCCGGGTGTCCCTGGCGGATGATGGTCACCCGGAGGCGGTGGTGGGGAAAGCAGCGCGGGGGACGTTTCGGGCGGTCGCCGGACAGCAACCTCATCTTTAGCGTTTTAACTACCGTATATGTATAATGGGGAACTGTCGGGCCAGGCGGTACGGCCTTCCCATAGAGCATGCGATATCGGTCGGGGTGTGGCGCAGTTTGGTCAGCGCGCTGCGTTCGGGACGCAGAGGTCGGAGGTTCAAATCCTCTCACCCCGACCATTTTATCTTCAGGGTTCAAATCCTCTCGCCCGGCAGCAAATATCTCGCTTCTTCCCCTAACGCCTGCGTTGTCCCTGCTCTTCACCGCTTATGACTAACGGGCCCCTTGCCATGCCTACCGCCGGCTGGGCGGCGGTACGGGGAAAGACCCTGTTCTTCTCTTCCTTTCCCTCCCCATCACCGGTCAATATAATGGTGATGGCATAAAGCAGGACCTGACCGGACGGCCTACGAACAGGAGGTACGAAATGACCATGCCGCTCGAGGGTATCCGCGTGCTTGACCTCACCATGCTCTATCCCGGACCCCTGTGTACCATGATCCTGGCCGATTTCGGCGCCGAGGTGATCAAGGTCGAGCCCCCGCGTACCGGCGACCACGCGCGCACGTTCCGTTTCCTCTTCAACCAGATCAACCGCAACAAGAAGAGTATCGCCCTCAACCTCAAGGATCCCGGCGCCCAGGAGGCCTTCCGCAGGCTGGCGCGCACGGCCGACGTGGTGGTGGAAGGGTTCCGGCCCGGCACCACCGCCCGGCTGGGAGTGGATTACGAGACGCTGAAGGCCATAAATCCCCGCATCATCTACTGTTCCATCAGCGGTTTCGGACAGGACGGCCCCTACCGCGACCGTCCCGGCCACGATATAAACTACCTGGGTATAGGGGGTGTTCTAGGCCTGACCAAGGATGAGAGAGGTAAAGCGGTCGTGCTGGGGTTCGAGGTGGCGGATATAACCTCGGCCCTGAACTCCGTCATCGCCATCCAGGCCGCCCTGCTGGCCAGGGAAAAGACCGGAGAGGGCCAGTTCGTGGACATCTCCATGTTGGACTGCGCGGTGTTCCTGCTGCATAACAGCATCGGCCCCTACCTGGAGACCGGGGATGAACCCATGGGGAACATGCTGCATACCCTGCCGCATTACGGCATCTTCGAGACCTCGGATGGGGAAAGACTGGCCATCGGCATAGCCCACGAGGACTGGTTCTGGGACAGCCTCTGCGATGCCCTGGGGATGGAGGAGTACAAGGGCCTCAACACTGTCGAGCGCGCCATGCGCGGCCAGGAGCTTACTCCCCTGGTAGCGGAGGCTATCCGCCGGCGCCCCCTGGAGGAATGGATGAGTACCCTCACCGAGAACGACGTCCCGCATGCCCCGCTGGCCAGCATCGTGGAGGCCCTGGACGACCCCCAGGTACGCCACCGCAACATGGTTGTTGAGATAAAAGACCAGGAAAACACGGTTAAGCAGCTGGGAAGCCCCTACAAGCTGTCCGTGACCCCCCCGCGTTTCGCATCACCTCCACCCCGCCTCGGGGAACAGACCGACGCCCTTCTCCAGGAAGTAGGGTACGGAGCAAGCGCCATAGCGGACCTGCGCGAGGCCGGCACCATAGCATAGTGTACAGTTGCTTGCATGCGACAGGCGGTTTGCCCCGGCGGCGGATCCGGGCCTGGGATTTGCGGATATCCTGCCTATCGGATAAAATACGCTAAAACTTGGTGAGCTTGCTTGGGGGGAGCATCCATGGTAAAGATCCTGGGAGTCGCGGGGAGTCCTCGCGTGAACGGGAACTCATCCCTTCTCCTCGACGAAGCCCTCAAAGGGGCCAAGGAGGCGGGAGCGACCACAAACAAGATAATCCTCTGCAACCGCGACATATACCCATGCCAGGGCTGCCGTGATTGCGACAAGACGGGTGAGTGCAGCGTGGACGACGCCATGGATAAGATATATAACCTCACCACCTCCGCCAACGGCATCATCCTGGCCGCGCCCATCTATTTCAACTCTCTGAATGCCCAGACCAAGGCCTTTATTGACAGACATCAATGCATGTGGGCGAGGAAGTTCCTCCTGGAGGAGGATATCACCGATCCCCTGTCGAGGCATGCCAGGCGAGGCCTCTTTCTCGCCACCGCCGGCGTCAACGATCCCCGCACTTTCGATGGCGCCCTCAAGGTAATGGACATGTTCTTCGACGTCCTGGATATCAAGTACTACGAGCGGCTACTCTTTTTCCGCATCGACCGCCGGGGGGCGATCAAGAGCCATCCGACTGCACTGCACGACGCCCACATCGCCGGAGAGCACCTGGTGGTCGAAATAGCCCGCAGCCTGGGTGAGCTGATGGATTAAGCACCCCGGCGAAGATCGCTGACACGACCCCTGATAATGTTATATTATCAAGCCTATCAGGAGGTCTTATAATGTCAGAGAAGATCCGGCTGACCCTTCTCTCCAGCAAATCGGGGTGAGCGGCAAAAGTGGGTCCGGAGGACCTCGAGAAAGTGCTGCGCTTGCTGCCCCCGGGGGACATGCGGCGGGAGATCCTGGTGGGACTGGATACTCCCGACGATGCCGCCGTGTTCATGCTCGACGAGGAGACGGCCCTGGTACATACCCTGGATTTCTTCACCCCTATCGTGGACGACCCCTATCTCTTCGGGCAGATCGCGGCGGCCAACGCCCTGAGCGACATCTATGCCATGGGGGGCACTCCCCTCTCGGCCATGAATATAGCCTGTTTTCCCTGCTCCCTGGGGATGGAGATCCTGGCCAGGATACTTGAAGGAGGATTGGCCAAGGTGCGGGAGGCCGGAGCCGTCCTGCTGGGAGGCCACACCGTGGATGACGAGGAGCCCAAGTACGGCCTGGCGGTCACGGGCAGGGTACACCCCGAACGCATCATGACCAGCCTGGGCGCGGAGCCCGGCGATATCCTCGTCCTCACCAAACCCCTGGGCACGGGCATACTGGCCACGGCTCTAAAGGGGGATTTTATCAGCGAAGCGGAGATGGCGGAGGCGATTGAGGGCATGGCGAGGCTTAACTCGACAGCATCCAGGGCCGCCGTACTGGCGGGAGCCCACGCCTGCACCGATGTCACCGGCTTCGCGTTGGTGGGACATCTCCTCAATATGCTCCCCGATCAAGGCCTGGGCTGCGAGATCCGCATGGCGCTGCTGCCCGTCTACGAACACGTACGCGAGATGGCCGCTTTGGGCATGATCCCGGCGGGGGCACATAAGAACCGCGATTTCCTGGCAGCCAGGGTAGAGGTGCCGCAAGGATTGGACGAGGTCGAACGGGACCTCCTGTACGACCCCCAGACATCGGGCGGACTGCTCGTCGCCCTTCCCCCACACGGGCTCGAGGTCTTTGCGCAACAGTTAGGAGAAGAGGGCTGGACACGGATAGGCCGGTTTTTCGAGAACGCATCTCCCCTGGTCAGGGTGGTGCCATAAGGGGACAAGAGCAAGGAGGTAGCATGGGTGAGCTGGTGGACGCGCGGGGCCTGGCCTGTCCCGCCCCGGTGGTCCGGACCAGGGACGCATTGAAGAGCGGCGCGGTTGAGATCGAGGTGCTGGTGGACAATCCCACGGCACGCGACAACGTCTGCCGCTTCGCATCCTCCCAGGGCTGCAAGGTTGACGTGGCGGAAGAGGGAGATATCTTCAGGATCATGCTCTCCGGCCCGGGAGACCAGCCGGACGCCGGGCAGGATACAGCCGGGGCCGCCACGGATCAACGCATCGTGGTGGTGCTATCGGAGGACATCATGGGACGCGGTAGCGCGGAGCTGGGAAAGATACTCGTCAAAGCTTTCTTGAACACCCTGGCCGAGAACGACCCTCCGCCATGGAGGATGGTCCTCTTCAACCGTGGTGTGCTTCTGTCCGTGGAGGGGGAGGACACGGTGGAGGCCCTGCGCAACCTGCACGGCATGGGGGTAGAGATCCTGGTCTGCGGTACCTGCCTCGATTTCTTCGGCTGCAAGGACAAGGTGGCGGTAGGCACGGTCAGCAACATGTACGACATCCTCACCACCATGCTTGCGGCCACCAACTCGGTCACCATCTGAGCAACCCCGTACGATAGTCTGTATCGCGTAAGCGACAGCGGCGCCCGAAGGGTGACGCGACGGTGTCCAGCGCCAGTCCTGGCGCAGCCAGTCCTGGCCTGGCACGTGTACGTATCGGAAGTGTGCCCGAAGGGCGTCGCCGCGCTTTCGCGCTGCAATCGGCCATACCTATCATGTAAACTATAGAACATGGAAAAGAAGGAGTATCTCAGGAGCCTGTCCTCGGTAAACGACCTCATCCAGGCGGTATACCGCAGCCGCAAGCTGGGCGGGGGCGTACCGCGTGAGTTGGTGACCGAGGCCTCCCGGGTGGTACTGGAGGGAGTGCGAGGGGCCATCCTGGCGGCCAGGGACGAGATGTCCCTGGACGGGATCAAGACGGACACCGACGAGCTGGTCACACTGGTGGAGAAGGAAGTGGAGGAGAGGATGCAGCATAGCTTGCGCAGGGTAGTCAACGCCACCGGGGTCGTCATCCACACCAACCTGGGCCGCTCCCTGCTCAGCGAGGCCGCCCTGGATGCCCTGACCATGGCGGGTACATACTACAACAACCTGGAATTCCTGCTCGAGGACGGCACGCGCGGATCCCGCCAGGTCCACCTGAACAAGCTGCTCTGCGACCTCACCGGCGCCGAGGCGGCCCTGGTGGTGAACAACAACGCGGCGGCCGTGCTCCTCGCCCTCACCGCCCACGCCTCCGGCAGGGATGTCATCGTCAGCAGGGGACAGTTGATAGAGATCGGGGGCTCCTTCAGGTTGCCCGAGGTCATGGCCCAGAGCGGGGCCCGCCTGGTCGAGGTGGGCACCACGAACAAGACCTACCTGGAAGACTACCGCCGCGCCATAACCAGCGAAACGGCAATGATCATGCGCGCCCACCCCAGCAATTACCGCATCATGGGCTTCACGTCCGAGGCGAGTATCAGGGAGCTCGCCGGGCTCGCGCGCGAATTCGAGCTGGTGCTCCTCGACGACCTGGGGAGTGGCGTGTACATCGACCTCTCGGAGCATGGGCTCCCCTACGAACCCACCATCATGCGCTCCCTCGAAGAAGGATCCGACCTGGTCTGTTTCAGCGGGGACAAGCTCCTGGGCGGCCCGCAGGGCGGCGTGATCCTGGGCAGATCGGACCTGGTGGAGGCCATGGCCAGACACCCCCTCGCCAGGGCGGTGCGCGTGGACAAGCTGACCATCGCCGCCATGGAAGCAACCCTCCACCACTACTTCGACCCCGAGCGGGCGGCGGTGGAGATACCCACGCTGGCCATGCTCACGGCCGACCCGGAGACCCTGCGTAAAAGGGCCCGGGGGCTGGCGAAGAAGCTGGCGGCCTGCGGCGATCTCGAGGCTGAGGTGATAGAGGACGTATCGCGCGCAGGCGGAGGCGCCCTGCCCATGGAAAGCCTTCCCACCTGGACGGTTGCCCTTACTTCCCCATCATACAAGGCGAATCACCTGGAGGAACGACTGCGCGCGGCGGACCCGCCGGTCGTCTGCCGCATCTCCGGCGACCGCGTCATCCTGGACATGCGCACGGTGCGCGATGACGAAACGGGCCTTATAGCCGCGGCGCTGGAGTCCATCGCGGCAAGCGAAGACTGATGCGGGACCCTGCGAGCAGCCATCATGAAAAATTTCATCATCGGCACCGCCGGACATATAGACCACGGTAAGACCGAACTGATCAAGGCCCTCACCGGCATCGATACCGACCGTCTCAAGGAGGAGAAAGAGCGCGGGATATCCATCGAGCTGGGCTTCGCGGACATCGAACTGCCCGGCGGGATCACCGCGGGTGTGGTCGACGTGCCCGGACACGAGCACTTCGTGAAGAACATGCTGGCCGGCGCCACCGGCTTCGACATGGTGCTCCTGGTGGTGGCGGCAGACGACGGGGTGATGCCGCAGACCACGGAGCATCTGGCCATCGTGGACCTTCTCGGCGTCGAGGAAGGGGTGGTGGTTATCACCAAGTCCGACCTCGTCGACGAGGACATGCTGGAACTGGTCGAGGAGGACGTGGCCGAGGCCGTCAGCGGCACCGTCCTGGAAGGAGCGGAGATCGTCGTGACCTCGAGCCGCACCGGCCGGGGATTGGACGAACTCCGGGAGACCATCGCGAAGGCCGCCGCCAGGGTGGGCAAGCGTGACTCCGAGGGGCCGTTCCGCCTTCCCGTAGACCGCGTCTTCACCCTCAAGGGGATCGGAACGGTGATCACCGGAACCCTGTGGGAGGGAAGCGTGTGCGACGGAGACGAGGCGGTGATCCAGCCCTCCGGCAGAAAGGTACGGGTGCGCAATATCCAGGTGCATGGGGAGGACGTGGAAAGAGCCAGTGCCGGCCAGAGGGTAGCCCTGAACCTGCCGGGTATCTCTACCGAGGAGATCGAACGGGGCGACGTCATCGGCACCCCGGGGCACCTTCACCCCACCCTCATGGTGGACGGCCTCCTCCATCTCCTGGCCGGTTCATCCCGCCCGTTGAAGAACCGCACCCGCGTGCGTTTTCACCACGGTACCAGGGAGGTCATGGCGCGGGTTATTCTCCTCGGCGGCAAGGAGGAGTTGCTTCCCGGGGAGAGTTCCTACGTGCAGTTCCGCCTGGAGAGGCCGGTCATCGCGCTGTACAAGGACCGCTATATCCTGCGCAGCTACTCCCCTGTCACCACCATAGGAGGGGGACTGGTCCTCGATTCCCATCCCAGGAAACACCGCCACCACCAAGCCGCAATCCTGGAGAACCTGGAGACCCGGGAGGAGGGCATCCCCCAGGAGCTGGTCCTGCTCGTGGTGGAGGAAAGGGCGCTGCCACTCTCCCGGCGGGAATTGCTCTCCTGGACGGAGATGAGGGAAGCGGAGCTCGCGTCGGCCCTCGACGAACTGCTCGCGCAGGGGGGGATGGTCGAGATCTCCGGCGATGGCGAATCCATGTACGTGACCCCATCCATCCTCTCCTCGCTGCAGGGGCGCATGACATCGCTCACCTCGCAACTGCACGATGCCAATCCGCTCAAGCCGGGGATAGAGAAGGAAGCCCTGCGGCAGCGCCTGGATGCCGGATTGGGCCTGGACGTGTTCGAGGCCCTGCTGCGCAGCGCGGTCGCCGCCGGTATGCTCGAGGTGGAGGCGGGAAAGGTGAGGGTGGCCGGCCGGGGCAGGTCGCTCTCCCGGGAGGAGAGCGCACGCAAGGACGAGCTGCTGCGGGCCATCCGAGAGGGTGGATTCGGCCCTCCCCTCTTCAAGGAGATGCTGGAGGTAACCGGCCTGGACAGGAACAAGCTGCGCGACATCCTGGGGATCCTCCTGGAGGAAGGGGAGATCGAGCAGGTAAACCCGGACTATTTCCTGGCCCGGGGCAGGATCGCGGAGGCGGAGGAGCGTATCCGCTCCCATCTCTCCGCCCGGGGCACACTGGAGGTGTCCGATGTCCGGGACATGCTGGGGGCGAGCCGCAAGTATGCCATCCCCCTGCTGGAGTACATGGACAGGAAGAGGGTGACCCGCAGGGACGGAGATTACCGCATAGCGTACTAGAGGAATCAACGACCCGATGTACACGTGCCAGGCCTGGACAATCGGAATTGTCCCGGCGCTGGGACACCGCCGCAGGCTGTCGGGTGTAAGTGGTCAGACGAAGGGGTTCGGCGGAGGGCGTGGGTGCGCAGACCACACGAGCCAGGCAATCTTCCAGACCATTATTATTATCCCAACAGGTTATAATATCTAATTGGAGGTGCATCCGTCCTGGTGGGCGGCCCGGTCTTCAAAACCGGTGCGGTGTCGTAACGGGCGCCGGGTAAGTTCGATTCTTACGCATCTCCGCCATTTTTTTCAGGCAGCGTCAGGCATAGGGGTCGGCCCTGGACTTATGCCTGAGAAAGCCAAGGGGGCAGGGGGGAGAAAGTGTCACTCATATTATCCCCAAGTATGGATGCCGGGCATAGGGTTCAGGCATAAGTCCAGGGCCGACCCCTATGCCTGACGCCCACATTTCTCGGAGAAGAACCTGTAATATATAGACTATGAATACCAAAAGCCTGCGCATATTCGTTGAGGTAGCGAACGCCGGAAGTTTCTCCGCGGCGGCGCGTAACCTGGGTCTTACCCAGCCTGCCGTCAGCTTCCAGATACGGACCCTGGAGAGGGACTACGGCAACACCCTGATCGACCGCTCCACCGGCCATAGCCGCCTTACGGAGGCGGGACGTTCCTTCCTCGAGTATGCCGTCAGCATCCTCGAGATGGAAGCGCAGCTGAGGGGAGAGATGGAGGGAAGGCGCAGCGAGGTCGCCGGGGCTCTGACCATCGCCGCAAGCAATATCCCCGGGGAGTATATCATGCCCCTCATCCTGGCCGGATACCGCGAGCGCTATCCCCTTACCGATCCATGCCTGGACATAACCGACTCGGAAAGGGTCCTGGAGAGGGTGCGGGCGGGGGAGGTTGACCTCGGTTGCGTGGGCCTGCGCGAGGAGGACGAGAGGCTGCGCTACGGGCTCCTGTGCGAGGACCGCCTGGTCTTCATCGCCCCCGCGAACCACCCGCTTGCCGGCAGGCGCAGTATCGGGCCGCTCGACCTGGAGGGCATACCTTTCATCTGGCGGGAGGAGGGCTCGGGAACACGCTCCCATATGGTGAGGATCCTCGCCGACCTGGGCCTGGAGGCTGCGGTCGAGGGGACGATGCAGTTCGGGAGCACCATGGCCGTGATCCAGGCTGTAGCGGCGGGTGATGGGGTCTCGGTCATATCCCTGTGGGCGGCCGATGCCTACATCCAGCAGGGCAGGGTAGCGGCCCTCAAGGTAAAGGCGAAGGATCTGCGCAGGGAATTCCACTACGTACTGCTGCGGAGGCGTCCCCTCTCCAGCGCGGCGGACGCGCTTGTGAAAACCCTGGAGGAGAAGCGGCCGGAACTCGCGCGCAGGCTGGAATCCCTGTCCGCTAGAGCTTCGTAGCTCAAGCCGTATCCCCTCCTGCACCATGGATCTTCCAGCGAATATGTCGGCAGGCTACGGGGTTACGCTCTCCATGAGGTTCGTAAGCGAAGGCTCCAGGCCGGGTGTGATATGGACGTATCCCTCCGGATCCACCATGAGAGCTTCGGAGTCCAGGCCTTCCACCCACTTCAGCCCGTCCGGATAGCCCATGATGAAGGCCGCGGTGGACATGGCATCCGCCCAGGCTCCGTTCCTCGCTCCCAGGGTGGTGACGGCAATTGCTCCTCTCGCGGGGTATCCCGTGCGTGGATCGATTATATGATGGTAGCGTACGCCCCCGTAATCGAAATAGCGCTGGTTATCCCCGGAGGTGCTTATATAGTTTCGCCCGGGGAAGGAGAAGGTAGCCAGGTAATCCTCCCCACGCGGATTCGAGATAGCTATCTGCCAGTTCGGCCCCCCCGCCGCGCCGGGTTTGTCGCCCAGGGTCAGGCTGGTGCTGATCATGTCGATGATCCCCGACTCGACTCCCCGCGCAAGCAGTACCTCCTCCGCCCTGTCCAGGGAATATCCCTTGGCCAGGCCACCCAGGTCGACGATCATCCCCTCGCGTGAGAAAGAGACGCTGTGTGCCGCTTCGTCGAGTACCAGCATATCGGCGCCGACCGACTCCATGGCCCGCTTTATCTCCTCTTCGGTGGGCGGCGCATCCCCATGCTCACCGCGCCCTATCACGTCCCAGACGTCCACCAGGGGTCCCACGGTTATGTCGAAGAGTCCGCCGCTGGCTTCGTAGAGCTCCATGCCCGTGGCGAACATCTCCCACAGGTCATCCGAAACGACAACGGCCCCGGATGCCGCCGACGCGTTGACGCGCGAGATCTCGCTCTCCGGGTCGTAACGATCGGCCAGGGCCTCGACGCGGAAGAGCTCCTGGAAAGCGGCATCCACCGCGCCCTCCACTTGAGATTGATTCTTTCCGTAGGCGACGATGGTGACGTAATCGTCGAGGACGTATTCCTGGCGCCTGTATGGTTCTTTGGAATATCCGGGGTTGAGCAGGATGACCAGGAAGACGGCGAGAGCACCCAGCGCTACGACCACGGCGATGACGACCAGCGTATCCCGCCGGTTCTTCCTGCCCAGGCTCTTCTCGTCGCATGCTTTCCTGTTATTCACGCATGGTAGTATAGCATCTACGCTTTCGCGGGGGGTATAGAAAGCGCGGCGCGGGCGGTGGCGCGGAGGCCCGCGGCCGCATTAATCATCGTCATCCACGGCGACGCTCATTGGGGTCTCGACATCGCCGAGCTCATCCTGGGCGGGGGGCGCTTCAAACCCCCTGCGGATATAGCGTTGCATGTAGCTCATGGACAGCTCCAACAGCAAGACGAAGATGGTCGCGATACCCAGAGACTGCACCATGATGATAAGCCCCGGGAGATCCAACATGAAGAACTCCCTGAACCAGGGTATCGACAGTACACCCACGAAAGAACCTGCCATTACCGCCACCAGGGCTCCCCTCCAGGACCACAACGGGCGCGAGAGGTAGGCGAGAACCGCCAATCCCACGATGGTGAGCACGATGACCGCCACCGTACGGGATTCCTCCAGGCTGGCTCCGTGGGCCTTGGCCATGGCGTTGGCGGTGAAAGTTGCGAAGGCCGCGATAAAGCCCGCCGGGACGGCGAAGTAGAGCACCCGGCGCAGCAGTCCCGGCCGGTAGCGCTGCTTGCTGGGAGCGAAGGAGAGTGCGAAGGCCGGTATCCCGATGGTCAGCGAGCCCACCAGCGAGATGTGACGGGGCAGGAAGGGATAAGGCCAGGCGATGATGGCGATGCCCACCGCCAGGAGGGCGGCGTAGACGGTCTTGGTAAGGAAGAGGTTGGCGACCCTCTCCATATTGGCCATGACGCGCCGTCCCTCGGCCACCACCCCCGGCAAGGTGGAGAACCTGCCGTCCAGTAGCACCAGCTGGGCTACGGACTTGGTGGAGGGGGCTCCGGAGCCCATGGCTATCCCCATGTCCGCGTCCTTCAGGGCCAGGGTGTCGTTGACGCCGTCCCCGGTCATGGCCACCACGTGGCCGCGGGACTGCAGGGCATGCACCATCATCCTCTTCTGCTCCGGCACCACGCGGCCGAACACGGTTTTCTCCTCCATGACCTCCGAGAGGTCCTCGGAGTCCTCGGGCAGCATGCGGGCATCCATGACCTCCTCGGCCTCCGGCACGCCCACGCGTTCGGCCACTGAGGCTACCGTGCTCGCATTATCCCCGGATATCACCTTGATCGCCACGCCTTGCTCCGTGAAATAGTCGAGGGTCTCGGCAGCATCCGGACGTATCTTCTCCTCTATGACCAGCAGGGCGGCGGGTTGCAGGCCCCCGGGGAGGGTCTCGCCGGTAACCTCCGCCCCGGCCCGCGAGAGCAGCAGAACCCGCAGGCCGGAGCGGGCTATGGAATCAGCCTTCTCCCTCAGCCCGCGGTCCGCCGCTTCGCCCAGCAGCATCTCCGGCGCGCCCAGGACCCAGGAACCGTGCTCCACGAAGGAGACGGCGCTCCACTTACGGGCCGAGGAGAAGGGCACGGAGGACCCTACCCTCCAATCCGCGGGTGGGGGGAAGGCCGAAGCTATGGCGGCCAGGGTGGCGTTCTCTGCGGGAGATGCCGCCGCGAAAGCTCCCAGAACCTGGTCCAGGTCATCATCTCCATGCAGCGGCTCGATGCGGCCGAACTCCAGCGTGCCCTCGGTCAGCGTGCCCGTCTTGTCCAGGCAGATGACGTCCACCCTGGCCAATCCCTCGACGGCCGGGAGCTCCTGTACCAGTACCTTGCGCCGCGCGAGGGCGACGGCGCTCACCGCGAACACCAGGCTGGTCAGCAGCACCAGGCCTTCCGGTACCATGCCCACCAGCCCGGCCACCGTGGCTATGATGGAGTCGTCGAAGGTATTGTCCGCTATGAGCTGGCTGACAGCCAGCAGGATACCCGTGGGGATCATGATGTAGGTTATGTAGCGCAGGATGGTGTTGATGGCGTCGCGCAGGTCCGATTTGACCAGGGCGTAGCGTTTGGCTTCAGACGCCACCTTCTGGGCATATGCATCCTCTCCCACCCCCGTCGCCCGGAACCGCCCGGAGCCGGCGGACACGAAGCTTCCCGAGAGAAGACCGTCGCCGGGCTTCTTCATTATGGGTACGGATTCCCCGGTGAGCAGCGACTCATCGACTTCCATGCCCTCCGAAGCTAGCACTACGCCGTCGACGAGTATCTGGTCGCCGGCCTGCAGCTCGATGAGATCGTCAAGAACTATATCGCCCGTGGAGACCTCCACGTGTTTGCCGTCCCGCATGACCCGGGCCCTGGGGGCGCTCAACAACGAGAGGCGGTCGAGGGTGCGCTTGGCGCGCAGCTCCTGGACGATGCCGATAAGGGTGTTGAAGACCAGTACCATGCCGAAGAGGGCATCCCTGATGGGTCCGATGACGATCACGATGATCGCCAGCACCCCCAGGATGGCGTTGAAGCGGTTGAAGACGTTGGCCCTGATGATGGAGGCGAGGGAGCGGCTCGTCTCGTCCTTTACCCGGTTGGTCTTTCCCTGGGCGACCCGCTCGGATACCTCGGCCGCGCCGAGGCCGCGCTCCGCGTATGAGGCATCGAGGTGAGAGGAAACGGCCGCTGGTTCGGCGTTTCCCGCTCTCTCCGTGACGCCGTTTTCCGCATCCTTCATGTTTCGCCCCGCCGTCTCCCGTTCTATTTTCTCGTCCTATTGTTGCATATCGGGTACACTTCCGATACGTACACGTGCAGCTTTCTTCCGGCCCGAGCCTTGGGGTAACGGTCTCGCTCCGCTGATCCTTATTACGCGCCCGGGGCCTCCAGGTAACGGTCCCGCTCCGCTGACACGCTCCGCGGAGACCGACCTGGTAGTTCTCCGGGCTGGCCGTCTGCTCGCGCCCATCCGTTCTTTTCCCCGTAGGGTGTGGGTCAGGTATTGCGTTTCGCCCACCGTATGTCTCTTCTCTCAAAAGGGTTCGTGGCG
>QZKE01000064.1 GCA_003598015.1 Actinomycetota bacterium | reverse complement strand
GGGTTTTCTATACAGGCTATGCCCGGGCGCGGCCTTGCTTTCTCTCGGTTTGCAACACCCGGTTCGTTTCTTCCTTTAGCTGCCTTGCACGTGACCGACCCCCGGTTCCCGGGCGGGGTACGCTATTATCAGGCTTCAGGCCTCACCGGGCTCTTCAGCGAGGTCTTCCCAGTCCTCAGGGAGCATCTCCCTTATGCGCTCGCGGATGAGGGTGGTTATCTGGGGCAACACCTTGTGCGGTCTGCCCTCGAGTTGTGGGACTTTGAAGGGTTTGCCAATGTTGATGTGATAGTCCTCGCCTTTGATCTCGGTCACCCCGACGGGGAGAACCCGAACCCCTGTTTTCCAAGCAAAATAAGCTGCGCCGTGGGTAAAAGGATGGAGTTTCGCGTCCTCGAAACGCGTGCCTTCAGGGAATATGCCCACGCAGTCTCCTCTGTCCAAAAAGCCGATGGTACGGCGGATGGCATCTGGTCCGGGCCGCTCCCGGTCCACGGGATAGGCGAAGAAGATGCGTACCATGAGAGACTCCAGGAGGCTGTTACGCGGATCGAAGGCCTCTTTCTTGGCCATATAGCGTACGGGGCGTTTCATGGCCAGGTTTATAGCCACGGGATCCTTGCGGCTGTTGTGGTTGGCCACCACCAGCAAGGGCTCTTTGCGCGGGACATTATCATAGCCGCTGGCACGAAAGTGATAGACGGTGGCAATCACCCGGAAGATGGGCCAACCGATCCAGAAGCGCACCATCCTTCTCACCTCCTGATTCATCGCTGGGATCCGTCCGGGAATCGTCCCTTGAACATCAAGCCTGATCTGCTTGCGGCCCTCCCGGCGGCAACCTTGCTGCTGATGTAATGGAACGAGATCCCGTATGGTGGGCCCACTATCAACATATAAAGACGAGACTTTAATGATAATATCAAGGTATCTCGGGTTGGACCACAGAAATATTAACCGAGCTGCGAGGTACGCGATCCCTGTCAGGGAGGCGTAAGCGCAGGGAGCCAGGGGCCACGGCGGCTGCCGAAAGGAGATAACGGATTTGGTCAAGCAGAGAGCGTTCCTTTACTACTATAAAAACGCACCCGGACTGGGGATACTTGCCCGCCATGAGCTGGAGGGATGGCAGAGGATCAACTTCTACAGCTTCGGAGTGGACATGGACGGCTTCCTGAAGGGCATCGAGGAGGATTGCGAAGAGGATCTGCTGAAGGAAGGTATCCTGGCCTCCAGACCCGCTCAATCCAGGGTAATCATAGCGGGCGGCGTGGTCTTCAAGGGCCTGACCTGCCTGGCCGGTGATGGGACGGACGCGGCAGTGCTGATGGGGGCCTTCGAAAAAAGGGTGGCCGGCTTCCGGGCGGTCGATCCCGACAGGATGAGGGTCGTAGAATCCATCTCGCCCCTTGACGTCTACTGCTTCACCTACAGCAAGAAAGTCATCGGGATTTCCAGGGTAGTGTTCTTCGAGTATGCAACCCAGATGTCGCTGGTGGGAATCTATCGCGACCAGGACCGCAACCTTGTGAACGAACTCTATGAGGATCTCACCCGGCTCAACGAATACATGACCATTCCCAACCCCCTGCGCACTGACGAGAAGGATCAGCGTGTAGAGGTAAACATGTTCATGATCAGGCACCCCGTCAAGGAGGAGCTACAGGCCGATTTCGTCAAGGCCATCATGAATATCCCGGACCTGTCTTTTTATGCGGTGTGAAACCACCCTCAGGGCTGAAATGATGGGTGTTGTCGGTATGGTTCTTGGCTGCTCGAGCCCGCCACTTCTCGCCGTGCCCCTTGCCGTCATGCCTCCCTGCCGATGGCTTGGGCTACCTTACGTATCCTGGTCATGAGGCTTGTGAAAGTCTCGAAATCCAGGGATTGAGGACCATCACAGAGGGCGGTATTGGGATTGGGGTGTATCTCTATGATCAGGCCGTCTGCGCCGGCGGCCACCGCTGCCAGGGACATGGCGGGGATAAGGCTGGAGATTCCTACGGCATGGCTGGGGTCGACGACGACGGGCAGATGGGAGAGTTTTTTCAGGGCCGCCACCGCCGAGAGGTCGAGTGTATTGCGCGTATGGGTCTCGAAGGTGCTTATACCACGTTCGCAGAGGATGATGTTACGGTTTCCCTCCTTGATGATGTATTCCGCCGCCAGCAGGAGATCCTCGATCTTTGCGCTCGGCCCCCGTTTAAGGAGCACCGGGTGACCGCTGCGCCCGATCTCGGTGAGGAGAACGAAATTCTGCATGTTGCGCGCTCCTACCTGGATGACGTCTGCATATGCGCAGAAGAGGTCCATCTTGCGGGCGTCGGTGATCTCGGTCACCACCGGGAGACCGGTCTCCTCGCGCGCCTCCGCAAGTAGCGCGAGACCCTCCTCGCCAAGACCCTGGAAACTGTAGGGCGATGTACGCGGTTTATATGCCCCACCCCGTAGGATGGAACCGCCGGCCAGTTTAACCAGCCTGGCCGAGTTGATTATCTGATCGCGGCTCTCGACGGCGCACGGGCCGGCCATCACCGCCAGCTTATCCCCTCCTATTTTCACCCCACTGATATCGATGACCGTGTCCTGTGGGTGGGTTTCACGCGATGCGAATTTGTAGGGCTTGAGGATGGGGATGATCTGCTCTACGCCGGGATATCCGGCCATGGTCTCTACGACCTTGGTCTTGTCGTCTCCGATGACGCCGATAACCGTCTTCTGTACGCCGTATATGGGGTGGGTCTGAAGTCCGAACTCCTCTATCTTGCGCAGCACCGCATCTATCTGTTCCCGGCTGGCGCCCTGCGACATGACGACGATCATCGTCCCACCTCCATATTCGATAGAGAAAAACTACCACCGGGAATTTTGGGTGTCAAATAACGAGCTTTGCAGGAAGGAAGAACGGAGCTCTCCCCGCCATACGCCTTTCGTGCGCTCACACGACGATTCCCATGCCGCGGAATATCAGCCACGTAACGCCGATCCCGGTGGCCGCCCCGGCGATTATCTGCATGGACGAGTGAGCCCTGACCGCATAGCGCGACAATCCTACCATGCCAAGGTAAACGAGGAGCAGCAGCCCGAGGATACTCTTGACGGGGGACGCAAAGGCCGCCAGGAGTATGACGGCCAGGGATCCGTTTCCCATGAGATGCAGGCTTATCTTCCAGAAGGATGTTACGACGAAGGTGATAATACCGAGGGCCAACCCGCTGAGCATGCAAGCCAGGAGGATCGAAGGTCCCGAGAGAAGATAGAAGGTCAGGCTGCCTGCAGCCGCGTAGGCTATACCGAAGACCACAGGCCACCTGCGTTCCTCGCGCTTGCTCACATGCCAGTCGCTTATACGGCCGGTACGGCGGCGCCAGATGAGATCGCAAAGGGGGATGATAGTAGCGAATACCTGGTAGATGCCCCACCAGTAGAATGCGGCTGCAGTATGTGAGGCATATCTCAAGGATGCGGCCAGGATGACCAGTGGTGATACGTAGAGGGGATGTGACAACCGGGATATTGTTCGGGCTAGCCTCGACCAGGAGAGACCGCTCTCCCGGTCGGCGCTGCGAGCGGGGTCAGTCCCGTGCTCCGCCATCCAGCATCGCGATGAGTGCTCTAATGAGGTCGGTTTCGGTGATGATACCGACCAGGCTCTCACCGTCCATCACGGGCAGGCCGCCGATCTTGTTCTCGAGGATGAGACGAGCGGCTTCCCCGATGGACGCAGCGGGAGCCACGGTTATGGGATGAGGTGTCATGATGCCTTCGACCTGGATGCGATCGAGCACGTAATCGACGTATCGCCTCTCCTGCATCACGGCCGAGCTTATATCGGCCTGCCTCACGTCACGGTCCGTCACGATACCGACGAGTCCGCCGTTCTTGACCACCGGAAAACGGCGCAGGCCATGGTCCTTGATGAGCTGGCGGACTCTGCGCAGGGTATCACCCGGTGCAACGACTATGGGATCGGGACTCATATGGTCGCGGACAGACATCCCCTTCTCCTTTACATCAACGGCTTAACACACCGCCCTTGGTCTATCGCTGCCGTCAAAGGCTATTATACCGCCTTGCATAACGGCTACGCGTCTAGTCTCCGTCTGGTGGCGCTGTTGCCGGCATTGCCGGAGATGGCGCATGAAGGGCGCTTGCGTCTGTGCGATGCATATGCACGAGAAAACGTTTGTAGATGGAACCCGTCGTACCGCCGTCAGTAAACCCCTCCCGGGAAAGTGCATATATGTGAGGGGTTGGAGACGGGGCGGTACATCTCGATGTCCTTCCATGCTTCGCCCAGGATGCCGTCGTGTATCGCCCAACTGCGTCCGCGTACTGTTCTTTCCGCCCCCGGCTGGCGGAAGGGAGTACTCCCGTCCAGTTTTGCATGCAATTCTCCACCGGGACGGAAGGCCTTGTCGATGTAGTCCATCTTCTTCCTGCCGCGGACGTAGCTGAAGCCGTAGCGTTCGAAGATTATCGCATCGTGGTACGCGAGAGGTTCCGCGACGAGCATATCCTGACCCATGGCCGCGAGGAACTGCAACACCAGGGGCATGAAATCCCTGAGCAGGTGAAGCCCGCGACGCACCTGTCCTGGCGCAAGACCTGCCTGCATGGCCTTGAGCTCCTCGGCCCTGTTGCGGCGTGCGGTGCCGAACTTCGTCCTGCGTCCTGAGTCGTCGATATCGGTATTGAAGCGGGGCGAGTGTGGATCATTGATGATGAGGAAAGTTATCTCCACCTTGAAGAAAGGGGTATCCGCGATCTCCAGGAAATAAATGCAGTCACGGTCTCCGGGATGCTCCCTCACCTCGACGATGACAAATCCCGATTGGCGCGGGGCGATGGTCTTGATGACCCGCTCTCCCCGAGGGTTGAGGAAGGTGGTACGGTCTATCCCGAAGAGTTCAAAGATCTTATTCGGTATGAGCAGGGAGTATGCCCGCTCTTTTACCTCAATCTCCATCTGATTGATGGCGTGGATGTTATGGCAGGGATTCGTCCCTGCCAGGGCCAGCAATTCATCCGTGGCCCCACGAGCCCTGATGCTGCGCATGTTACTCCGTTTCCATCCGACAGGTCATATGTATACAAGACGGGTATATTATAGTTGGTTCTTCTTTATGAAGTGTGGGTAGATATGTGATAAGACCCCCGTGGCAATCCACATATCTTGGAGAAGAACCTAATAGTTATGCCCGGGAGGAGGCCCTGGAAGCCACGCGGGCGAGTCGGGTGGAGGAGGGGCAGAGGCGGGCTCGTGATGGAACGCGCTTTTGAACGCCTCTCCACGCGGCGAAAATAAGGTTGTGGTATGGCTGCGGAAAGAGGGAAGAGTTGGACGAGGACCACGCGGATGATATCGATACGCCGCGGGGGAGAATCCGCATCCTGGCCGATGCGAGCCCCGAACTCATAGCCTCGTTGCGCCTGGACGAGGGCATGGGCGCCTTCGCGGCACCCAATTATCCGGCTTCGCGTGAAAAGAAGGCCCTGGAACGTATCGCGAGAGGCGATGAAAGCAGGATTATCCTGGCGCATAGCGAGGACGGAAGGATAATCGGATTCGTGGCCATAGCCCCCCCGAGTTCCGCGGAGAGGTGGGGGAAGATGTCGGGGAAGGGATTGATAGAAGCCATGGCTATCGAGGTCAGCAAGGATTGGCGCGGTTTGGGGATAGCCAACAAGATGATGGAGATAGGGCTGCGGGATCGCTTCTTCGACGACAAGATAGTCATATGCACGGGCTATGCCTGGCATTGGGACCTGGAGAGCAGCGGACTGGACAAGGAGAGTTACCGGCGCATGCTCCTCACGTATCTGGGAAAAGCCGGATTCATGTACTATGAGACCGACGAGCCCAACGTCAACCTGGACTCGGCGAACTTTTTCTCCGCGCGCATCGGCCCCTCGGTCGATGACGATCTCTTCAACCATTTCGAGCAACTCCTGTACAAGGATCAGGCATGGGCGGACTTCCGCGGCCGGCCGCGCACCATGAGCGAGGTACTGGGCACAGGAGGAGCAGCCTGGGGAGGGCGCAAAGAAGGCTAGCCTGCAGGTGAAGCCCCGGCAAGCCAGTTGAGTGACTGCATGGTATACTGAGCCAAGCGCAGTCCAGCGGCGCTTTTGGTTGAAGGAGAAGGATGCGATACAGGGGATTGGTCATCCGGCCTCCAAGTGAGGCCGGAAGCTACATCCTGCAGGTGACCTATGGGTGCTCTCATAACGCCTGCACCTTCTGCCCGACGTATACGGGCGTGTTTTTCGCACCCCGTGATCTCGACGAAATAAGCGAGGATATAGAGCAAGCCTCGCGACTGATACCCGGCACCAGGCGTGTCTTTCTGGCGGACGGAAATGCGCTCTGCCTGCCCTGCGACAGCCTGGAAAGCATACTTCACGAACTGAGCGATGCTTTTCCAGGTCTGGAGAGGGTGGGAATATACGCGAACGCCAGGGATATCAATGAAAAGAGCGAGGACGAGCTGAGGCGTCTCGCAGGGCTGGGCTTGGGCATCGTCTACCTGGGGCTGGAGAGCGGTGACGACAGGGTGTTGGCAAGAGTGCGCAAGAAGGACGGCTGCGAGGAGATGATAGGGGCGGTACGCAAACTGAAGCATTGCTCCATAGCGACATCGGTCATCGTCCTTCTCGGACTCGGAGGCCGGGAAGGGTCCCGGGATCATGCCGTGAAAAGCGCACAGGCCGTATCGAGGATGGACCCGGAATATATGAGTGCCTTGACCCTGATGGTGGTGCCGGGCACCCCCCTCTACCGGGAGCAGGAGGCGGGGGAGTTCGAGTTACCGGACCAGCTGGGGTTGCTCGAGGAGTTGCGGCTTTTTCTGCAGGGCTGCGAGCTGTCGCAGTGCACATTCAGAACGAATCATGCCTCCAACTATCTGCCTTTGAAGGGGGTACTTTCCAGGGATAAGGAAGGCCTTATTAAGATGATAGACAGCGCCATCCAGCGGCCTGAGCTCTTAAGGCCGGAGTATATGAGGGGCCTGTGACCCTGAGAGCGGGGTGTAAATTACCATATGTTGCTATTTATGGGAAACCTGCTCAAGGTAAAGAGCTCGTAAAACGATAAAAATAGTAAGGTCGCGGGATGCAAGAGGAGCTCACGAAGATGAAGACGATAGCCTACATCGAGGACGACCCGGACATGATCGACCTTGTGTCCATCATCCTCCAGAAACACGGCTATCAAGTGGCCGGGTTCACCGAAAGCCGCGAGATACTCCCTCGCCTGGAATCCATAAAGCCGGAGCTCATCCTCCTTGACCTGATGATGCCCCATGTCGACGGAATAGAAGTCTACAAGGAGATCAAGAGCCGGGAGGGGATGGGGGACATCCCGGTGATCATCATCTCCGCCATGAAGAGAGCGGTAGAGGAGATAGAGAGAGAGGGGAAGATGAAGGTGGAAGCCTGCCTGGTGAAACCCTTTACCATCGGAGAGCTCCTGGAAACCGTCAATCGTATCATCGGCAGCAGCTGAAGCAGTACCTCCCGCCAGCTCCGCCCCTTCACAGGGTTGACTAAAGGCAACACAGGTAACAGAATGGGAATGGCCTGATCTAGAGGCGGATATGTAGTCCTGCCGTCATATTGAAACGCGGAGGTGAACCAGATGACGGACGAGGTGTTGACTACGGGAGACAAGGCACCGGCCGGGAAGTACTACTGCGACAAGTGCGGGTACGAATACGACCAAAAAGATGAAAACGAACTCCTCCCGAACTGCCCGGACGAGGGTATCTACACCGTTTGGAACCCTACCAAGATGAAGCCTCGCTTCGTGGAGGGTATGTAAGAGAGACCAGGACGTCAGGGTATGGACAACGCCCCGCGGGGCGTTGTCCTTTATCGTGAGCATGCAGGTTGAGTACCTCGTAACAAACCCTCGCAGCGGTGTTCGGCGGCGCCTATATCGCGCCTTTCCTCTCGAGATAGAGGCGGTATTGCAGCATCCTGGAGAGGATCACCGCGGCTTTCTCGGGAGCGGTGAAGATAACCGTTTCGCCTGCCTCGAGCTCGCGTAGGCTCTCCTCGCCGATGAACTGCATCTCCACGAAGACGATGGGCTTGCCGTACATGCGCATGAGCTCCTTCGCCCGGGTGAGCAGGCGGATGTTACGCCCTTTCAATTCGGTGAAGAAGCTCTTGAGGGCATCTTCGCTCATCTCCATGATCAGGTTCTGGGATACCAGGACGTTCAGGCCGATGATTGTCCCCGTACCCAGGGATCCCAGGACCACCATGGCGTCTATCTCGGGGGATGTCGCCATGGCCTCGAGGATGGAGAGGTAAGTATCCATGTAGATATTGCCGACAAGATCCACGGGATTGGAGTGGCTCCAGAAGGGCGGGAGAAGCTCGTCGCATACTTTCATCACGTTATCGTCGAGCCTCGCGAGCGTCAATCCCGCCATGGCGGTCGCGTCGGTGGCCAGGACTCCCCATCCACCCCCCAGGGTGATGATGCCCAAGCGGTCGCCTGGAGGCAAAGGCAACCTCTCGAAAGCCTTGGCCAGGTCCAGCATATCCTGTGAGGTTTCGGCGCGTATCGCGCCGCTCTGGCGGAACGCGGCGTCATAGATATGGTCGGAACCTGCCAGAGAGCCGGTATGTGACTTGGCGGCCTTGCCGCCTTCATCCGTGCGACCGGACTTGAGCACGATAACCGGCTTGCGCAGGCTTATGCGGGAGACGATATCGATGAATCCCCGCCCGTCATCCACCCCCTCGAGGTAGGCCAGGATGATGCGTGTCTCGTCATCTTCCCCGAAATAGGCGATGTAATCCTCGGCATGCAGCAAGGCTTCATTGCCGCTTCCCACGAACTTGCCGAAGCCTATGCCCTGGTTCATGGTCCAACCGAGCATGTTTGCGCCAACGTTGCCGCTCTGGGAGACGAAGGAGATGTCCCCGGGATGGAGCTGTACGGGCGCGCCGACTGCGAATATCTTCCGCCGGGTACTCACGATCCCCATGGTATTCGGTCCCACGATGGTGAGTCCGAGCCTGTGACCCGTCTGCACGAGTTCCCGCTCCAGGCGTGCCCCCTCCTCACCCACTTCCGAGAAATTCGAGGAGATGACGATGAGGTTCATTATGCCCCTGTCGGCGCATTCCACGAGTATGCCCGGGACGGTAGCGGCGGGAGTGGTTATAAACGCCAGGTCCGGCGTTACGGGTAGTGCGGAGACGGAGGGGTAGGCGGCCAAGCCATGTATCTCCTTTTCCCGGGGATTCACCGGATAGATTTTATCCCTGGGAAATCCGCCCGCCATCAGGTTTATAAGCAGGAAAGAACCCCATTTCGCCGGTACGTTCGAAGCACCTATCATGGCGATGGAGGTGGGGTTGAATACCTTTTCCAGGTCTTTTTCCATGTAGTCCTCCCTTGTCTCGGAATGAGCTCGATTATATGCGAAGGGCATGACGCGGACAAGCAGCCCCCCTGATCAAAGGGGTGGGTGGCCCGGATCGTCGCGAAGGCGGATGGCCTCCACGGCATCCTCAATGGAGATGATGTCCGGGCGGAAGACTACTTCCACGCCGTTGGATTCCAGGACGTAGAGAGCATCATCACCATGCAGGGATTGCCGAGTCAGCAACACATCAATCCCGCTCCTGGACAGGAAGACCGCCAGGCGGATCCCTCTCCCGCGCGGCGCTTCCACTGCCGGGTTGACCTCCTGCCGGCGGTATAACACCGTCCGTTCCGGTAGCGCTATCTCGACAAAGAGGACCAGGGGCGCCTCCTCGTAACCGAGTGCCGGAGTCGTTCCATCGCCCTCCAGGAGCACGGCGCCGAGGATGTGCTTGCTCTCTTCCACCGTGAAATCGACGTTGACCTGGTCCACGTTGTCTATCTCCCGCCGGATCTTCTCGCTGAGCGCATGAGACGTCCTCTCAGCCTCCTTCAGGTCATAGGATAACGGTACCAGGGAGAGATCGATGAAGCGGTGGCTCCCGGAATTGCGCCCCGTGATGGTGACGACTTCCCTTACGTGGGGATCCTCCATCACCAGCTCCCTCACCCTGGCCAGGACGTCCCTCTCTATGGAGGCGTCCAGCAGTACCTTGAGGCTCTCCAGCGTTACTTCGATGCCGGTCTTGATAAGAAAGGCCACGACCACCAGGGCGGCTACGGAGTCCATATCGGGAATACCCAGCATCTCCAGCCCTACCCCCACGACGATGGCCAGACAGGCTATGGCATCGGTCCAGGCATGATGGGCGTCCGCCGAGAGACTGGGCGAATGCTCCTCCCTGCCCACTTTGCCTTTATACCAGGCGATGGAGGCGGTGATGGCCAGTACCGCCGCCATGGTCCCCATGACCAGCCAGGGCTGATCGACCCTGTTCCCGCCCGCGATGATGCTGCGGATGGATTCGGCTGCAAGTTCGTAGGCGCAGACGAGGATCAAGATCCCTATGCCGGTACCGATGAGGTTTTCGAGCTTGTAAAGGCCGGCGGGGAAGTTACGCGAATGGCGCTGAGAGAGTCGCAGGCCGGCGAGGACGGCGAGGGAAGCCACAATATCGACTACCGTATCGATACCTTCGGCCAGGATGGCGATGCTGCCGGTGGGAATGGCCACAGCGATCATTCCCGCGGCCATGAGCACCGAGGCGGCTATGGAGATGACCTCCGCCTTTTCCGTCCTGGCCACTTTCATCCTTCACTCCTCGCACCCGGTGAGCTCTGAGCCGCGGTCGACAATTAGGCGTTCCGCCTCCTCCACATTGGTGATGCGGGGCTCCACCAGTACCGTCATCTCGTAGGCATCCAGGGTGTCGGAGGTGCCATATGGGGGGAGAGGTTCGTGCAGCAGCAGCGTACCTACGCCGCGCAAGGCCAGGAAGACCGCAAGGCGCACCCCCTTGCCTTCTTCCTCGCTCGCAAGGGGATTGTCTATGATCTCACGCGAGGTCGCGCTCGCATCCCCCGTGCGGATCTCCAGCAGTCCGAAACAGGGGGCATCCTCGAACCGTGGCGATACGGCGATGCCGTCTTCCTGCAGCGGGACGGCGCAGCGAACGACCTTCCCTCCCTCGAGCGAGAAATCGATGCTGATGCGATCGACGTTGTCTATCCCCGCACGCAGTCTTTCCCTGACGTCCGCCGCTATCGATTCGGCCTCACGCAGATCGCACGTGTACAATTCCAGGGAGAGGCTCATGAAACGGTAGCTCCCGGAGTTCCTCCCCTGCACGTCGAGCACCTCACTGACCCTGGGTTCCTCCCCGGCGATGATCCTGGCCCTGTCCAGCACCTCTTTCTCCACCGATGCATCGAGAAGGACTTTGAGCCCGTCCAGGGTCACCTTGCTCCCCATCCAGATCACAATAAGTACCAGTACCAATGCAGCCGCGGCATCGGCGCGTGGCACCCCCGCGTACTCCAGGCTTACCCCCAGGATGATCAGGGCGAGGCCCACCGCGTCGAGGAGTGAGTGCCGTGCGTCCGCCTTCATGCCCGGAGAGTTCTCCTCCCTTGCTACCCGGTATTTCCGCCGGGCGTTAAAGAGGGCTATAGCCATACTCAGGGACAGGGTCAGGAGCGCATATCCCAGGTGATCCATGTCGAAGAGGTTGGCACCGGTTCTCAGCTGATGTATGGCCACCTTGGCGAGGAGGTAGGCGCCCAGGAGGATAAGAGCACCGATGATCACCGAGATCAGGTTCTCCAGCTTGTACAGGCCCAGGGGAAAATCATCGGGGTGGCGGCGGGAGAGGCGCAGACCGCAGAGGAGCATCAACCCAGTGATGCTGCGCACCAGGGTGAGCATGCCTCCAGCGAAGAGAGCCATGCTTTTGACGACTATACCGTAAACGATCAGGGCGGCGGCAAGAATCCCGCATATGATCGCCGACGAGAGAGCCGCCCGTTCAGTTTTGGTCAACCTTTTCTCCCGCTATCGACCGCCTCACCGACACCGGCGCCCACAACCACCTGCTGCCCTGAAGACACCCAGATGCGTCGCCTTCAGCGGCGTGGGCTAATACTTGAATCGACTCTTCTCTGGAGTTATATAAGCAGGAATTTTCCAAAGAAAGCGTCGTACCTTGCGATAAATATGGAAAAGCATTCTGTGGGGCTTGACAATTTCTGATTTTACGTTATATTATTGTTGATATTGTTAAAATATTATATAAATGTTTAACAATAGGAACGAGGTGGGAGTGATGATGGGAAGGGCGAAACTCGGTCTGGATGATTTCTTCTGGTGCGACAAACTGCATGTGCTCCGGGAGATAAGGGACGGAGAGACGTTGGAACTGAAGGGATTTAAAGCTTATTGCAGCAAGATGGGGAAGGATATCGACGATTCCTTCTGCCATCGTTGTTTTCTGCATTAAAAAGCCTCATCGCATCTCGTCCTTCAACCGGTCGGGGCGGCGACAAGCCGCCCCGACACCTTTTCCCGGGGAGGAGAAGCGGTCCTACATCCCGACGTCGTTAATGTTGTAGAATAGTCATGGAAGTCGCAGCGGCGGATGGGAGACGGGAAGGGAATGGGGAAAACGAACGGGGTTGCGGAAAACTCACACAGGGTCCCTACGGGCATAGAAGGCCTCGATGAGATGTTGGGTGGAGGCCTGCTGTATAATTCCGTGGCCGTGATCAAGGGTGCACCCGGAACCGGCAAGAGCTGTATAGGGATGGAGTACATATCACGGGGGATAATCCAACACGAAGAGCCGGGCTTGATCATAACCTTCGAGGAGTTCCCGCGGCAGCTCTACCGCGATGCCGTGTCCATCGGGTTCGACTTGCGCGCCTATGAAAAGGATAACAAGCTTCGCACCATATTCACCACGCCGGGCGTCTTTCTACGCGAGATCCAGCAGCCCGGCGGTATCTTCGACCGTACCATCGAGGAGATATCTGCGAAACGGGTTTTCGTGGACTCCATGACCCAGCTGGAACGGATAACGCAAGACCCCGTACAGCTGCGCGAGATAATGTACACTTTCCTCAACGGGCTGCTACGTTACGAGATCACCGCTCTGGTTACGCAGGAGGATGCCTTCATCACCGGCAATATGTCGGTAGCGGAGGCGGGGCTTTCCTATATTGTGGATACCATAATCCAACTACGCTATGTGGAGATAAGCTCGAGTATTGAACGCGCGCTCATCGTGCTGAAGCACCGCGCTTCCGACCACGATAAGAGCATACGGCGCATGCTCATAACCTCCTCGGGGATAGAGATAAAGACCGCCTTCGAGGGCAGGGAGGGTATTCTGAGCGGGAATCCCTACGTAACGCGTCGCTTGAAAAGAGCCGAAGAGTTTTTCAAATAGGAGACGGATGTGACGAGGTGTGATGTTTAGATGCTCGATTTCGAGAACCTTGACCAACAAGTAAGCATCTTCGTGGAAGAATACGTGGACTCGTTTATTACCTGGGATCTCATCCTGTTCTTCCACGAGAACCCGTATACCGTGGGTTCACCGACCAGTATCGCCATGAGCATTGGGCGCCTGGGCTCCGATATCGAGCCCTTCCTAGAGAAACTCACCGAAAAAAGTATCCTCTCTCACGAGTTCAGGGCGGGCGATGGAGCGGAGACTATCTACGCGTACAAACCCGAGCCGGATTTCGAGAAGATGGTCATCGAGTTCAAGCGGGCGCTCAAGGACAGGGCGAGCAGGCTGATCATCGTCAGCAAGGTACTCCAGAAAGAGGCAAGGAGATAGAAGGCCGGCTATTTTCTGCACGGCTGCAGCCGGGCACACTGCTTGAGCAACGTTTCGGGCGATGATAAAATCTTGAACAGAGATACGGGCGGAAGTGGCTCAGTTGGTAGAGCATCACCTTGCCAAGGTGAGGGTCGCGGGTTCGAATCCCGTCTTCCGCTCCATAAACATGGGTAGGCGGACATACGCCTACCCTTTTAGCGGAACAGTCGCCATAGCGACACGAAACAGGGGCGGCGTGGCCAAGTGGTAAGGCAAAGGTCTGCAAAACCTTGATCACCGGTTCAAATCCGGTCGCCGCCTCCAGCTACCGCCGTGGCCCTCTCCGGAGGGCCACTTGCTTCTCCATTCAAACGCCGATGGCGGGGAACGCTTTCTTGAGGTTCACCATGCGTTCCGCCATGGTGGGCTGGGTACGGAAGGGGATATAGGAGGTATAGTCGACCACGGGACAGAAGAGGAGCGCGTCGAAGCAGGATGGAAGGATGATCACGGAGCCGACGTCATCTCCTGCCGCCCTCAGAGCCGCATATACCCCTTCCGGATCACGGGTAAGATAGACCGCATGCAGGTCGGCATGGTACTCACGTTCCCTGTCCAGAACCACCCCCAGGACCTTGCGTGCCAGGTAGGGCAGGCTGGCGAGGAACAGGATCAAGAGGATAGGGACCGCCAGCCACAGGTCGAAGTGGAAATATCCCGTCGACTCTTCGTCGAGCGATAATGTAACTGCCGAGATGAGCAGAAAGATCAGAAGCGCGGTAGCGATGAAAGGGACGAACGCCATCATCAAGGTGGGGATACCGGGCTTCAAGCCTCTCACCAGCTTCTTCAATACCCTGCGGCCGGCAAGACGGAGGATGATGGTATGCAGCATCGTCTCCCCGCTTTGCATGTGCGCGATCTCGTGGGCGATGACGGCAACGCGCTGGTCCACGGGCAGTTTCTCCACCATGCCCCGGGTCGCGAAGAGCACGAAGGTGCCGTCCTGAAGCGATATGGAGAAAGCGTTGATATCGTCGTGGGGGATCTCGAACAGGCGGATGCGTTCTCCCATACCCGAGGCCAGGGAAGCAGCCGTCAGCGCATCATCCAGGCGGCTGTCGACCTCCCGGGCCGGCGACGTGGCCACACCACGCAGCACCCATCTTCCGCCCACAGCGTAGCGCAGGACCACGTAGAACAGGCATAGAAGCCAGGTAAGGACTAGAAGCAGCCAGAAATCCACGCTAAGGTCCAGGGCTACATACAAGAGGTAGAGCAACAGGCCCGACAAGGTCAGAATAACCAGGGTGAAAAAGGCGATTGCTGCTGCCAGGCGCAGGCGGTTCCGTGAGAGCCTTGCGTACAGGTCCAGGCATTCATATTCACCCATACTGCTTAACTCGGCATTTAACCATACGGCTTTGAGTGTCGAGATAAGGAACCAGTATGGTTGATAAAAGACCGGAAATCGCACAGAATATTAGAACGGTATGGGCGCGTAGCTCAGTGGGAGAGCGCTTCCTTGACGCGGAAGAGGTCGTGGGTTCAATCCCCTCCGCGCCCACCAATTATGCGGCCACAAGGCACTGGATCGATATGCTTTCCGACTACCCCGGTCACGTGTGGAAGGTGCAGTGCAAAGGGGATGTCGTTGCGACGCTGGACCGCGCAGCAGTTCAGAAAGCCGATCACCCCAGGTCTTGGAGACTACGGAGATGGATATAGAGTACTACCCGGAGGAAGACGATGAAGTGTCCCGAATGTGATGCCGAAAACCCTGATGATGCCGAGTTCTGCTCGCTATGCTACGCGCGCTTCCAGGCTAATCTGAGGGCCAGGGATATAGACGAGGCCGCTTCGCGCCTGCGCGAGAAGGATGAGGAAGCGAGATTACGCTGCCCGAGCTGCGGCTCCCTCAGCCCCCTCGAAACGCAGTTCTGCCTGGACTGCGGGTTTGTTTTTGAAGACCTCGAGGCCTTGATGGTCAACGCGGAGGATATAGAGCGTCTGCACCGCGAAGCGGAGGAGATCAAGAAGAAAGACGAGGAGGTCCTGCTGGCTGAGGCCATCGAGGTGACGGCGGAGTCGAACGGCGCCGATATCATGCGCAACCTGTCCGACCATCTCTCCCATGGCATTCATCCCCGTATACACGCCCGCGGGCGCAATGCCGTCACTTATGCCATGAAGATAGTAGCCCTCCTGGGCGAGGATATGCGCGATAAGGGAATGGACCTGCGTTTGAGGGTAAACCTTATCACGGAAACCGCCATAACCCACCTCGAAGACGTTGAGCTGGAGCTGGTTCTGGAGAGCGTTTAGGAGGGATGCGTGAAGGTGCTCATCGACGGCTCAGTAGAACTCGAAGCTCCCACGGGTATGACCGTGCTGCAGCTGCTGCTCGAGCGTTTCCCCGTAAAGGCGGGCAGCGCTGTTGCCGCGCGCATCAACGGCCGCTTGGTGGACCTCACGGCGCTCCCGGAGGAAGGGGAGCTAGAGATCGTTGTCTGGGGTGATGAGGGCGCGGACGAAGTCTACCGGCATACGGCCGCACATGTCATGGCCCAGGCGGTATTGGAGCTGTACCCCGGCACAAAACTCGCCATCGGTCCAGCCATCTCCGATGGGTTCTACTACGATTTCGATATCGCTGAGAGCCTGTCTCCGGATGACCTTCCGCGCATAGAAGAGCGCATGGCCGAGATAACCAGGAGAGACGAACCCGTGGTCAGGGAGACCTGGGAGCGGGAGGAGGCGATCCTCTTCTTCCGCGATGAGGGGCAGGGATACAAGGTAGAGATGTTGGAGGAGATGGATGAAGACCGCGTAACCATATACCGGCAGGGTGACTTCGTAGATCTGTGCCGCGGCCCACACCTGGCCTCTACAGGGAGGTTGCGCCATTTCAGGCTTCTCAGCCTCGCGGGGGCATACTGGAGGGGAGACGAGCATCGACCCATGCTGCAGCGTATCTATGGCACCGCTTTCGACGACGCCTCCGAACTGGATAGGTACCTGGAATTTTTAGAGGAGGCGGAGAGGCGTGACCACCGCCGCTTGGGAAAGGAGCTGGACCTGTTCAGTTTCCACGAGGAGGCGGGCCCGGGTGTGGTCTTTTACCACCCCAAAGGTGCGGTGCTGCGCGGGATCATAGAGGATTTCCTGAAGTCAGAGCATACGAAGCGCGGCTACGAGATGGTCATCACGCCACATCTATTCCGGGGGCAGTTGTGGCACACCTCGGGACATATGGATTATTACAAGGATAATATGTACTTCTTCGAAAAAGACGGCATGGAATACGTGGTCAAACCGATGAACTGCCCCGGCCACCTGCTCATCTACAAGACGCGTCCCCGTAGTTATCGCGACCTGCCCTTGAAGTATTTCGAGCTGGGTACGGTCTATCGCTACGAACGCTCGGGGGTATTGCACGGACTTCTGCGCGTGCGTGGCTTCACCCAGGACGATGCGCATATATTCTGCACCGAAGAGCAACTGGAGGAACAGGTCGGGGAATGCCTGGAGTTCGCATTCTACTCATTGCGGGCCTTCGGATTCGAGGACTTCGAGGTGTACCTGAGTACGCGGCCGGAAGATTCCGTCGGCAGCGATGAGCTGTGGGAGAAAGCCACCATGGTGCTGGGAAGATCCCTCGAGGACCTGGGTATTCCCTATAGCGTGGACCCGGGTGAAGGGGTGTTCTACGGTCCCAAGATCGATATCAAATTGAAGGACGCCATCGGCAGGTCATGGCAGGGACCGACGGTGCAGGCGGACTTCAACCTGCCGCAGCGTTTCGACCTGACCTATGCGGGAGCGGACAACAAGCCCCACCGTCCGGTCATGATCCACCGCGTGGTGCTGGCGGGGATAGAGCGCTTCTACGGCGTTCTTATCGAGCATTACGCGGGAGAGTTCCCCCTGTGGCTCGCGCCGGTGCAGGCGGCGATCATACCCGTGGCGGACCGGCATCTCGACTACGCCCACGAGGTAGAGGGCACGCTGCGCACCAGCGGCGTGAGGGCGGAGGTCGACGAAGATAGACAGACGGTGAACATGAAGATACGCCGCGCCCAGTTGCAGAAAATACCCTTTTCTCTGGTGGTCGGGGACAGGGAGGTGGAGAATCGAACGGTATCCGTGCGCGACCGCAATGGAAAAGACACCAGGGGAGTGCCCCTCGCCGAGTTCCTCTCCAGGGTCCTGGAGAGGGTCGAGGAGAGGAGTATCGCCGGAGGGTGGGAGGATTGATGGAGAGGCTCTGGAGGCCATGGAGGATAAACTACGTACGTAATATCGAGAGTCTACGTGATGAGCAGTGCATCTTCTGCAGCAGGCCCGCCCAGGATGACGACGCCCAGTCACTCATCCTCTACCGTGGGGACACCACGTACATCATCATGAACCTCTATCCATACAATACCGGGCACGTCATGGTGACCCCTTACCGGCATGTCGGTGAACTCGAGATGCTGGAGGAAGGGGAATTGAAGGAGCTAATGGATCTCACCTCGCTCGCCATAAGGGCGATAAAGAAGGATATGAGCCCCCAGGGCTTCAACCTGGGCATTAACCTTGGCAAAGCCGCGGGAGCCGGCTTCGACGAACACGTACACATGCACATCGTGCCGCGCTGGCAGGGGGATACGAACTTCATGCCCGTAGTCGGCGATTCCAAGGTGATGCCCGAAACCATCGCGGATACCTACGAGAGGCTGCGTAAGAGCCTGGAGTCTCTGCTCCAAGATGGAATGTAAAGCCGGGGCAGTAGGAATCGGCGAGGGAGGCCTTTGGCCTTGAGCAATGCCAATTGAGGTCAGGTCTTGGCGTTACACCTCCGATCTCAGCCGAGGGAAGGGGCGTGAGCAGGGCGAAACGCAACATCCGATCCCGCCCTGCAGGGCATAGATTGAGCGTTCCCTATACATCCGGATGGATAGACGAGGTTATATCAGTCCTTCTTTTCTTCCTTTGACGCCTCGATTATCTTTGCGGCGATATGGGAAGGAACCTCCTCGTAGTGGGAGAACTCCATGCTGAAAGTGCCCCTCCCCCCGGTTATCGAACGCAGGTCGATGGAGTAGCGGAGCATCTCGGCCATGGGCACCTGGGCACGCACGATCTGCAATCCCCCCTCGGATTCCATGCCCAGGATGCGACCGCGCTTCGCGTTGAGATCTCCGATTACATCGCCCATATACGCTTCGGAAACGAGGATCTCGACGTTCATGATCGGCTCGAGAAGATAGGGATCGGCGGCTTCCATAGCATTCTTCACCGCGAGGGATCCGGCGATCTGGAACGAGATATCTGACGAATCGACGGGGTGGTACTTACCGTCGTTGACGGTGGCGCGGAAATCCACGATTGGATAGCCCGCGAGGAATCCATCCTCCATCGCCTTGCGCACACCCTTCTCTACCGAGGGTATGAATTGCCTGGGTATGACGCCTCCCACGATCTTGTCGACGAATTCGAATCCACTGCCTCTTTCCATAGGCTCCAGTTCGACCCAGGCGATGCCGAACTGGCCGTGCCCCCCCGTCTGCTTCTTGTGCTTGCCTTCGGCGCGGGAGCGACTGCGTATGGTCTCCTTGTAGGGTACGCGCGGCAGCTCGGTCTCCACGTTGACGCCGAACTTGCGTGACATGCGTTCCATCATGATATCCAGATGTGCTTCCCCCATCCCTGAGATGATAGTCTGCTTGACTTCGCTATCACGGCGCACGTTGAAAGTGGGATCCTCATCGCTCAAACGAGACAGCGCCACGGAGAGCTTGTCCTCGTCTCCCTTGGTTTTCGGAGCGACGGCGAGGGACATGATGGGATCGGGAAACTCGATCGCAGGCAGGATGATAGGCTTTTCCTTGCTGCACAAGGTATCGCCGGTTGTAGTCTCGGTCAGCTTGGCCACGCCGCCGATATCACCGGCTGGGATTTCACGTACCGGGATCTGGCTCTTGCCGCGGACGATGAAAACCTGGCCTACACGTTCATCCTTGTCGTGATTGGGATTGTAGACGGTACTATCGGATGTAAAGGTGCCGGAGAAGACCCTGAAATAGGTGAGTTTACCGACGTAAGGATCGGATATGGTGTTGAAGACCAGGGCTGCCAGGGGGGAATCGGCCCGTGCCTTGAAGGAGACCTCCTCGCCGCCTTTTTTCGTTCCCCGCACTTCCTCCAGGCGGGCGGGCGAGGGCAGGGAGTTCACGATGGTGCTGGCCAGAAGGTCGACGGCGATGTTGTGGGTGGCGCTGCCGCAGAGCACGGGCACTACGGTTCCCTGTGAGACGCCGTCGTGAAGCGCCGTCAGCACCTCGTCCTCTCCCAGCTCCTCTCCCTCGAGGTACTTTTCCATGATCTCGTCACTGGCCTCGGCAGCCCCTTCGATAACCTTGTCCCTGGCCGCTTGCACCTGCTCCGACATGTCCTCCGGTACCTCTACTTCCTGGGCCTTCCCATCCTCGCCGTAGATATAGGCCTTACCCGAGACGAGGTCGACAACGCCGCGGAAATCGTGTTCCTCACCTATGGGGAGCTGGAAGGGGACCACACGCGATCCATAGAGTTGTTGCAGCTGATCCAGGCAACGCTGAAAACTCGCGTTCTCGCGGTCCATCTTGTTGACGAAAAGGAGGCGTGGATATCCTGACTCATCCACCATCTTCCAGATGAGCTCCGTCTGTACCTCGACGCCGGCCACGGCGGATATCACGAATACCGCGCTGTCGATCACCCGCAATGTAGATGAAACCTCGCCGATGAAATCCGCGAATCCCGGTGTGTCCAGCAGGTTTATCTTGAAACCCTTCCACTCCAGGACCAGGGGCGTGGCGTTGACGGATATGCCGCGCTTCTGCTCGTCGGGTTCGAAGTCTCCCGCCGTGCTGCCCTCGTCGACACGACCCATACGTTTTAGCACGCCGGCGTTGAACAACATGGCCTCGGCAAGGGAGGTCTTACCCGAGTCCCCGTGGCCGAAAAAGGCTACGTTGCGGATCTTTTCCATTGCATACGAATCCATGAAATCCCCGTTCCTCTCAGATCTTTTTCGATAACGCTAACTATTATATGCGTGGCACTGGCATGAGGCCATAGGGTATTGACGCCTGTCATGCAGAGAACGGGCGGTGGAAAGCACCTCATCGGGAAGGCTCTATCGCCTGGCAGCATGCAAGGATATTACCAGTTGAGAGGCCCTTTTGCGTCTTTTGCTCTGTTGCCTGGAGAAGGAAGCCTGTGTTATACTCCAGTGAGAACTTAGCGTAAGCAAGGAGCCGAGTGGGCAAACGCCCACTTTTTATTTGATGATGAGGTGGTCTGCATGCATGGCATGGCGCTCAAGGATATCGAAGCGCGTCTGGAGGCGTTGATCGATCCCCTCATATCGGGTGCCGGGATGCGCCTGGTATGCGTGGACGTGGAGAGGAGGGGAAAACGCCTGGTGGTAACGGTATGCCTTGACCGCGAAGGAGGCATCGACGTGGACACCTGCGCGGAGATGAGCGAGGAGATAAGCCGCTACCTGGATGTGGAGGATATCATCAGCGAGAGCTACAACCTCGAGGTGGAATCGCCGGGACTGCAACGCGTACTGCGCAAGCCGCGGGAGTTCAACTGTTTCCTGGGCAGGGACGTCGAGATACTCCTGCGCCAGGCCTTCGAGGGGCGTCAGAAGATGCGCGGCCGGCTGCTTGCCGCGGACGATGAGGGGATTACGATATACGTGGACGATGAAGAGATATCGTTCCCCTATCAGGCTCTCAAGAAGACCAAGCTATATTTCGAGGCCCCCTGGTAGGGGTGTACGGGGAGATACGGAGGGGTTTCTTTGAATCAGGAATGGCTCGATGCCTTGAGGCAGATCGAGCGCGAGAAAGGCATCGACGCGGAGACGATCATTCAAGCCATAGAGGCTGCATTGCTCTCTGCCTACAAGAAGAATTACACCACCGAAGAAGAGGCAAGGGTCGAGGTGAACAGGGAAACGGGATCCATCCACGTCTACGCGGAGATGGAGGATGAAGAATCCGGAGAGGCGGGAGAAGAAGAGGTAACCCCCAGCAATTTCGGCAGGATAGCCGCACAGACCGCAAAACAGGTCATCCTGCAGCGTATCAGGGAGGCCGAGAGGGACCTCATGTTCGAGGAATACAGGGAGAAGGCCGGTGACATCGTGACCGGCATCGTGCAGCAATCGGACCAGCGCTATACGCTGGTCGACCTGGGTAAGGTGGAGGCATTACTGCCCGTATCCGAACAGATGATGGGGGAGAGGCCCAGGCATGGCATGCGTATAAAGGTATATATCGTCGAGGTCCGGAAGACCAGCAAGGGCCCTCAGATCCTCGTCTCCCGCACCCACCCCGGCCTCCTCAAGCGGCTTTTCGAGCTGGAGGTCCCCGAGATAGCCGAGGGCTACGTGGAGATAAAGGCGGTGGCCAGGGAACCTGGACACCGCTCGAAGATAGCCGTTGTTTCCCATGATCGCAATATCGACCCAGTGGGCGCCTGCGTAGGCGCAAGGGGTTCGCGCGTGCGCATGGTAGTCAACGAGCTGCGTGGAGAGAAGGTAGACATCATCCCCTGGAGCGAGGACCCACAAGACTTCGTCTCCAATGCGCTGAGCCCGGCGAAGGTCAAGGAAGTGCATGTATATCCCGAAGAAGAACTCTCGGAGGTAATAGTACCCGACAGCCAGCTGTCGTTGGCTATAGGCAAGGAAGGGCAGAATGCCCGCCTAGCGGCCAAACTCACTGGTTGGAGGGTCGACATCAAGAGCGAGTCCCAGGCAAAAGATGAGCGCGAGGGTTATACCGCACACGCCGTGGAAGAGGATGCAGTATGGCCGGCGGAAGATGAGCTCACAGAGGAGGAACGGGCGGAGGAAGGCGAACAAGTCGAGGCTGGCGAGGCCGAAGATACCTCGCAGGCAGGGACGGATACGGAAAAGGACATGGGTGAAGTCTCGCAGGATGTGGAGGATAGCGAGCGGGAGGAAGAGGGATAACGGCGATGCCAAAACCATCGCGCGTGGTCTATCATAATACATCGAGCAGGCCAAACCGGGAGTGAGCATGGCAGGGAAAAGGGTCCACCAATTAGCGAAAGAACTGGGGATGACGAGCAAGGAATTGCTGGATATCCTGCAGTCCATGGGGGAGGACATACAGAACCCACTCTCCTCGCTGAGCGAGGACACCGAGAAGGCGGTCACCAAGAAACTCGCCAAGGGAGAAGCGGAAAAGCCGAAGAAAAAGCCCGCAGCGAAGCAGAAGCCTTCCGGCAAAACGGCGACTGACGCCAAGACCGAGGACAAGAAAGGCAAGGCACAGGCGGCGCGCAAGCCCGCCAGGCCGGCCGCAAAGAAAAAGGCGGCGCCCGCGCCGGCAAAGAAACCCCCCGAGAAGGACAAGGAGAAGACCGCGGAGAAGACCGCGGAGGCAAAGAGGCCCCCCTCAAGAGTCAAAGAAGAGAGCGCCGGAGCCCCTGCAGCCGCCGGGATAACGAAACCCGCGCATAGCGGACCGCCCCCAACGGCTCCGGGACGCCCCGCGGGCAGATCAGGCCAGCCCGTCAAGCATCCGGCAAGGCGCAGGCCCGATAGGCGCGAGCAACCTCGCGGGGAAAGGCGTGAAGGGCCGCGCATGGAAAAACCGCCCGCTCCCCGCGAGCCGGGTACGTTGCCGATGAAGAAAAAGCTGCGCGTGCCGGCGGGTATAACCGTGCGTGAGTTCGCGCAAAGGGTCGGAAAGAAACCATCCCAGATAATCTCCATGCTCATGAGCATCGGCGAAATGATAACCATGAACCAGGCCATCTCCGAAGACGCCCTGCTGCTCGTCGCGGAGGAATTGGGAGTGGACCTCGAGGTCAAATCGCGTGCCATCGAGGAGGCCGTGACCATCGAAGACGAGAAGGAATCACTGCAGCCGAGGCCTCCCGTTGTGACCGTGATGGGACACGTGGACCACGGCAAGACGTCTCTGCTCGATGCCATACGCAAAACGGCCGTAACCGATCAGGAGATGGGGGGGATCACCCAACATATAGGCGCTTCGGTGGTGGAAAGCGAAGGAAAGTCCATAACCTTCGTCGATACCCCTGGCCACGAGTCCTTCACCGCCCTGCGGGCCAGGGGTGCGAAGGTTACCGACATAGCCGTCCTGGTTGTGGCCGCGGACGACGGAGTGATGCCACAGACAGTAGAAGCAATCGATCATGCCAGGGCTGCCGAGGTCCCCATAATGGTTGCCGTCAACAAGATCGATAAACCGGAGGCAAATCCCACGCGCGTGCGTCAGCAGCTCACCGAGTATAACCTGCTGCCGGAGGAATGGGGCGGGGAAACCATATTCGTCGACGTATCGGCAAAAGAGGGCACTAACCTGGATCATCTTTTAGAGATGATCCTGCTGCTCGCGGAGATGCATGACTATCGCGCGAATCCCGATGCGCATGCCAGTGGCAACATCATCGAGGCAAGCCTGGATAAAGGACGCGGACCCGTGGCGACCCTCCTGGTAAAACGGGGGACACTGAGGCGTGGAGACGCATTAATGGCGGGCAAGGCATATGGCAGGGTACGGGCGATCGTCGATGACAAAGGCAGGATGATACAGGAAGCAGGGCCTTCAGCGGCGGTGGAGATACTCGGATTGAATACGGTTCCGGAGGCGGGTGACGAGTTCGCGGTGGTGGAGGACGAGAAAAAAGCCCGCGCTATCGCTGGGGCGAGGGTTTCACGGGAGAGAGCAGCGGATGACCGCAAGGCGGTGAGGACCCTGTCACTGGAGGACCTGTTCAGGCAGATCCAAGAGGGCGAAGTCCAGGAATTCAATCTGATCATCAAGGGTGATACGCAGGGCTCCCTCGAAGCCATAAGGGATTCGGTGGCCAAGATCAAGGTGGGAGACATAGTGGTCAATATCATCCGCACTGGCGTAGGGGCCATCAATGAAAACGACGTCATGCTGGCCAGGGCCTCTAACGCGGTGGTCATAGGCTTCAACGTCAGGCCGGATTCCAGCGTGCAGGAGATCGCCACGAAGGAGAAGGTCGAAATACGCACCTACCGGGTTATCTATCAACTGCTGGAGGAGCTGGAGGCGGCCCTGGTGGGAATGCTCAAGCCGGAGTACGAGGAGGTAAAAGTCGGCGAGCTCGAAGTGCGCGCGTTGTTTCGCGTGCCTCGCCAGGGAGCCATCGCCGGGTCTTATGTAAAAGAGGGAGAGATCAACAGAAACTCCCAGGTAAGGCTGGTCAGGGACGGAGCCATAGTATTCGAAGGCGGGATATCCTCATTGCGCAGGTTTAAAGATGACGTTCGTTCTGTGAGCGCGGGCTACGAGTGCGGGGTAGGGTTGGAGAATTTCCAGGATATCAAAGAGGGCGACGTCATAGAGGTAATCGAGATGCGCGAGATACCCAGGAGTAGTGAGACGGCTGACTCCTGAGGAGGCCGGCGCCATGTATATCGGTGCGCTGAGGATAGAGCTGTATATGCCCCAGTGCCATAACCTCAAGGAAAAACGCCAGGTTGTCAGGTCTGTGGTCGACCGTACACGCAACCGCTTCAACGTTGCCGTGGCCGAGGTCGACAAGCAGGACCTGTGGCAGGCCTGCAGCCTGGGAATCGCCTGTATAAGCAGTAGCGAATATGCGGCGCGGGAGACGCTGAGCCGCGTGGACCGTGGTATCCGGGCCATGGGAAGGGCCGAGGTATTAGAGTCGCATATCGATATATTCACTCCCTAGTAAGCACGAATGGCTGTAGAGGTGGTCGCGGTGATTCCGGACCGGATGAAAAGGATAAACGAGGCCTGCAAGGAAGCTCTGGGGGAGATAATACAGGAGAAGGTGAAAGATCCGCGAGTCGGATTCGTGACCGTCACCCGGGTCGAAGTCTCTCCCGACCTCCGCCAGGCAAAGGTATGGCTGAGCGTGATGGGCTCGCAGGAAGAGACGGACACCGCCTTGCTGGTGCTGGAGAAAGCAAGTGGTTTTATGCGCAGAGAACTGGGGAAACGTGTGCGTATGCGCTATACACCGGAGTTGAAGATATGCCTTGATCGGGGCCCGGAGATGAGCGAGAGGGTGCAGGGGATACTACGCAGGCTGGAAGAGGAATCATGAAGGGGTTACAGGCAGCGGTAGCGGCATTGGAGGAAGCGGGGGAAATAGGCATAAGCTCCCATGTAAACCCGGATGGTGACGGCGTTGGATCGTTGCTCGCCTTAGCCCTGGTGCTGCACGGGCAGGGACGCAAGGTATATGCCTGCATGCCCGAGCCGTGGAAATTCCCGCCGCAATATTCCTTCCTGCCGGGCAGGGAACTGTTCGTGGATCCGGATGAACTGCCCGAAGGCCTGGAGCTGTTCGTCGCGCTGGATTGCAGCAATGCCGAGCGCCTGGGACCGCTGCAGCCTATTGCGCGGAGCGCATCCGGATTGTTGAACATAGACCATCACGAGGATAACCAGCAATATGGCGAGATAAACCTGGTGGACGAACATGCTTCCTCCACGTGTGAGCTGGTGTCCAGGGTGATAAGGGCGGCGGGATGGACGATCGAACCGGAGGTCGCGACGTGCCTCTACACGGGATTGGTAACCGATACCGGTCGCTTCGAGCACCGCAACACCTCTTCGTATACCTTCGCCCTGGCATCAGAGCTGGCGGCTGCGGGAGCGGATACCTTCCAGGTGATCAGGGAGGTTTACGATAACCAGTCCCTTCCATATACGAGGCTCCTTGGGCGCGCCTTGCAGCGTATCGAGGTCGTAGACGGCTTGGGACTGGCCTACAGTTATATAACGCAGAAGGATCTCGGTGAAACCGGGGCAGTGCTGCCGGAAACCGAGGACCTCATCGATCACCTCCGCTCCGTGCGCGGCACACGTGTAGTCGCGCTTTTCAAGGAATTAGCCGACGGCAAAGTGCGAGTAAGCCTGCGTTCACGCGATGCTTACGAAGTGGGGCCGGTGGCGCGCGGCATGGGTGGAGGCGGACATGCCATGGCCGCCGGCTACACCTCTGAACTGGACGTCGAAGGCAGTATATCCAGCCTCATACGAGAGCTGCGGGATCGTGATGGACGGACTGCTGCTCCTGGATAAACCGACCGGGCCCACCTCGCACGATATCGTAGCGTCACTCAGAGCTGTATGCGGCGGGGTAAAAACGGGGCACGCGGGCACGCTCGATCCCCTCGCATCCGGCCTGCTGGTGATCCTGCTGGGAAAAGCCACCAAGCTCGCTCCTTATATTCCGGGCGACCCCAAGGTATATGAGGGATGTATACTGCTCGGAATATCAACCGACAGCCTGGATATCGAAGGCGAATTGCTGGCCGAGGCATCCTACGAAGGAAGCGGTGAAGAGGCGGCAGCCGCCCTGGCAGCACAGGTAGGGACGGTAGAACAGCAGCCGCCCATGTTCTCGGCCGCGAAGTACAAGGGCAAGCCCCTGTACCGCTACGCGCGTCGCGGAGTGGAAGTGCCCAGGCAGAGCAGGCAAGTGCAGGTATACCGTTTCGAGATGACGGGATTCCGCAGCGGCAAAGGGCGTGCAGAGGTCGATTTCCAGGTGGAATGCTCTCCGGGCACCTATGTGAGGGAACTTGCGGCCAGGGTGGGGGATACGCTGGGCTGCGGCGGGGTCATCTCCAGCCTGCGCCGTATCGCATCCGGTCCTTTCCGGGTCGAGAACGCACTGACCCTGCATGATGTAGAGAGGCGGATGGAGGGGCATGCGGGGACGGAAGGCTTCGTACTGTCCATGGAGAGAGCGGTGGAGGGCTACAAGAGAATAGACGTCTCGGACGAAGGCCTGCGCACGGCGCGAAACGGTGCACCCCTGAACCCTGAGATGATATGCGGCATGGACACCGGAATAATCGCGGGCGATACCGTGGCGGTATTCGCAGGCGGAGCGCTTCTGGGCATGCATCGTGTAACGCGGGAGTCGCCGCTCGCTTCATATGCCCTGCGTATGATGTAGGCGGTTGTGCATGGAAGCGGGCCGCGGGGGAAGGATTGAAATGAAGCGTCATGTGAATATAGTCTATAGAGGTATCCGGTGCGGCGCGGGGTCGCCGTGCCTCGGAGAGAGCGAAGGGAAAGGCCGCGAGATATGGAGATCATACCCGGCATAGGAGCAATACCCCATGATATGGGCGATACGGTTGTGACCGTCGGGATGTTCGACGGGGTGCATCGCGGCCACCAGAAGATCATCCATATCGCGCACGAGAAAGCCAGGGTACTGGGCTTGCGCTGCGTCGTGTTCACCTTCGACCGCCACCCCTTGGAGGTTCTCAATGCGGGGAATCACCCCAGGCTGCTGTCTTCGAGCGCCCAGAAACTCAGACTGCTGGAGGAACTGGATGTTGACATGGTACTCATGGCCCACTTCGACGAGGAGTTCTCCCATATATCCGCGAGGAGATTCGCGGAGGAACTGCTCGCGGGCAGGCTGCGGGCGCGCGAGGTGGTACTGGGTGAGAATTTCCATTTCGGGAAAGGCGGCGAGGGGGATGTGAGCTTCCTGCAAGGCCTGGCTGGATCCCTCGCCATCACGGTAACCCCGGTTGCGCTTCTGCGTGATAACGGAGATGTGATATCGAGCACCCTTATCCGCAAGATGATCGAACATGGAGAGGTGGAGGAGGCGATCGAGCGTCTGGGATGGGACTACATGATAGAGGGAATGGTGGTAAGGGGCGACGCACGGGGGAGAGGAATGGGTTTTCCCACGGCCAACATCGAGGTTCACGACAATCGCTGCATTCCCGCCAATGGAGTATATGCCGGGGAAGTATACCTGGAGCACCGCATCCTGCCGGCCGTTTCCTACATCGGAGATATTCCAACCTTTGCGGGGGGGGAGGAGGTCAGAAGGCGCATAGAGGTACACATTCCCGGCTGGGAAGAGGACCTCTACGACCACTTCATGGGCATATCTTTCCAGAGGAGGTTGCGGGGGGAGGAGACCTTCCCCGATGCCCGAGCCCTGATAGAACAGATAGAACAGGACGTGAAACGCGCCCTGGAACGGTGAGGCATCTTCTGGGTCCGCTGGATTTACCACCCAGCGGCGCTGTGCTATCATCTCATCGTGTGTTAGAAAGAGTAGACGGACGAAGATGCGGCTGGAGGGCCGCTGGAACCTAGGCCTAGGAACGGAGAGTGCCGACTCGGCTCTTGGGTCTATGGGGATGAAGGAGGTGAAAAGGCATGCCCCTCAGCAGTGATCGGAAACTCGAGATCATCGAGGAGTACAAATCCCACGCAAAGGATACGGGATCCGCTGAAGTCCAGATCGCCATCCTCTCCAAGCGTATCGATGACCTTACCGAGCACCTCAAGGTGCACAGCAAGGACCATCATTCCCGCAGAGGATTGCTGAAGATGGTCGGCAAGAGAAGAAGATTGCTCGATTATCTCAAGGACAAGGACGTGGAGCGCTACCGCTCCCTGATCGAGAGACTGGGACTGCGGCGTTGATCAAAGGCGCCGCTATGTATGCAGCGATGCAAGTTTATGAATGGAGATGAAAAAGGAAATGACCGAAGACGAAGTCAAGAGATACTCGGTTGAGATCTCAGGAAAGGTGACCGAGCTGGAGATCGGAAAGCTGGCGAGCCTGGCCGACGGCGCCGTGGTGATATCCTGTGGAGGGACCGACATACTGGTCACGGCCATGGGATCCAAGCACGAGGTCGACCGTGATTACTTCCCCCTGGTGGTCGATGTCGAGGAGAGGATGTACGCCGCGGGGAAGATCCCGGGAGGTTTCTTCCGGCGGGAAGGAAGACCTTCCGAGAAATCGATACTGAACGCACGGCTCATAGACCGTCCGCTACGTCCTATCTTCCCCGAGGGGATGCGCATAGAGGTGCAGGTGATAGCCACGATACTCTCGGTGGATCAGAGCAATCCCCCCGATGTCATGGCGATCAACGGAGCATCGACGGCCTTGTGCATATCCGACATCCCCTTCAACGGGCCGGTGGGCGCGGTCAGGGTGGGCCTCTTTCCCGAGGGACCGATGCTCAACCCCACCCTGCAGGAACTGGAAAGCAGCCGTCTCGATCTCGTGGTGGCGGGGATACTCGACCCCGAGACCAACGAGGTGGACATCATCATGGTAGAAGCCGGTGCTTCCCAGGTACCCGAGGACGATATGGTAGATGCCCTGGAGTTCGCCAAACAGGGCATCCGCGAGATGATAAGAATACAGCAGCAGATCGTACGGGAGATCGGAAGAGAGAAGCGCAGCGTCAGCCTCAAGAGCTACGATTTTGAGGCCGTCCGCACGCGTTTTCCCGATATACAGTCGCGGGTCGAGCAGCTGGTGAGAGAGACAGCCCGCAACCAGCTGGACAAGGTCGAGCGCGACCACGGCATGGATAACCTGCTGAACGAACTGCTTCTGGCCGCTGAGATCGAGGGAGCGAGCGATGAGTTCCTGGAAGCGGTGAAGGAGTACTTCAGCCACCTGGTCGGCAGCATTACGCGGCGTATGATCGTGGAAGACGATATGCGCATAGACGGCAGACGTCCGGATGAGATACGTCCCATATCGTGCGAGGTAGGCCTGATCTCGCGTACCCATGGCTCGGGGTTGTTCAAGCGAGGTCTTACCCAGGTACTCACGCTGTTGACCCTGGGCCCCATAAGCGATATGCAGCGTATCGATGACCTGTCTCCGGACGAGAGCAAACGCTACCTGCACCATTATAACTTCCCCCCCTTCTCGGTGGGGGAGACGGGCATGTTGCGCGGGCCGCGCCGCAGGGAGATAGGGCACGGAGCGCTGGCCGAGAGGGCCCTCGTCGATATCATCCCGGACGAGGATCGATTCCCCTATACCGTACGCCTGGTGTCGGAAGTGCTGTCCTCAAACGGCTCTACCTCCATGGCCTCGGTGTGCGCATCAAGCCTGGCGCTCATGGACGCAGGCGTGCCCCTCAAGGGCAACAAGGCGGTAGCGGGTATTGCCATGGGTCTCATCAAGGAGGAAGACAAGGTAGCCGTGCTCACCGATATCCAGGGCTTTGAGGATAAGTACGGCGATATGGACTTCAAGGTGGCGGGGACGGAGGATGGCATCACCGCCCTCCAGATGGACATGAAGATACTCGGTATAACCGTTGATACCATGCAGCGGGCGCTGGCACAGGCGCGTGATGCACGCCATTACGTGCTGCGCAAGATCAGGGAGGCCATACCGGAACCCCGCACGGAACTCTCTCCCTTCGCGCCACGCGTGATCACCTTCGAGGTTCCGGTAGACAAGATACGTGAGGTCATAGGCCCCGGGGGCAAGGTGATCCATCGCATCGTGGCGGAACACGACGTAGAGCTGGATATCGAGGATGACGGGAGGGTTTTCATAACCGCCAAGGATCTGGCCAGCGCACAGGCGGCGCGCACGATGGTCGAACAGATCATCAGGGAAGCCAAGCCCGGAGAACAATTCGACGGCACGGTTACGCGTACAACCAGTTTTGGCGCTTTCGTAGAGTTCCTCCCGGGGAAGGAAGGACTCGTCCACATCTCCAAGCTGGCTGACCGCCATATTCCCCGGGTCGAGGATGTCATCAACGTAGGAGACCAGGTCAAGGTGGAGGTACTGGAGATCGACAAGATGGGAAGGGTCAACCTGAAAGCCCTGGACCTGAAAATACCAGATAACCTGCCCGATTCCGGTCCTCCCCGGGATGACCGCAGGAGCGATGGCAGGAGGGACTCCCGGCAGCAACCCCGCTATGGATCGGGACAGCAGGGAAGGCAAGAGGGTAGAGACCGGGATAAAGGAGACCCCAACCGCCCCGGGCAGGACAAGAAGAACTGGTAACGTACGGCCGTTTCCATGAAGGAAAAACACTTCGAACGCACGGAGAGCAGCAACGGCATCCGCATCCTGACGGAGCGGATGCCAAACCTGCGCAGCGTAACCTCTGGATTCTGGGTAGGTGTCGGCTCGCGCGATGAGCCACAGGAACTCTCCGGGATAAGCCATTTCATCGAGCACCTCATGTTCAAAGGCACTGCACGGCGAACCGCCAAGCACATAGCGGAAGAGTTCGACACCATGGGGGGCGAACTCAACGCTTTCTCGGCCAAAGAGTACACCTGCTACTACGCCAAGGTGCTGGACGAAAAGGTAGAAGATGCGTTCGAAGTGATAACCGACATGTTGCTCCGTTCGCTCATGCGCCCACGGGACGTAGACGCGGAGAGGAAGGTGATCCTGGAGGAAATCGCCATGCACGAAGATTCTCCGGATGACATAATACACGACCTCTTCGTCTCTGCTTTGTGGGAGTCACATCCGCTGGGCCAGAGCGTGCTCGGCTACCAGAACGTCATCCGCACACTGGCAGGTGACGAGATAAGCGGCTACTTTAGCCGCTACTACCGGCCGGAGAACATGGTGATCGCGGCGGCAGGAAACATCGATCACGCGGTGGTAGTGGAGCTTGTGGAAAGGCTTATGGTCGCGGATGGAGGGGGATCCGGACACGAGAGGCACAGCGTCGTGCCGGAGATAAGGCCACACACCGCCATTTACGACAGGCCCACCGAGCAGGCGCATATCGTACTCGGAACGCAGGGGTTGCCGCGCAAGCATCCCGCGCGTTTCACCCTGGCCGTGCTCGATAACATCCTGGGAGGGGGGATGAGCTCGAGGCTTTTCCAGAAGATAAGGGAGGAGCGCTCTCTGGCTTATTCGATCTTCTCGTATCATTCCATGTACGTTGAGACGGGGCTGGTAGCAGTGTACGCGGGAACCAACCCGGAGAATACCGCGTCCGTCCTCGAGTTGATCAAGGAGGAACTGGAGCAGCTCCTCGCCAGGGGCATCATGCCGGAGGAGCTCGAGCGTGCCAAGGGACATATCAAGGGGAACCTGGTCCTCAGCCTCGAGGACAGCGGAAGCCGTATGACACGTCTGGGCAAAGCGGAGATCTGCCAGGGCGAGATACTGAGCCTGGACCAGTTGCTGAAGCGTATTGACATGGTCACTTGTGACGATGTCCACCAGCTCGCCAGAGACATCTTCGGCCACAGGAAGCTGGTGGTGACGGCGATCGGCCCCTTCGGTGAGAAGGAGATTCAGGGGCATCTCTTCTGATACGGACCGCCGCCAGCCTCGACGCAGTAGCAACCCGCATGTCTTCCAGAAGGACCATGTGTTTAAGAAGGGGGAGAGCGCCGGTGAGAATAGGGATTTGTGGTGCGGGGGGCCGCATGGGTCGCGAGGTATGCCGGGCGGTTGCGGCGGAAGCGGACCTCGACCTCGTGTGCGTAGTGGATCCGACGTGGGAGGGGAAAAGGCTGGATGGATTGGATCCGGGCCTGGAGACGGACCTGGTGATCGCCGCTGGGGCCGGGTGTTTGGTGGAGAGCTCCGTGGAGGTGATGATCGATTTCTCCGTGGCGGCTGCCGCGCGCGAAAACGTCCCCTTTGCCCTCGAACACGGGATCCATTGTGTCGTGGGGACCACGGGGTTTCAACCCGAAGACGTGGAAGGATTCGACCGTATGGCACGGGAAAATGACGTGGCTTGCCTGATGGCGCCGAACTTCGCCATAGGCGCGGTATTGATGATGGACTTCGCGCGCAAGGCCGGGCGTTACATGGATGCCTGCGAGATAGTGGAGATGCATCATGCCGCGAAGCTGGACGCACCATCGGGCACAGCGCGAGAAACGGCACGGGAGATCCTCGCGAAGCGCGGCGAAGAAACAGGAGATGAGCGGGAAAAAGGCCCGCGCGGTCTCGAGCTGGGAGGGATACACATACATTCCGTACGCCTGCCCGGACTCGTGGCCCACCAGGAGGTTATCTTCGGAGGCCAGGGACAGACGCTCACCATCCGGCACGATTCCTACGACCGTACCTCGTTCATGCCCGGGGTGATCCTTGCCGCCAGGAAGGTATCCGGCATGAAGGGGCTTGTCATAGGCCTGGATAAGCTGCTCGATTTGTGAGCGGGAAGGCGCAGCCTTCCTCCTGCGAGGCCGGATATGTATATACGGAAGCATGGGTGATGCTCGATACATGAAGGGAGGCACGGTGCAGGATCTCAAGGATAAGGTGGTTCTGGTTACGGGTGCGGCACGTGGCATGGGGAGATTGCATGCCGGCAACTTCGCGCGGGAAGGCGCGACGGTCGTGCTCACGGACGTGGACGAAGCGGCTCTTGCGGAAGCGGTGGACGAACTCCTGGCAGGCGGATTTCGCGCATTTTCATTCGGGCTCGACGTTGCGGACAGGGACGCCTGCTTCGAGTTGGCTGAAAAGGTCCGCTCTGAGGTCGGTTGCGTGGATATCCTGGTAAACAACGCGGGAGTAACGGAATGCTACGCGGTACTGGATCTCTCCGAAAAAGCCATACGCCGCATGGCCGAGGTGAACTACATGGGATACGTATGGATGATGCAGGCGCTCGTGCCGGACATGGTGGAGCGCGGTTACGGACATGTCGTGAACATATGTTCCGTGGCGGGAAAAGTGGGTACAGCAAAGATGGGCGGATACTGCGCCACCAAGTTCGCCGACATCGGGATTACCGATGCCATACGCATGGAGCTGAGAGGTAGCGGGGTCGACTTCACCATCGTCAACCCGGGATACGTGGCAACCGGCATGTTCGAGGGAGGTAAAGTACCCTTCATAACCCGCTGGCAACATCCCCAGAAGGTCGCCGACGCCGTTATCGATGCGGTCAGGAAAAACAAGGCCGAGGTATGCGTTCCTCGCGCCAACGTCCGCCTCGTTGCCTTTCTGAGGGGCCTCTGCATGCCCAAGATAATCGATTTCGTCTTTCATACCATGAAGGTCCACAAGTCCATGGACGACTGGCGTAAAGACGAGTGCAGGCCCTTTTAAGAGGTTATTGCGTCCCCGGCGTTGAACAACACTTAGAGTTTAGAGGGATGATTTTTGCCTTCGAAGCGGCAGGTACGCCATGCGTACCTGCAGGGATGTATCTGACGGAGGGTCCATATGGCCACTCCCAAGAAAGGTAGCAGCAGGTCGAGAGCGAGCAAGAAAAAAGGAACGCAGCAGAGCGGAAAAGCGGGGCGCCCGAAGCGGGATAAAGAACGCGGCCTGCCCCGCAATCTTCGCGAGATATACGGAGTCTCCATCATGACTCTGGCGGTCCTTCTCTTTCTCGCCTTCTTTCTCGATGCGCTGGGGCCGGTGGGCAGGGGGTTGGACCTGTTCTTCTCGTATCTTCTCGGCGGCGTCCGATTCGCGCTGCCGTTTATCCTCCTGGCTGTAGGACTGGCGCTGCTCCTGGGGCGTCTGGGGGATATGACCTCCCGGGAAACGGGAGAGTGGCGGCTGACATGGGTGGAGCTTGCGGGAACAGCCGTCATGAGTACGGCTATTTGCGCTTTGCTCCATCTGGGAGTAGGTGGACCCGAAGTGATGTTCACCCGCACCAATCTCGAGGAGGGGGGAGGCCTGCTGGGCGCGGTGATCGCGTGGCCCCTGTCAAAACTGTTCAGCAAAGCCGGCGCATATGTACTGGTTATCGCCATGTTGATCGTAGGTTTTCTGCTCGTAACCGGCCTGGCTATATCTAAATATTTTCAGGAAAGGGTGGATAGGAGGAGGCGGAAACGCGCCGATAAAAAGGCCCGCGACGCCGCCCTTACCGCGGCGATGACCGCGGAGGAGGAGACGCCGCAAAGGGGTGAGCCACCGGCAAAACCGCAGCGCGGAAGGCCAGCGGCGAAGGAGCCGGAGAGGGAGCCACCCGGGCCCGCAAGGGCTCCGGACACTCCCGCGGAGATGCCCGCGCCGCCACAGCTGACCGTAGAGGAGACCGGGCAGCTGGCCATAGAGATGCCCGAGGGCGAGAAGGGCAGAACGTATCGGCTTCCCCCCCTGGAGCTCCTCGGCCTCTCCGCAGACCGCAGGTCTATTTCCCACAAAAGCGTAAACGAGAGCATCGCCATACTGGAGAAGACATTGCGGGACTTCGGCGTGGATGCCGCGGTGACCCGCGTGACGCGGGGCCCCACGGTAACGAGGTTCGAGGTGGAGCTGGGCTCGGGGGTTAAAGTGAACCGCGTGCTCAACCTGAGCGACGATATCGCCTATGCTCTTGCGTCACCTGATATAAGGATCATCACCCCCATACCCGGGAAATCGGCCATCGGGATAGAGATACCCAACCGGGAGCGGGATCTGGTGACCCTGGGCGATATCATGACCACCGGAAGCGCGCGCAAGGCGGGCTCACCCCTGCGGGTGGGGCTGGGCATGGATGTGTCGGGACAACCTATCCTCGTCGACCTGCGGGAGATGCCCCACCTGCTTCTCGCCGGGGCCACCGGGACCGGCAAGAGCTGTTGCATCAACGCCATGATCGCATCCGTTCTCCTCATCGCCCCTCCCCACGAGGTACGCATGCTCATGGTGGACCCCAAGTACGTTGAATTATCCCACTTCAACGGCATACCTCACCTGTTATCGCCGGTGATCACGGAACCCAAGAAGGCCTCGGGAGCGTTGGCATGGGTCGTGCGCGAAATGGAACTGCGCTATCGCTTGCTCTCCAAGGCCGGGGTGAAGAACATCATAGCCTACCGCTCGGCCCGCAAGGAGGGTCTCGAGAAAGAAGTGGACGAGGCGGGGGAGATGCAGTTCCCCCATATGCCCTACATCCTGGTGGTCATAGACGAGCTGGCCGACCTGATGATGGTTGCGCCCGCGGAAGTAGAGGACTCCATAGCCAGGATCGCCCAGATGGCTCGAGCGGTGGGAATTCACCTGGTGGTGGCTACACAGCGCCCGTCTGTAGACGTCGTAACGGGCCTGATCAAGGCCAATATGCCCTCGCGCATAGCTTTCACCGTAGCCAGCCAGGCCGATTCCCGCGTGATCCTAGATGTGGGCGGGGCGGAGAAGCTGGTGGGACACGGGGACATGCTCTTCCTCCCCGCAGGCAGCTCCAAGGCCATGCGCGTCCAGGGAGCCTATATCGCGGAACGCGAGATCACCTCCATAAACGCTTTCATCAAGCGGCAGCGTCAGGCGGAATACCAGCAGGAGATACTGGAGGATGCCGGAAGTGAGAGGAAGGAACAGACCCGCGATGACGAGCTGTTGGAAGAGGCCATAGAGACCGTGGTACGTTCCGGAGTCGCATCGGCATCGTTGCTGCAGAGGAAGCTGCGCGTGGGGTACGCGCGCGCCGCGCGCCTGGTGGACCTCATGGAGGAACTGGGCGTGGTCGGAGGATATGAGGGAAGCAAGCCAAGAGCGGTCCTCATGTCCATGGAAGAACTCGAGGAGAGAAGGAGACGTACGGCCGTGAGGGACGAGAGCGAGAAGCTGGATTGAAGATCAAACCGCCGCACGGAATGGGAATCAGCTCGTATATGCTAGGAGAGTCGATAAACTCTGGTATAATTTACCCCATGGGATAAAGGCAGGAGGTCGTATTGGCGAACAGACTGGCGCAAGAGGTTGAGAAGATCCTTTCGGCGGCCGTGGGCGATTTCATCGCCAAAGCGACGGTGAAGAAGAACTGCGAGCTGATAGGCTGCACGCCGGACGACCTTACCGCCGAGCAGCTTCCCGCATTGGCGGAAAAGATCGAGAAATCCGTATCCTTCTTTTCGGGCAAGGATGTCGGTAGCGGAGTGGCCGAAAAGATCAAGGCCATCAAGATCTGAGCCGGCGCCTGTCCGGGATAACCGAGCATATGCGTAGCGTACAAGACCCGGCGGTGGCACGACTCCCGGATAATAAGCGAGCCGGCGCGTGAGAGCGGCCGGCTTTTTCAACCTCGAACCTCGGCGGACATTCGTATCGCACCGGAGTGCGGGGCGGCGGGGAGGATTCTGTGGGGTGGGAGAGAAGCGTGGTTGACCGGAAGCGGAGTTTCTACCTCCTGTGCCTGGGCTGTCCCAAGAACGAAGTGGACTCGGATTATCTCGCGTCTGCCCTGATGAGCAGGGGCTGGCATATGCGGGAGAGGCCGGAGGACGCCGGGGTGATAGTGGTCAATACCTGTTCATTCATGGTCCCCGCCGTCGAGGAGTCGATCGAGTCCATCCTGGAACTCGGCGATACCGGGATGAAAGGAGACAGGCGCCTGGTGGTAACGGGTTGCCTGGTATCCAGGTACGGGAAACAGGCACTATCTTCGCTCCTGCCGGAGGTGGACATCTTCGTGGATTTCGAGGATTATCCTCGCTTCGGTGCATTAATGGAAGGAGTTCCTGACGGGAGCGATACCCGGGGCGTCCTCCCGCGGGGGCACGCCTCGACCCTTTCCAGGGGATACGTATACGTGAAGATCTGCGAGGGTTGCGCGAGGAGATGCTCTTTCTGCACCATACCTTTGTTGAGGGGGCCGCTGCGCTCGCGACCGTGGGAGGAGATAAGGGAAGAGGCAAGATTTTTCCTCGCACGTGGCGCGCGCGAAATCGTACTTATCGCTCAGGATACGACGTCGTATGGCATGGATATCTATGGCCGGCCGTCGCTGCCCATGCTCGTGGACGAGCTGTGTGAAGAAGATGGAGACTGGACGCTGAGGATTATGTACATGCATCCCGAAGGGATCGATGCGGACGTTGTCGATGCCATGCGTCACCCCCGGGTAGCAAACTACCTCGATTTGCCGTTCCAGCATGTCGATGCGGGGATCCTGGAGGCCATGGGAAGGAAAGGCGACGCCCGCTCTCACCGGGAACTCCTCGCATCGCTAGCCGAGAGCTTGCACGATTTGGCCCTGCGCGCCACCTTCATAGTAGGGTTTCCCGGCGAGGACCGGACGGCATTCGCTTCCCTGTACGATTTCGTTGCCGAAATGCGTTTTGACTGGTTGGGCCTTTTTAGCTATTCTCAGGAGGAAGGGACTCCTGCGTTTTCCCTGGGCAAAGGGGCTGAGGCGAGCGTAGCCAAGAGCAGGATCGAGGAGTTGTCAGCCCTGCAGGATGAGATCATGCGGGAAAATGCCCTGGACATGGTGGGCAAGAGAGTGCGGGTACTCGTGGAAGGCCGGAGCCTCGAGGCGGACGGATTCTGGGAGGCGCGGTCATGGCGGGAGGCCCCGGAGATCGACGGGGTAATCTTCATCCCGCACGAAGGAGGCATCAGCGCCGCTTCCGTCCGCGAGGCGCGCATCGTCGCAACTGAAGGGATAGACCTGGTTGGGGATCTTCAATCGCAGTAAGGGAAAGATTGGCCAGTTCAGGGTGGAGGACAACTGGAACCTGCCTAACGCGCTGACGTTCTCGCGCATGCTCATGGCGCCGGTGATCGTGTTCCTCCTCTCGGAAGACGGACGCTTCAGGAACCAGCTCGCCGCCGCGACGGTAGGCGCGGCCGCTTTCACCGATTTTCTCGACGGGCACCTGGCGCGCAAACAGGGCAAAGAGACCAGGCTGGGACAGTTTCTCGATCCGCTCGCGGACAAGATATGCATATCCACCGCCTTCGTGATGCTCTCAGTCAGGAACAGGTTGCCTGCCTGGGTGCCAAGCGTGATCATCGGGCGGGAGGCCTTGATCACCCTCTTCCGCGTCTATGCCGGCTCCCAGGGCTCCTCGGTACCCGCGAGCATCTGGGGAAAGCTGAAGACGAATTCTCAGCTCATCACGCTACTCATGGTCATCCTGGAGAAGAACGAGCCGTCATACGCGGCGCTGAAGAAGGTCACGGTGGACCTATCGGTAGCCCTGACGCTGTATTCCGGGCTCGACTATATGCGCAAGGCAAGGCAATACCTGGAAGCACCGGAAGGCATGCAGGGTGTTTGACTGCTCTCTGATGGCCGTAGGCGACGAGCTGCTTGACGGCAGGGTGGACGAGAGCAACTCGAGTTTCATCTCCGACAGATTCCTTCCCCTGGGAGCAAGAATAGTCCTGCGTGTCATCGTCGGGGATGACATGGAGCATATCGGTAGTGCGCTCGAGATGGCCATGAACATATCGCAAGCGGTCGTCATCAGCGGGGGCCTGGGGCCGACCGAAGATGACCTCACTCGCGAGGCGGTGGCACGTACGCTGGGACTTCCACTGCGCAGGGATTCCCTGCAGGAAGAGCGGCTGAAGGAATTCTTCGCGGCCATGGGAAGAGAGATGTCGCCGACCAACCTCAAGCAGGCTGACCTGGTGGAAGGCGCGGAACCCATCACCGCACGCCTGGGCACCGCACCCGGCCAATGGCTGGAGCGCGAGGGCTGCATGGTGATCATGGTGCCGGGGGTGCCGCGGGAGATGAGGGATATGATCACAGGCGACGTCGTACCGCTGCTCGCCGAGCGTTTCCCCCCGCGGGAGAGCGTCGAGGCGAAGGTTTTTATAGTGGCCGCCCGCCCCGAATCGGAGCTCGCAGAGCAGGTGCAAGCGGCTATAGCGGGCTTGCGGGATGTAAGTGTTGCATACCGGGCGATGATGGGACAGATAGAGGTAAAGTTGTCCACGGCCGCAGACGCAGCCGCTCTCGCGCAAGCGGAGGAACGTATCAGGCAGGCCCTGGGACCGTGGATAGTAGCGGAGGCGGGGGAGACTCTCGAGGGAAACCTCGGACGCGAGCTGCGCTCCCGGGCTATGACTATCGCCGTCGCCGAATCGCTCACCGGTGGCATGGTGGGAGAGAGGATAACCCGCGTTCCCGGAAGCTCGGATTATTTCCAGGGCGGGATCCTGGCCTACACGTATGGTGCAAAAACGAGACTCCTGGGAGTGGACGCAGGCTTGCTCGAGGCAAAGGGGGCGGTGAACGGGGAAGTGGCGGAGGCCATGGCGTCCGGGGTGAGAGACCGGCTCGCAGCGGATATCGGCATCGCGTTGACGGGAGTCGCCGGCCCGGAGAGCGGCGACGAGAGAGAACCACAGGGTACCGTGGTCTTCGGACTCGCGGACGGGTCTGGTGCATTCAGCTGGAAATACCGCTTGCCGGGAGACCGGGATATGGTGCGCCAGTTCGCGACGACGGTGATGCTGACCATCGCGTATTTCTACGTACGCGGCGAGGAGATCAGGGATGTGCGCTGAAAAGATCAGGCTCTTCGTGGCTGCGGATATCACGGACGAGATAAGGGAGCTTATCTCCGACGCCATGCGCGGGTTGCAGGGTGAAGGGATGAACGCCCGCTGGGTGAAGCCGGAAAACCTCCACCTGACCCTCAAGTTCATTGGAGAATACGGGGAGGATGGACTGGATCGTCTGTCGAACGAGTTACGGGTTGCGGCGGAGAGGAGCAAGCCCTTCACTGCCGTACTCACGGGATGTGGCGCATTCCCTTCACCGCGTAAAGCGCGCATCCTCTGGGTGGGCATGCACGGCGGCGTGGAAGAAGCCTCGAAGGTCGCACGCAAGCTGGATGCCCGCCTGGAGAAGGTAGGGGTAAAGAGGGAGCAACGCCCGTTCCGGGGCCATATAACCCTGGCCAGGCTGCGGCAGGCCTGGGACTGCACGGCCGTCCTCGAGAGTATGAACAGGGGGATGGAGGGATTACATAACATGCCTTTCCGGGTGGAGGAGATAGTACTCTATCGCAGTATGCTGGAGCCGCAGGGGCCCATCTACACGGCATTGGAGAGGATGACCTTGGGAGGAGCAAGAGGTGAGGAAGGTTAAGCTGGCGCCGTCACTGCTCAACGCGGACTTCAGCGACCTGCGCGAAGCCGTCTCCATCATCGAGAATGTGGCCGATGTCATACACCTCGATGTGATGGACGGCAATTTCGTGCCCAACATCACTTTCGGTCCCCTGGTCGTACAGGCGATCAGGTCGATAACCGCGCTGCCGCTGGACGTGCACCTCATGATCGCCCATCCCGCCGAGTACGTGGAGGACTTCGTGAGGGCGGGGGCGGACTGGATCTCTTTCCATGCCGAAGTGACCCGCCATCCCGGCGAGATCCTCGGCTTGATACACAACCACACGAAGCGCGCCGGGGTGGTCATCAACCCCCAGACACCCGCCGCACGTATCTTCGAATACCTGGAGCTGATGGAGTACGTGCTGGTGATGACGGTGATGCCTGGATTCGGGGGTCAGGTGATGATCCCCGAGGCACTGGCGAAAGTGGGCGAACTGAAAGAGGAGGCGTCGCGCCTGGGATTGGAGCTCGAAGTGGAGGTCGACGGGGGCGTGAAGACGGAGAACCTGGAGATGGTGATGGCGGCCGGGACGGACATCATCGTGGTGGGTTCATCGATCTACGCGGCATCCGATCCGCGGCAGGCCGCCCGGGATGTACGCGCCATCCTCGATGGAGAAGGATGAGGGCCGGATACACCCCCAATCAGAGAAGCGAGAATGCCTCAACAGCTGGAATGTGAAAAATAATCCAGGACACCATGCCATCGTTTGGCGGGGAAACGCCCGTTCTGATCTTGTCTCGTAACGCATCTCCTATGTCTATTAATGCGCTGAAAGCGTCGCAGAAAGCGAAAATACCCTGCAAAGAAGCTTCGACCCTGGTATCCAATCCATTATAGAAAGTATCGAGATCAGCAAAGGCTACGTCACAAGCAATCCAGTCACGATTGATCAGAGCTCTCTTAATCCTCTCCATGATGGCGCATTCCTCTTGCAGCATTGCCGTGTATTCCTGCTTTAGGGACTGGCATTCCTCGGGAGCCTGCAACTCGTTTGCCCTCTGCAAGAATCCGCTCAAGGCAGTTATGTCTTTGTCCATTCAGCTGATGAACTCGGCGGGATCAGCATCAGGTCTGTCTAGGGATTGGTCCATGGCGAACGAATAAGCAGTTGCCTCTTCGGTAATGGTGTACCAGCTTGTCAGAAAAGAGAGCACTACGTCGGCTCTAGCCAGATAAGCATGCAAATCTTGATAATATACGGTCAGCTCATCATGCAGATCGTTCAATTCCTGCGGCGGTTTGATCGCAGTCAACATGGTTTGCGCTTCTTCCAGCATGGTCGTGGCTTCTACCAGGGAAGACTGAACCGCGGGATAGCATTTGCTATACGGCTCTTCGCTGACGTCAGCCCAAAGCCATTCCTGGTCAACACCTTTTAACGCAAGCACGACGTCATCATGTTTTTCACCGACTTGGCTCCGGTACTCATCTATGCTCAATCCACCGCCGAACACGAACAGGAACAGCAGGGCAGATACCACCCCGAACACTATTATTGCTGCAGGCAATCCTACCAGCAGGAGTTTTTTTCTCCTTGCCCGCTTCTCCATAACCATCCTGCGCAATTCCTCCCTGGTGGGATACCCCTGACGGGCTGACGCACGTTGGGGAACTCGGGCGTGTACACTACTCGCTGCTGTGCCGGTGGTTGGGCCCGCAATCCGTTCGGGCTGTACGGATGTCTGCCCGAAAGCCTGCTGCTGATGCGAATCCGGCTGTATCTGTGTGATCTCCTGCCCTGGTTGCTGAGGCGTGTGGTCGTATGCCTGTAGTCGCGCGCTATCCTGATGCAGCGGCATTCCATGTCTCGGAGAAGGCCTCTTTTTCAAATGCGGCGCGGTGAAGTTGGACTCGGGATGTACATACGCGGCGGGCTTGCCTTCAGCCGTTTCGCTGCATGCTCCTTTGAGGCTATTGTCTTCATGCGAGGTGGCGTGGTCTGGAGTGGGTTGCGTATACGATGGTTTTCCGGGTTGAGCATCGTCCGTACCGGGGGACGGGAATGACTGTCCGGGCTCCTCCACGACCTCTACGGGTCCGTCCAGCTTATCCCTGAAGTAGACACCGGTCGCTGTCTCTCTTGCGGATATACCTTGCGGGGAAGCCTCCAGGCCATCCGGAAACGATACGATGACCTCACGCCGATCAAGGTCGATAGCGGGTATGTCCTCGCGACCTCCCGCCGGCTCAATGCCTCCGGGACGCTGCTCCGCCAGGGGGGGCTCGACATCTCGCACCGTGTTGGAGGATTCGGGGGCAACCTCGCTGAAAAGAGGTTCACCGCATGCATTACAGAAATACTCGTCTTCCCCTGTATGCGAGCCGCAATTCCTGCATGTGCCCATTGGACCACCCCTGATTGCCCAACATATGGAACCAGCACAAAAATATGACAATTCCTTTATCGGCCCAGATGTGCCATGGACTTTATATCGGCCAAGAGAATGTGGTTCTTCTCCAAAAAGTGTGGGTAGTTATGCCTGACTCGACCACTTCCAAGATCTCTTACCCACACTTTTCGGAGAAGAACCGAGAATGTTTATGTCACACGGCAGTGTAGAGTATACTAAGCAGGATGCTGATTCCAATCAATGAAGGGTAAGCGGGTATGTCGATCAGGGCGAAACTCATCTTTGGATTCGGCGTAACGGGATCGATATTGCTGGCCTTCATGGTAGCGATCCTGTGGACAAACGCGAACCTGAACGTATACCGGGAGAGAAGGGCCTACGCACTGGAACAGCTCGAGCAGGCGTTTCTGTGCAGGGAAGCGGTGATAGTACAGATAGACGAAGCGCGCCGCATATTCCTCTCTACCGGGTCAAGGGAAGAATACGAAAGCGCACGAGAAGAGGCGCGGGGCGTTTTCACGGCCTGGAGGAACCTGATAGAGCAGGATGGGGGCAGTGAGACCATGTCTGACCTCGCGACGCTGCAACAACTCGAGCAGATATACGGAGATATCAACGGCTATCTCGCCCAAGCCATCTCCCTTTACGGACAGGGAGAACAGGAGGAAGCGATCGCCGTGCTCGCGGGATCGAGTGAGGAAGACTTCGAGGGAAGATTCCTCCCCGCCAGCCAGGAGATAATATCTTCAGGGAGTGAGAGGGCATCGCTGTATAAGCAGAAGGTATACGATGCATCGCAAACGGCCGGAATCGTGGCCGTAGTGCTTCTCGCATTCGGCCTCGCGATAGCCGTCACTGTTCCCGTGGTGATCGTCAGGGAGATAGCACGTTCTTTCAACAAGATGGGAAAGGCGGCGGAACGGGTGGGGAGAGGCGACTTCGGGGCGCGGGTGGGGATAGAGAAGGACGGGGAATTCATGGCCCTGGCCGAGGTATTCAACGGCATGGCCGAGAACCTCGAGCGCTCGGAGGGCAGATTGAGGAAACTGAACAACCTTTTTCTGAGCCTAGGCGCCGATATCATCGACAACATCGAAGCGATCATCGATATAGGCAAGGATATCCTGGGCGCGGAGATGATGGAGTACTGCCGCATACAGGGAGGGATGCTTACTTGCCTTTTCTCGGTGAACGGCAATACCGGTTTCGAAGTTACGAAGAACCCTCGTGAATATATGGCTTTCCGGGTTATCGAGGCGGAAGTAGAGGAACGCCTGAACTTTGAACGTCTCGAAGACGCCCCGGGCGGAAGGGAATGCGTTGAAGCGCGCAAGTTTGGCATGAGGTCTTTCGCAGGATATCCGGTAGCGGTGGCGGCGCAAGGAGTCGTCGCATCACTATGCGTGCTGGACAGCGCACCCAGGGATTTCAACGAGGACGAGATCGACCTCCTGGGAAACCTAGCCCGCGTTCTATCCATAGAAGAGGAAAGGCTGTCGCGCGAGGAAGGCTTGAAGGACTTCATCGACATCGCATCACACGAGATAAGGCACCCCATCACCATCCTCAAGGGATACGCGATAACCCTGAAGGAACGATGGGATAGGCTCGACGAAGAACGAATCAAGGAGATCCTGCATGCGATGGACTCGGGGGCCGACAGGTTGAACCGGCTGGCAGACGCACTGCTTGATGTTTCGCGTATAGAGAGGGGCAGGTTCACCGTGCACAAGAGGGAGGTATTCCTGGGAGAACTTATCGAGCAGGCAGTAGTTGATATGCGGCACAAGGGGGCGAAGAACGACTTCAGGGTATCTGCGGCAGGCGGAGGGGATACCGCATGGGTGGACCCCGACAAGACCCTGGAGTTACTGACCATATTATTGGATAACGCCGTCGAGTTCTCACCCCTCGATTCGCGTATCGATATTGAAGTCGAAATACGGGAACATGAGGTTGTCGTGTGTGTAGGAGACCGGGGACAGGGCATAGGCGCAGGAGACCTGGAGAGGATTTTCGAGCGGTTTTACCAGGTGGAGGACGCCCTGCATCACTCCAAGCCGGGTATGGGAATGGGCCTGTATATCGCCAGGGAGATCGCAACGGCGCACGGCGGGCGCATCTGGTGCGAGCGGCGCGAGGGAGGAGGCTCTTCCTTCGTATTCTCTTTCCCCGTTTAGGGAAAACACGTCGCTCTGCTTGCCCATCTGCGAGCATCATATCCGGACCTTCCAGCCGCGCAGCAGAACCCCTCCTTGTGGACAAGCCCGGTAATGTCGTCATATAATTTTCCTAAGACAGAAAGGTCTTCGGGGCAGGGTGAAAACCCCGACCGGCGGTT
>QZKE01000069.1 GCA_003598015.1 Actinomycetota bacterium | reverse complement strand
CGTTTCTCCTTTCGATAGTCTTGGTGACCGTGATAATCAACAATTCTACCGAACGGGACGGATGACTGCTTTGCTGTTGAGGATGTTAGAAAGTGTCAGGGAAGCTGGTGACTTTTACACATAACTATATTGAAACAAACCCTACCAGTCTGATGCCGCCAGAGGGCGGTAGCAAACCTGCGGTGATTATCACTTGCTTCAATACATGTAGCTCTGCAAGGTCCTCCTCTTCCCGGCAGTTGAACGAACAACGGCTGGAAAAATCAGGTCTTGGGATGGATGGTCATGCTCAGGGCGTTGTTCTCGAGCGAGAAATCGTAGGCGGATTCCTCCTGGTGCCAGTTCTCCCATATCCCCGCCAGCCGCCCGGCCACGAGGGAGGGGACGTAGACGTTGGCCACCTCCAGGGAAAGCTCGTCCCCGTCCTGCTCCATCGCCTGCAACATGCCCGTGCCGTACAGGGCGAGATGATCGCGCAGCTCGGCCTCGTCCCAGGCCTTCCCGGCCAGGCCGGCATCGGCGAGATTCCTCCGGGTGCTCTCTTTCTCTATCTCCGACGAGATATGGTCGACGGAATCGCCTAACTCCTTCTCCAATTCCCTGAACATGGCGTTGAAGGACGCGACTCCCCCCAGGATGACCCTGCCCCCGCCGTCTCTCTTCGTTATCACCCCATGCGGCAGGTCAAAGGAGAGCAATTCCCCCACCACCTTGGGCACGCCGCATTTCGGGCAGGAGTTGAAGGGAGCGGCGGCAGGCAATCTCTGTGGAGTGAACCCCGTGATGCCCAAGCGTTCGTAGGTCTCCTCGCGCGCGGTCTCCGCCGGCAAGGGGACAAAATCCACTTCCGCGCGGTCGCCCTCCTTCACCATCTCGTACGAGTAACGGGTGCCGTCGATCGCCTGCAGCGCTCCCGCGGTTATGGCCAGGCACTGCGTGAGGTTGAAGGGGTCGGCGATGCGGGCCCTGGCATGCGCGCATTTGCTGTGCTCGCACAGTTCGATGCTCCCGGCGCCGATGGCCTTGAAGATACCGCAGATCTGGCGCTCCGCGAGGCGGTAGAAGGGCGCGGAAAGGGCCAGCCTGGCGAGGACGGGGTGGGGTTCGAGCATGTTCCGGATGACGTTATAGGAGGCGTGGACCGTCGCGTTGTAGATTATGGGGTCGAGGGTGAAGCCGATATGCTTTCCCATCTCCTCCACGAAGGTGTTATGGTTGAAGACCTCGTATATGCAGAAGTTGGCCAGGCCGCTGGCGTTATCGACGATGCAGCCGTCTCTCCACACGTGGGTCTTGCCGATCATTTTCGGAACCCCGCACTGCCCGCATTGTGCACCCATCCTCAACCCCCTCAGCTACTACTTCTCTATTTCGTCCTCTTCCTCCAGTTCCTTCAGCCTCCTGGACAGGAACCTGGACATCACCGGCTGTCTCTCCATGGCCTCACGGACGGTCTTCTTAGGGTCCAGCGAGATATAGAAGGCGGCGTCGCTGACGTCGCCTGAGTCGAAGGTCTCCTTCATCCTCCGCACCCAGTTCTGGTAGTTGAAGATGATGGGCCCGAAGAGCTCGGCGTTGATGGAGCCCAGGGCGAATCCCAGTCCCGGGCCGAGGTTGTGCTCCACCGTCGCCTCGAAGGTCGCGGCCATGTACTCCTCCGCGCTCTTCATCTGCTCCGGGCTGCGCGGGTCGTACAGGTAGAGCTCCTCCTGGTGCCCGAAGCAGGTACTGCCCTCGTAGATACCTCCCCAGGCGTTGTCCGCCAGGTCGTCGATCATCTCGCCTTCCTCGATGAACCTGCGCTTGAGGTCGGCCGCCACCTTGGATTGCAGAACCGGGTGGTCCCAGGACTCCAGGCCCCCGAAGGAGGTCCCGAAGCTGCCCCCCAACCTGAAGATGAGGGGAGGCATGGCAGCCCTGACGAAGCCCCACCAGAACATGGAGAGGAGGGGGGGCGCGGAGCCGAGGTCCAGCAGTATGCCCCCGGTCTCCGAGATGATCTGCTTGAGCACCCTCCTCTGGTAGGCGAACTCCCCCGGGGAGTTAGCGGCTATCAACACCTGGAACATGTGACGCTGTACCGTCAAGGCCGCCTTGAGGGCGGTGCTGTTCACCACCTTTTTCATCAGCCTGGGCGCCATGGCCGCAAGAAGTGCGCCGATGGAGTTCTTGCAATGCATGTACCCGATCTCTGCGTCGCCTATCCTGTAGGTGGCCTCGGCGAAGCTCTCCAGGTCGCGGAAGACGCAGATGTAGAAACCGTGATTCTGCGGGACCTCGGTCTGGATATCCAGGAGCAGCCCGTCAACTTCGGGCTGTGTCGGTCCGGACCAGGGGAAGAGTTTAAGGGCGCACTTGGTGAACACGCCCATCCCCCCGCAGGCGCCGCAGTAACCCCTGGCCACCCCCCTCAGGGAGGGGCCGGGACCGTCGCCCGAGAACCAATCCAGCCCGGATCCGGGGGTGCCTATCCTGAGGAGTTCGCCGTCGGGGAGAACCCATTCCGTGCCCAGTAGATTGCGCCCGCTGTAGCTGGTGGTAAGGCCGCTCCACCCGTATCCCACCAGGGAGGTGGCGCTGGCCAGGGGGGAGGTGCCCGAGCCTCCACCTATGATGTGGCAGTTCAGGCCCCTCTTCAAAGCCTCCGCCTGCAGTTGGGCACAGATGGCGAAGGGCTCGACCACGGCGTACATGTTCTTCTCGTCGATCTCCAGTATGCGGTCCATGCGGCGCAAGTCGATCTGCACGACGTTCTCTCCGCCCACCATGTTCCACACACCCCAGCCTACGCACATCGCCTTGAACTGCAGGCCGTGCCTATTGCATATGCGCACCACCGCCTGGACCTCCCCGGTGTTTCCCGGCAGCACCACGGCGGCGGGACGGAAAGGAGTCCACCCGTCTCTCATGCCCACCAGTTCCGTGAAGGCCTGCCAGGCGTAACCGTCCAATACGGCCGGTTCCCGGGAGACATTCTCCGGCCCGAGTGCTTCTTCCAGTTGACTATAGGCATCCTCGGAAAGCATCTACGCAAACCTCCTTAACCCGCATCGGCGACAGGTCATCGTAAGTACAAGAAAGGGGATCAAGCCCTCAACCCCAAGTTTACCGCCACCTCAGCTCAAGACAAACACTCAACCTCGACACCGTTCCGAGAACGGCCCGGACGCTACTTCGGCCCTTCCTGTATCAGTACGCGCAGTCGGGGAAGGTGCACACGGCGGCGGGCTCCACGCGCCGGTACATCTCTATGCCCCTCCAGGGCTCTCCCAGGATGCCGTCGTGGATGGCCCAGGAGCGTCCACGCACCGTCTTCTCCGCACCGGGCTGGCGGAATGGCGTACCCCCGTCCAGCTTCTCGAAGTACTCCCCGCCGGGTTGGAAGCCTTCGTTTATCTCCTCCATCCTGCGGCGCCCGCGGATGTAATTGAAGCCGTAGCCCTCGAAGACGATGGCGTTGTTGTAGGCCAGCGGTTCGGCGATGATCATATCCTGCCCCATGGCGGAGACGAAAGCGACGGCGCGGGGCACGAAATACTTGAGCATGCGCAGGCCCTTCCTTACCTGGCCGGGCGCCAGCCCGGCCTCCATGGCCCGTATCTCTTCGGGGATGTTGCGCCGCACGGTGGCGAACTTGGTCCTTCTGCCGACCTCGTCTATGTCCGTGTTGAAGCGCGGGCTGTGGGGGTCGTTGATGATGAGGAAGTTTATATCTATCTTGAAGAAAGAGGTGTCCTCTATCTCCAGGAAGAAGATGCAGTCCTGGTCCCCCGGGTGCTCCCTCAGCTCGATGATGGCATAGGTGCTGTCAGGCGAGGCCTTGAACTCGAGCACGCGTTCTCCGTAGAGGTTGCGGTAGTCTTCCCGGTCTATCTCGAAAAGGGCGAATGCCCGGTCGGGCACGAGCAGGGAGTAAACGCGCTCTTTTACGTCCCGTTCCAGTTGATTGAGCTCGTGGATATTGCGACGTGGGGCGTCTCCGATCAGGCGCTCGAATTCCTGTGAAAGCTCGCCGGAAACTGGTTCGTCCATATCGCCTACCTCTCTCGCTTTTCGCAATCGGGCCTCTCCGGACGGTCTTGCCGGCCCGGAACGAGGCCTCTATGAAGAAGCGGAAAGCCGGTCATCGATGAAACCGGCGCAACGCATGGCCATGGCCATGATGGTCAGCTGCGGGTTGACCCCCGGCGACGAGGGGATCACGCTGCCGTCGCAGATGTAAAAGTCTTCCAGGTCCCAGCTCTCGCAGGTGTGCTTGACCACCGACCACTCGGGGTCGCCGCCCATGCGGCAGGTACCCAGGGGGTGATAGGCGCTCATGCCGAAGATGTCCGTAGCGCGCACGCGCGAGCGCTCCATCCTCCTGAGGTCGCGCGGGCCGGCAAGCTCGTAATGGCCGGCGAAGGGGGTAAAGACCTTTTTCGCTCCCGCCGCGAACCATATCTCCGCCATGAGCACGGTGCCGACCTTGGCCTTACCCACATCCCTTCCCCGCAGTGTGTAGAGCATGCCGGGGCGGTATCCCGGCCGGTGCAGGTCCACGACCCTGCCCCAGGAGTCGCTCTCCGATACCATGCCGCCGAAGATCCCCATGTTGGGGTAGGAGGTCATGAGGGATGCGTTGCGCCTCCCGGCGAAGGGCAGCGCCAGGGAATGTATCTCGGGCGGTACCGTACCGCCCTCAAGCATGATCCCCTCCCCCTTGAACTCGTCGACGTAGCAGCACTGGGGTATGCCCTTGGGCGGGCCGAGGGGTTCGTCGAAAAGGGCAACGCTCTGGGTCGCGGGGTGGATCTGCAGGTTCTTGCCCACCTGGCCGCTGGAATTTGCCAGCCCCTGCTTGAGCAGGAAGTAGGGGGAGTAGATGGCCCCGGCGGCGAGAACCGTCACGGCGGCCTCCACCTCGATGCGCCGGCCGTCGGGTCGGCCGGTCACCGGGTCCACGAAGTACCCCGAGACACCGACCGCACGCCCGCCCTTCACCCTGATGGCTTCCGCGCGGCAGCGGGTATAGATATCCGCTCCCGACTTCACGGCATCGGGTATGAAGGAGACGTCCACGCTCTGCTTGGAGCCGGAGGGGCAGCCGAAGGCGCAGGAGCCGAAGCCCTCGCATTCCTTGGCGTTGCGCGGCAGCCAGCCGCAGGAGAGCCCCAGCTTCTCCGCTCCCGCCAGGAAGGTTGCCGCCACCTTGCCCGCCACCTCGGGATCGGCCCTCTTCACGAAGAGAAACTCCTCCAGGTGGCCGTAGATGAGGTTGAGCTCCTCCTCGGCGATGTCCGTGAGGCCGTGGGTCATATGCCATTTCTTGAGCACCGGCCGCAGCATGCGCAGCGCCGTGCCGGAGTTCACGGTGGTGGTGCCGCCCACCGTCTTGCCCAGGGGCAGCAGGATGAAGGGCACCCCCAGGGTGATGGTCTGGCAGGCGTCCCGGTACATCTTCATATAGGAATCGGCGGGGTCGAGGTTGAAATCCTCGCGGGTGAAATAGCCACCCTCCTCGAGCACCACCACGCTGTAGCCCTCGCCGGCGAGCTCCCTGGCGATGGGGCCGCCACCCGCACCGGAGCCGATGATCACCACGTCGGCGCCGCGTGAGACGTCTCCCTTGACGTCGCCGGGACCCAGGATCATGACGCGTCCTCCTGCTTGGGCGGGAGGTCGCGGTCCCGGCTGACCACCCGCAGGTCGGATTCCTTTTTCAGCGCCGCGGCGTCGAAGCCCAGGGGGACGGCTACGTCGGGGCGGCGGTAGTAGGACATGAGCAGGGGTAGCCCCGGCAGAACGCCTATGCCGCGTATGAGCGGATTACGCGAGGCTATGATGCGGTTGAGCAGTTCCTGCCGCGCCTCCGGATCGAGGCGGGAGAAGGATCTTCCCTCGAGCAGGAAGGATAGTATGCGCAGTGAAAGGTTGCACAGAAAGAATACCGCCTTGAGCTCGGGTGCTCCCGCCGCGAAGTACTCTGCGATGAAATCCGCCTGTCCGTCGGGGTCTATGGGGGGCAGCCCCTCGGGCTCGCCGACATAGGCCGCCAACAGCTCCTGCAACTGCTGCCGCGATACCGCCTTCACTTTCCCTCCTCGCTCTGGTTCACATCGGGTACGTGGCAACGATGCGGCCGGACCGCTCGCTCTGCATGTGCCCCTGGAAAAGGCCACCCTGATATTATCATACGGCATATAGCCATGGTTCCTTCGCGCCGGGAAACCGGGGCGGGGAAAGGTGTCCACCCGCCTGGGGGACGCTCGGCCCCGGGCACGTTTTCGGGGTGAAGCAGGCGGGATAGGGACGCGTTTAACGCGCGGCGGAGTCGGCGAGAAAGGCCAGGATGGCCCCGGTGAAGCGTTCCGGATACTGATACATGAGCCCGTGGCCCGCCCCCTCGAACTGGGCGAGCCACGCTCTCGGTATACGTTCCACGATGATCATGGAGTTCTCCGGGGGCGTCAGGATGTCCTGCGTCCCCGTGACCACCAGGGTTGGAGACGCTACCTGTGGCAGGCGGCCGTATGAGCCCCCCCATGCGCCCATAGCCTGCGCCTGGCGGGCGACGCTATCCGGCGAGGAAGACTCGCTCGGCTGGGGGAACCGCTGCATGAAATCGGGATTCTGCGCCATCCATTGCGAGGGGAAAAGAAGCCCGATAAGGCGTTGCCCCCTCTCTTCCGCCGTGCCCGAGGTGTCGGTGAGTGCGCTCATCACCTCGTCGCTCGGCATGATCGCCTCATCCCCGCCGCAATCCGCGGCGTACAGTACCAGCCCGTCCACCTTGTCCGCATGACGCAGCGCCATCTCCTGGGCGATGTTCGTGCCCATGGACCAGGCGAGAACGTGAGCTCTTTCCATGCCCAGGGCATCCATGAGCCCGGCAGTGTCGTCGGCGAACTGCTCGATGGTAAAAGGGCGCGTACCGGCGGAAGTCTCACCCATCCCCCGGTTGTCGAAGATAAGCACCTCGTACCCGGCGCCCGCCAGATCCGCGATCAGGCGGGGCTCCCAGAGATCCATGGTGCCACTGAAGCCCATGATCATCAGCAGGGGATCGCCGCTGCCGAAGGCTTTGTAGGCCATGGAGATGTCGCCGACGGCGACCTCCTGCGTTTCCACCGCGTCCACGTATGCCTGCGCGTTCTGCCGGGCCGGCTCGTTATCGCCCCTGCCACAGGCGGTGATCCCTGCGGACACGGTGGCGAGAATGAACACCACCAGGAACATCGGCGCCTTTTTCATCGGCGATACCTCCTACATAGCCATTCGTCGTCCTCGCGAGGTTACATGAATTGCCCCTACGTCATCATCTACAAGGGGGTGAAGAACGCCCCCCCGGGGGAGTACTCCCCCTCCCAGTAATCCTTCCGGATCTCGCAGAGCACCTTGCTCTCTCCCTGGCGGTCCGTGGCCGTCACCACCAGGCCGCCGGCCGAGGCATGAAGGTCGAAAGACACGTATTCACCCGAATCCCTGGCCTCCTCCAGTTCCTCTATGCACTCGGCCAGGAGGGGGGCGTACATCTCGTAGAACCTCACGAAACCATCTATGTCCTTGATCCTGGCGTACCCCGCACGGATGCTCCTCCAGGGCAGGCTCAGCAGGAGCGGCGCCACCCTGGCCAACTCGGCCCTGCGGGCCGCGATCCTGGCGGCTTTGCGCTCCAGCCCCGGCGGCACGGCATGTCCCCCACGGCTGTCGTCAGGCATGCTGGATCACCTCCTTACCCCGCTGCATCCTCTGCCTAACGGTCGTGGACGTATCGATAACATGGGGTTTGATCCAATGCACGCAGACGATCACCCCCACGATGAAGACGGAAACCGAGCTCATGCCCAGGATGGGATTGATGTGCTGGTTCAGCAGCCCGATGAGATAGGGAAAGACGACCCCTCCCACGGCGCCGGCGGATATTATCGCCGTGATCACGGCGGAGGATTCCCCGTCGGGGAAGCGTACCGCGTAGCTTACCAGGAAGGGATAGATACCCGAATAGGCCAGCCCCAGCAGCATGTACAGGAGGATGCTGGCGGCGCGCGAATCGGGCAGCGGCGCGAGGAAGACCAGCACCCCGGAGGCCAGCGAGATGGCGACGAGGATGTCGAAGGGATCGATGAACCTGGACAGGTAGCCGCAGGCCCATCGCCCCACGGTCAGGCAGGCCGCCGTGCCCATGAGGACGAGATGCGCCGTGCCCGAGATCATCCCCCTCTCGATCTCCAGGAAGGAGACCAGCCAGGTGTTCACCGAGGCCTGGGCGGCCGCATAGAGGAGGAAGGACAGTACCAGGCCGAGGAAGAGGCTGCGGTTGAACGCCAGCACCTCGCGGATGACCGCGACGGACAGCCGCTTCGGCTGGGGGACTCTCTGCAGGCCGGCCAGGGCCAGGGGGAGCGCCATGGGGATAGCCAGGAGGGCGGGGATGGCCAGGCACCACCTCCACGACCACTCCATACGGGCGATGAGGCCGGCGATGACGGGCCCCACCACGAATCCCAGGGAGAGGAAACCGTAGAGGATGTTCTGTATGCGCGGGCTTTCGGAGCCGTATACCGCCGTCACGTAGATGGCCGGCAGGGTCAGGAGGGAGCCGTTGGCGAAACCGGAGAAGAAGAAGAAGAGGAGCAGGAGCACGTACCAGGGAGCCGCGGCCGCCAGGAGCAGCGAGACGATGAGCAGCATGGCCTGGGCAAGCATGATCCGCTTCACGGAGAGGCGCTGCATGAAACGGGTGAGCAGCAGCGTGCCCAAGAGCAGGCCCGAGAAATAGACCATCTGGAGGAGGCCGCCCAGGCTCTCCCTGAGGCCCAGCTGGCGCATGATAATGCTGATGCTGGAGGGCGCCAGGATCTGGATTATGCCGCATACGACCATGAGGGGGTAGAAGGCCCGCATGCCCCCTTTTATGTTGCCGTTGCTGTCGGTCATCCCGTTCGTGCCGCCTCTCCGAATAGGCGCTGCCAGCGCATCGCATCCCCGACTATGACGGATATCGACAAGCCGCTCGCGACATCTTGAGCTCCCCCGCCGCTCGCCGCCGTATCGTCGCCATGCCGGCCGCCTTGGCGGGCGGCCCTGGAGGCCGTCCCTCGCGCATCTCCGAGGCACAGGAGCCGGCTCCCGCGCCTGGAATCCCCGCCCACACTTTCCGGAGAAGAACCTATAATAGCGGATTCTCTATTTCCACAATAATCTCCTGTCATCCTATGCATCAATTCTTATATAACAACAAGACAGTGAAAGACTTCGTATGGTGATCAAAATGGTGTGTTATGGTAGCGAAATATTAGTGTTTTCCCTGCTCTTAGCTTTGAAATATGCTAAGACTCTTTTTCGCCATTATCGAGAAGGCCAAGGAGCGGGGAGATATCAACGAAGGCGTGAGTACGCTGTCGGCGGTCGTCTGCATCCTCGGGTTCCATTTCATCGTGGCTAATGTCGAGCTGCTGAAGCTGGACTGGTTCGCCGGAGAGGAAGACATCTACTCCGTCGTCGATGTTTTCGCGGACTTCGTCACCATGCGCGGGAAATAACTAAGGGTTTACCAGTCTTTTCGGCTGTGTATAATCCCTATTGGCGCAGTTCGCGCAGAACGTCCGCGCGTGCGGTCGGTACGGGGGGCAGTAACCTGAGTGGCAGTGCATCAGCTCAATCCCATTTATGTCATGGGAAATCGAAGATGGATGATACGACCCCCCCTCCTCCCAAGCCCATTCCAAGACCCCTGTGCCCGACGCACCCCGGGCACCGGGCCAGGCCTGACCCCGGTGCCTGACCCCTAATTATTTATCTTCACGAACTCCCCGTATGAGTTGGTTATAACTCCGTTTTCGATCGTCTGCGTATCAGAAAAATCCTCCGGATCGGTTTGATGAAATGTTATCGAAGTGCCGCTGATTGTATAGGTTCCACTCGTCGTTTTCCCGGCATCGTTTCTTGTACTGTAGGTCTTATTTGGGTGCAGATAAATGGTACCATCCGGATGGACATACTCGCCGGCAACCTCTTCGTAAAGTTCCTCGAATTCCTCCTCCTCCTCCTCCTCTTCTTCTTCCGTGGCTTCTTCAATGGCTTTGTCACCGGCTTTTTCCAACTCTTCTACGGACATTTCTTTAAAAGCTTCCTCTTCAGCAGGATTTCGCTCCGCGTTTCTCCTCCTGATTTCTTCCGGTGTGCTTGAACACCCGGACAAAACGGTTACGAGCAGGAATAAGGATATCAAGATCGATATCGAAAGCAGCGGATGAGGGAGCTTCTTAGAACGTCGCCTCGTCGGTATCTTCATTCTCCACCTCCATTTGACCGATGCGCTATCCCGATGATCCCCGCGCTTGATCCTTCAATCCTAACCTTTGTATTATAAGCCACCGGCATCCCCGACGCTATAGATGCGATATTTCCAATCCGGCATTAACCCATGTGGTCGAACCCTTGCCTGGGGGCCGCATCTTTGGTCCTCGGGGTGCATGTGAGGCTGGGGACCGAAAAACGAAGCTACGACCCCACCATTCAACCGAGATTTCCCATATGCGCCTCCAGTTTCTACCCAAATTGAGGTAAGTTAACCTTTAATCAGTATTTCCCATACGCACCTCCTAATATCTCGATTTTACCCAAATGCGGGCGGACTAAAACGCCAAAGCACAGGCCTTCTGCCTTCCCCATGATGCTCTTTCCCTTTTTCGCGTGGAGAGCCTCAATTTCAGCGATGTGCGAAGGTGCTTGTGCGCTTGCGGCGTGTAGCATATGCAGTTCCTTTCGTTATCCGTTGCATCAGGTAGGAGCTGCGGCCAGGGACCTGATGCGGACAAGGACCTCGGCGAACAGCTCCCCGGGCACGGCCACCTCCGCCATCTGGAATACCGTCCTTCGGGCATGGCATACGATCCTCGCACCTATCTTGATCAGCTTTAGCTGCACGCTTCTGAGCGACCAGTGGGATACCTCACTCGGAAGGGCGAAACGCCGGAGGAAGTTGCCCAGGTTGTAGGCGAGGACGAACAAGGCCAGCCTCACCTGGTTGGAGATGAAGCGAGAACAGGAGAGGCGTGTCCAGGCCAGGGCGTACTTGCCCTCCTTGATATGGTTTTCGCATCTGCCCCGCTGGTTGTAGAACCGCACCACGTTCTTCGCCACCCTGCTCAGGTTGGTGACGATGAAGCCCACCCTGGGGAAGAGCTCGCCTTGATGCCACTCTATCTTGGCGATGACCCGCCGGGACCTGTCCCAGGAGCCGGCCCGGTAGCTGAAGCCATGGTAGTGTACCTTGGGCTTGGTGGAGGGCCTGCCCACCGGCCTAGTCATCAGGTGTTCGATGTGTTCTTCCAGCCTTGCGTTGGCCTTGATCCTGACGGCGTAGAGGATGCCTTCCTCCTCCAGGTACTCATAGAGGTCCGGCGAGGCGAAGGCGGCATCGGCCCGGAAGTAGAGCTTCCTGCCGAGGGCCTTGTACCTATCAACTATGGGCTCCAGCAGGTCCCGCCACCCGTCCGCCGAATGCACATTGCCGGGGCGCAGGTGAGCCCCCTCACAATCTCCATATTGATTGAAGACGAAGAGGGGATGATAACAGCGGGAGCAGAAGTGTCCGCCCGAGGCCGAGCCCTCCTGCCTGCCGTGCACCGGGGACTCCGACGAGTCCATGTCCAGGATAATCTTCTTGGCCTTGGTGGCACACATAGCCTTTCCCACCCAGGCATGGTTGATCACCGAAAGGGCCGCCAGGTTCTCATCCGTGGCAAGGGTCTCCGTCTCGAAACGGGATACGGTCTGGTAGCTGGCCGCATTCCTCTCAAGGGTCTTCTTGCCGATCACCGCCCGCATGGCGGGGTCGCGCAGGAGCAATTCCTGGTCGCCTGCGTCCTCGTAGCCGGCCAGACGCGCATAGACCGACTGACGCAGCAGGCCAGTTAGTTCATGTCTGATGTTCCTCCCCGTCCTTCCCTCTTGTATCATCGCCCCCGCCATCTCGGTCAGCCCCAACGCCTCGTCCAGCTCTCTAACCGCCAGCAGTCCCGCGTCGGTGGTGACCTTGGCTCCCCGGAATTCCAGCCTCAGTTGGCCGTCGAAATCGAGCCTCAGACCCCCGTTTTCCGCTTCACCCGCAAGGTTCCCCATGTTTCCCCCTCCTGCATCACCGCTAATGCTGTTCTGATGTATGTTTCAGCAATACAAGCTATGAATCCTTGCAGCTTGAGAAATGCGGGATAATATCTATGAACCGGTGCTGAGGCGATATCGGAGGGGAGGAGAGCATGTCCGCAGAGAACGATGTGCAACCTGCTTTTTACCAGGGAGGACCTCGCGTTCGACAGCCGGGGGACGAGATGCGCCGCATGGCTCTACCGCCCGGAAGGGGTGGAGAAGCCCCCCGTCGTGGTCATGGCCCACGGCTTCGGGGCGCAGCGGGATTTCGGGCTGCCCGCTTACGCGGAGAGGTTCGCGCGCAGAGGTATGGCCGTCTTCCTCTTCGACTATCGCAACTTCGGCGCCAGCGAGGGGGAGCCGCGCAACCTGGTCAGCAACTCGCGCCACCTGCGGGACTGGGAGGCCGCGCTGTCCTGCGTACGCGGCCTGCCCGGCATAGACACGGGCAGGATGGGGCTGTGGGGTTCCTCCTTCAGCGGGGGACACGTCATCGTGACGGCGGCCCGGGATGCCGGCGTATCCGCCATCGTCTCCCAGGTGCCCTTCGTCGACGGCATCACCACCGCCTACTGGACGGGGATCAGGCACGCGGCCCAGGCCACGGTGGCCGGAGTCAAGGATGTGCTGCGCATGATAACGGCGAGGGAACCCTACTGCGTTCCCATAGTGAGCGGCCCCGATGTCTTCGGGTTGATGAACTCGCCGGAGTGCGAGCCGGGTTACATGGCCATCGTCCCGGAGGAGACCGACTGGATAAACGCCTGCCCCGCCCGCGCCGTGCTGGAGCTGCTGCTCTACCGCCCCGTCTCCCATGCGCGCGGCGTGTGCTGCCCGGCGCTGGTGATGATGGGCGAGAAGGACTCGCTGATCTATGCGAGGTCGGTGGAGAAGACGGCCTCGCGCATGCGCGAAGTCACCCTCATCCACCTGCCCGTGGGCCACTTCGACATCTACGTGGGGGACTGGTTCGAGAAGACGGTGGAGATACAAGCCGAATTCCTGGCGCGCCACCTCCAGGCATAGGGGTCGGCCCCGGACTTATGCCTGGCATGAAGAAGCCTCGTTAAACCAGTTCCGGGTAGACACTGCCCGCGTGGAACGGTGCAGGCCCCTCATGTTACTCATTGGTTGACAATCCGCATGACAAGAGATAATATGCTGGTAATAAAGGACGGAATGACATGTCATTCAGCATGATAAGGGGTAACATGGAATCCACCCTCGCCACCCGCCGTCGCAACGAGATACTCGAGGCGGCGCTCAAGGTTTTCTCGGAGAAGGGCTATCATGCCGCCAAGATCGAGGATATCGCCTCAGAGCTGAACATGGGCCACGGTACCTTCTACCGCTATTTCGAGAACAAGCTGGACATCTTCAACCAAGTGGTGGAGGAGATCGTGAGCATGATCACGCAGCTGGTAACGGATATCAATCCCCACGAGGCGGAAACCCTGGAGGATTACCGGCGCCAGCTGGAGATGATCGGGGACCGGCTGTTCGGCTTGTTCAAATCCAATCCCTCCATCTCCAGGGTGATCTTCTACGAGGCCTTCGGCATCGAGGACAGGGGGCTCAGGGAGAGGATACAGGAGGTTTTCGACCTCATCGGCAGATATATCGAGCTCTACCTGGAGAACGGCATCGCCCGGGGCTACATGCGAGCGGACCTGCATGTCAGGGAGACCGCCCTGGCCATCGGTGGAGCCCTCTTCGAGGCGTGCAAGCGGGTGGTCTCCTCGAGCGATCCCGAACAGGATCTTTCCGTGTGGAAGGAGACCATCATCACCCTCATCATCCAGGGGGTGAAGAAGGGGTAGCGGCGGGCGTCAGGCGCAGGGATGCGCTGCATAGGATGGAGGCAGGGCGGGGACAGACCTCGCCGGAGCCTGCGCGAGCGACAGGAGGTGGGATGGATGGTTCAGGTCGACGTGTTCTGGTCCTACGGGATCGGGTCGAGCTTCGCCCTGGCGGCCTTCCGCCAGCTGAGGAAGCTGAAGGCCGAGAACGAGCTGAGAAAGTGGAAGCTGGGTTGGGGAAAGAGCCCCGGACTGCCCGAGGTCATCGAGGACGCGCAGGGGATGGAGGTCATCCCGGCGGGGTCCGGCGCGCAGGGCGACCTCGATTTCCAGCGTATTGTGAAGCAACTGCGGGCCAACGGCTTCAAGCCGGACAAGGCCAGCCTCAAGGACCTCAGGGGCCTGCAGCGGGCGGTCAAGGCATGGTTCGAGGCCAACAGCGATGCCTTCAACAACGAGTACTTCCTCAAGAACCTGCTCTTCCTCTCCCTGCTCTTCGTCCCCTCGGGGGCCGTGCTGCTCTGGTCCAACCCCAGCTGGGAGACGATGCAGGTGGGCAGGTACGAGACCATCCCCCAGTGGCTGGTGGGCATCTTCTCCACCACCAACGTCACCCAGGGCCTCCTGGGATTCTATCTCACCTACAAGGCGCTGCTTCAAGGGAAATATTACCAGGCTTCCATGCACACCCTCCTTTCCTACCTCGGCTTCTTCTTCATCCTGGTCAACGGCTGGGACAACAAGGGATACCAGCGCTTCTTCTCCAAGAACCGCGCCTCCTTCGACGACTGGCGCTGGAGCAATGTCATCCCCTGGGCGTTCTCGGACGCGGCCATGATCCTCCTGACCTACGGTGCGGCCTTCCTGCCCCTCATGTACTACTGGATCATCGACTGGTTCCTGAAGGGACAGGACATGGAGAAGGGCATCGAGGAGCCGCGGGAACTCCCGGACAGGATGCCGGAGGCGATGAAGAAACTGGGTGAGGTCAACACCGCCATCTTCGGGGGAGCCCTGGGCGGCGCCGTCCTCTCCACCGTGCTGGTGCGCCGTTTCGGATGGGGTCCGGGCATGGCTATATGGGCGGCATTGATGGGATTGAACCTGAGCAAGGTAGGTCTCGGCCCGGCCCTGTGCAAGAGGATCATGGGGGTGGAATCCCTGCAGGACCTCCCCGTCGAGGAGGTCGTCGCCAGGGCTATCGAAGCGGAGAAGGCACCCGCCGGGGTGTCTTGAACGCCGAAAGCTTCGAGGCGTTCATGCCGGCGAAAGCCAGGCCGGCGTCCCTGGTTGGTAGGGCGCTCTTCCTTTTCAGACGAAGCCTTTTCTGGCCAGGCGCATGAAGAGGGGTTTCAACAAGCCTTTCCTGTTCAGGAGAGCCGCGGCCCTGTAGAAGGTTGGGGGAGAGAGCCTCTTCAATAGGCAGAGTATTTTTCCGGTTATATGAGGCACTACATACAGCCGGTTCCTTTCCACCGCCCTGGTCACCTTGCCGGCGAATGCCTCGATGGGCATCTTCACGTTGTCCATTGCCACGTGGGCCAGCTCCAGCTGGAATCCGTCCGTATAAGTCGCGGTCTCCAGGACGTTTGTCTTGACGGCCATGGGGCAGACGACGGTTACCCCTATATTGCAGGGGGCCAGCTCCATGCTTAGTGTCTCGGAGAGGGAGATGACGGCCGCCTTGGAAACGTTATAAGGGGCCATCTCGGTGCCCGAGAGTACCCCCGCCATGGAGGCGATGTTCACGATGTGCCCCCGGCCCTGCGCCTTCATCCCGGGTATGAAGGCGCGGCAGCCATTGATCACTCCCCAGAGGTCGGTGTCGATGACGCGCTTCCACTCCTCAAAGGGGATGTCTGCCACCTCCCCCGCCGCGCCCACCCCGGCATTGTTCACCAGCAGGTCGACCTGTCCCCATACGCCGAAGAAATGATCTGCCATATCCTGGACTTCCCCGTGGTTCCTGACGTCGCAGCGGAATATCTCTCCCGAACCGCCCGCCAGCTCGACCATCTCTACGGTGCGCTCGGCCCCGTCAAGGTCGAGATCCACCACGCCTACCTTGCAGCCCTGCTCCGCCCAGGCTATGGCCAGAGCCCTGCCGATACCCGAGGCTGCTCCGGTAACCACCACCGTCTTGGGGCATCTAACGTTCATCCTCCTGCCTCCCTGAGTCCGCACCTGCGCGATATACCTCGAGAAATCCCTACCATCAGCTCATCGCGGATCGCAGGCCACCATCCTCCGCCGCTCTCGGGCCGGTTCAGGGTGATGGTGGCGGAGGTATCGTCCGCCTCAAAGACGATGCTCATAAACTCCACGTTGCCCCCTTTCAGAGCGATCCCATCATTCCGCTTCCCCCTGCATATATGGTGTTGCACCAGATATCGGCCAGGATCTTGCATACCTCGTCGAAGTCGAATGAACGGCGCCAGTCGGGCGGGGAGGTACAGAACCAGCGGTAGGCGAAGTCCTCCACCATGCATCCCAGGGCGAAGGCGGTTATATCGATATTGATATCCTTTATCTGGTTCGCCTCCGCGGCCTTGGCCAGATTCTTCCTGATGCGGCGTTGGAAGCGGCGGCTGGCATCGTAATAGAGCTTGCCGACCAGCATATTCCGGGGCTCACCATACAACATGATGGGCATGATGTCGGCGTTCCTGGAGAAGGCATCGAGAAAAGTGCGTATGGTATGCTCGACGCTGCCGGGCAGGTCCCGCTCGTCCCAGGAGCCGCTTACGGCTTCGTACAACTCGTCGAGGACCGGCCGGACGACCTCGTAGAGGATATCCTCTTTGTTCTTGAAGTAGACGTAGAAGGTGCCGTGGGACACCCCCGCGGCGCTGACGATATCCGACACCCGGGAGTTGGTCACGCCCTTCCATGCGAAGACACGCCTGGCGGCGCGCAGCAGCGCAGCCCTCGTCTCCTCGGATTTCGCCGTCGTTTTCTTGTTGTCTGCCACCGGCATTGCATCACCTCGTCCCCTATATTATTAATATTTAGTATTGACGTCAATATCAAATATACTGAACGATATCTCCTATCTTGGCAAAAAACCTGCTTAATACGGAGCAAATAACTGAACGCTGACCTGGAGGCAGGCTAAGCAAAAAACTATTGACATGAGCGTCAATTTTTCATAGAATAATCCGTACAAAAAGGGGAATATTGTCGGTAATCGGATAGAGGCAGGCGTCATACATCCAGGCATGAAAAGGGGAGGCTATGGAATATACCATTAACGTGGATACGGGAGGCACCTTTACCGACGGTTTCTTTACGCGGGGGGAGGAGTTCAAGAGGGTCAAGGTGGAGACCACTCCTCACGACCTGACCGTCTGCTTCAGGAACTGCATCGAGGAGGGAGCTCGCAGCCTGGGGCTGGACTCCATGGAGGAGCTCCTGCTGAACACGAAGGTAGCCAGGTTCTCCACCACCCTCGCCACCAATACCATTATCCAGAAGAACGGCCCCAAGCTGGGGCTGGTGGTCACCAGGGGCCACGAGGATGATCTGTACGGGGAGGCCGGCAGAGGGGATGGGATTCCGGTCGCGGCGATACTCCCCGCGCATATGGTCATAGGGGTCGCGGGGGAGAGCGGGGACGACGGAGGGGTGGTGGAGCCGGAAGTCGAGGAGGTCAGGGCCGCGGTCAGGCGGCTGCTGACCAGTGGGGCCCGGGCAATAGTGGTAAGCCTGCGGGGGTCTTTTTTCAATCCTCTTCCCGAGAAGAAGATCAAGGAGATCATACTGGGTGATTATCCCAAGCATCTTCTCGGTTCCGTGCCCGTGTTCCTCTCCAGCGAACTCTGCACCAGGTCGGGTGATTACGAAAGGACCAATGCGGCGGTGTTGAACGCATATCTCCACCGTGAGCTGGTCAAGTATCTGTACAAGGCCGAGGAGGACCTCAGGCAGTCCAATCTCTGCAATCCCATGCTGGTGGTGCATTCTACGGGAGGGGCGGCCAGGGTGGCCAAGACCACCGCCCTCCATACCTACAATTCCGGACCCGTCTCGGGCTTTCTGGGCAGTTTCTACGTGGCCAAGCTTTACGGGCTCGAGAACGTGGTCTCCGTGGATATGGGAGGCACCTCGGCCGACATAGGCATCATAGCCGGCCGGGAATACGCATATAATTTCAGGCCTGAGATAGAGAGAATACCCATCAATCTCCCCATGCTGGAGATAAAGGCCATGGGGGGAGGAGGCGGATCTATCGCCAGGATCGACTCCAGCGGCGGGGGAGTGGCGGTGGGGCCGGAGAGCGCGGGCGCCATGCCGGGTCCGGCTTGCTATGGATTGGGGGGGAGGAAGCCGACGGTGACCGATGCAGACCTGGTGCTCGGCTATCTGAATCCGCGCAAGTTCCTGGGCGGCATGAGGGAACTGGACCGGGACAAGGCGGTGACGGCGGTGGGCGAGAGCATCGCAGACCCCCTGGGAATAAGCGTGGAGGAGGCGGCTTTCGCCATCAAGGAGCGCCTGGAATCAAACGTGCTCAAAGCCCTGCGGGACGAGGTTGCCGGCAAGGGGCTGAGCGCGGGGGATTTCACCATGTTTGTCTACGGGGGGGCCGGCGCTACCCACTGCTGCGGTTTCGGGAGGGATTTCGGGACCATGCTCACCTTTCCCTACAGCGCGGTATTCAGCGCTTTCGGTGCCTCCACCCTGGATGTTATCCATGTCTACGAGAGGTTTATGCCCCTCGATCTGGTGGATGGTTCCGGGGCGTATGCGAGCGACTACGACCGTTTCAATCAGGCAGTCGAGGAGATGCGTGATTCCGCCCAGAGGGACATGAGGGGCGAAGGCCTGGACGCGGAGCGGGTGGTTTTTTCCCTGGAGCTCCAGGCCGGCTATAAGGAGCAGCCGGGAGGACCCTGCGTGATGGTGAGGCCACCCCGCATCTTCCTGGAGAGCGAGGAGGACGTGAGGGGTTTGTGCGCATCCTTCCAGAGTGGCTATCTGGCCATTGACGGCGAGGGAGCGCATTGCGGAGAGGTTGGCATCCAGGTGAAGGTGCTGAGACTCGTGGCCTCCTTTCCCGTGGAATACGTCGACTTCCCGGTCTGCGAGACCCGGGGGGAGGACCCCACGGCAGCCCTGGAAGACGAGAGGAAAGTCTTCTGGGGCGGATCGTTCGTCGATACACGCGTATACGACAGGAAGCTCCTGGAATGCGGGAACGTCGTGACCGGCCCCGCGATCATCGAGGCCGACGATACCACCTACGTTATCCCCCAGGGCCGTAAGTTCACCATAGACAGGTATCTCAACGGGGTGATCGATGATGCGCGGTAGGACGTCATCCCGGAGGATCGGTAAGAGGAGATGATGCAGGATGGCTTTGAGTTCCGAGCAGATGTACGACGTGGTGGGCGAATTGTTCGATGCTTTTATGGACGATCCCAAGATGGTGAGTACCGCCAGGAAGACCAATATCATCATGCAGTACAACTTCTTCGATCCCACGGTGAAGATCACCATAGACGGCACGGTGGATCCTCCCACCATCACCTATGGAGATACCGACCTCAAGCCCGCCGTGACCATCTCCATGCAGGGCAAGGTGGCCCACCAGTTCATGATGGGAAAGGCCAACGCAGCGGACCTCTTCATGAAGAAGAAGATCAAGGTCGCGCCGGTGAGCCAGGCCATGAAATACATAAAGCTTGTCCCCATGTTCCTGGGCCTCCTCAAACGTTACCCGGAGGTTTTAAAGGAGAAAGGCCTGGAAGAGGAGGGGCGGCAGTGGCTGTCGGAGGCTTGAGCGGGGCCCGGGAATATCGCGGATGCAGGGCGGAGGCTGGATAGGCATGGAGGGATGAGCGTGACCAAGAGACAGATCACCGAGTACCTCGATATCGACCTGGAGAAGGAGCTGTGGTGCTGCAACCGCTGTGGCAACGAGCTCATCTCGGCCAGGGAGAATTACAAGAAAGGCTGCCTGGTTTACGAGAGGGATCCGAGGACCGTACACAATCCGGTAATAGAGGGGGAGTTCACCAGGTCCCCGGATCCCGACTGGTGCATGATAATCGAGTTCTACTGCCCCGGCTGCGGGACCATGGTGGAGAACGAGTATCTCCCCCCCGGACACCCTATCACCCACGACATCGAGCTGGATATCGACAGGTTGAAGGAGAAATACCGGGGAGCGGGGGAAGGTGGCGGGGAATAATGGGCGCCACCATAGATATAGACATCGGGGGGACCTTTACCGACTGCTTCGTGGTGTGGAGGGACGGCTACGGCAAAGGGAAGGCGCCCACCACTCGCTACAACGCCTCCGTCGGTTTCAAGAACGCCATTGCCGCCGCCGCGGAAAGCTTCGATGCCTCCATGGAGGAGTTGCTCGCGGATACCGACCTCATCCGCTATTCTACCACTATCGCCACCAATACCCTCATCGAGAGAACCGGTCCCAAGCTGGGCCTTATCACCACGGCGGGATTCGAGGACTGCATCATTGTCGGTCGGAGCCGCCAGTGGGCTGACGGGCTGACCCCCAGCGAGATCAGGAACCAGGCCAGGGCGGAAAAACCCGAACCGCTGATCCCCCGGGAAATGATCGTGGGGGTCAGGGAGAGGGTCGACTACGAGGGCGATGTTGTCATGCCCCTGCGCAGGGAAGATGTGATGGAGAGATTGCAGTACCTGGTGGACAAGGGGGCCATGGGATTCGTGGTCTCCCTGCTGTGGTCCTGCAGCAATCCCGTGCACGAGCACATGATAAGGGACATCATCCTTGAGGAATACCCCGACGTCTACCTGGGCAGTATGCCCGTCCTGCTCTCCAGCGACGTGTCCAGGAAGCAGGGGGAGTACCTGCGCACCATGACCACCATCCTCGACGCCTATCTCCACCGCGACCTGGCGGAGCAGCTCACCTCCCTCAACGAAGAGTTGATAGATTACGGCTACAACAGGCCCCTGATGGTCATCCACGGCACGGGAGGGATGTCCCGGCTCTCCCATACCACGGCCGTGGACACCTACAACTCAGGGCCCATCGCGGGCCTGCTGGGCGGCGCCGAGATCGCCAGGATGTACGGGGTGGAAAACGTGCTGGTCACCGACGTGGGGGGCACCTCCTTCGACTTCGGGATGGTGGTCGAAGGCCAGGCGAAGTTCTACGACCTCTTTCCCATCATAGACCGCTGGAGGGTACAGATACCCCTGCTGGAGATGAAGACGGTGGGAGCGGGGGGCGGGTCCATAGCCAGGATCTCCCCCACCGGGGCGAGGATAACCGTGGGGCCGGAGAGCGCGGGGTCCATGCCCGGCCCCGCCTGCTACGGGCTGGGCGGCACGGAGCCGACGGTGACCGATGCCGACGTGGTGCTCGGTTACATCGACCCCGATTATTACCTCGGGGGGAGGCAGAGGATAAGCCTGGACAGGGCACGCAGGGCGGTCGAGGAGCATATCGCGCAGCCCCTGGAGATGAGCGTGGAGGAGGCAGCCCTGAGCATCAAACAGGTGGTGGATATGAACATGGGGAACGAGATATACAAAGAAGTGGTGCTGAAAGGTTTCTACCCCGAGGACTTCATCCTCCTGGCCTATGGGGGGGCGGGGGCCACCCACTGCTGCGGCTACGCGGAAGCGCTGGCGGTGGAGAAGATCCTGACCTTTCCCTATTCCTCGGTCTTCTGCGCCTTCGGCGGCTCGGTCATGGACATCATCTCCGTCTACGAGACCTCCCGGCCTTTGGTCTTCTACGAGGCCTTGATAGACAGTTACTTCGCGGACTTCGAGGAGTTCAACGATATCGTGGAGGGTATGCAGGGCCGCGCCATACACGACATGGAAGTGCAGGGTTTCGATGCGGAGAGGGTGCGTTTCACCCTGGAGTTGGATATGAGATACGGCACCCAGTATTTCACCGAGTACGTGCAATGCCCCAAGCTGTTCCTGGAGAGCGAAGAGGACAGCGAGGCTATCTGCCGCCTCTTCACCGAGAAATACAAGTCCCTCTACGGCGAGAGTTCCGCGTATCCGGAGGGAGGGATAGAGGTCCTGGCCCTGCGGCTCAAGGCCACCTATCCCATCGATCATTATCGCTTCCCCACTTATGAGGCGGTGGGGGAGGATCCCGGGGCCGCCGTCAAGGGCACAAGGCCGGTCTGTTGGGAAGGAAAGGGATACCTGGAGACGGAGATATTCGACGCCTCCCTGCTGCGGTGCGGAAACGTTATCAGGGGGCCGGCCATAATCGAGGCGGTGGATTCCACCTGCGTCCTTCCCGGGGGCAGGCGGTACACCGTGGACCGATATATGAACGGTCTGATCGAGTTGGATGGATAAGGAGGGGGCCATGGGAGGCAGGGATTTCGACATTCTGGAGAGGATCAAGACCGAACCCGCCACCGGGGATGAGCAGAGATGCATGGAGCTTCTCAACCCGGCGGATTTCGAGATCTTCAGTCACCAGATGCAGATGATCGCCCTGGAGGCCAACGAGGTGCTGATAAAGACCGCCGGCACCCCCGCCGGGCTCGCCGGGGACATCGGCTCGTGTGTCTACAGCGCCCAGGGGGATCCGGCGGCGGCGGCGGTGGGGATCTGGGCCCATGCCTTCGCGGGACAGCTGCCGATCAAATATATCCTCAAGCACTGGAAGGACGAGCCCAGCGTCGGGATCAGGGACGGGGACGCTTTCTTCTGCAACGAGGCGCTGTACGGGGGCATCCATCCCCCCGACTGCGCCACCTTTCTCCCTATCTTTCACGGGGGGGAATTGATCGCCTGGGCGGAAGCCATGGCCCATACCACCGATACCGGCGCGGTGGAGATGGGCGGGATATCCCTGAGCGCTTCGTCCAGGTACGAGGAGGGTATGAAGTTCCCACCCATAAAGATCGCGGAGGACTTCCTGCTCAAGGAGGACATAATCACCCTCATGGAAAATTTTGTTAGAGATCCCCGGGTCATAACCTTGGACAACAAGGCGCGCATGGCCGCCTGTATGAGGATAAGGCAGAGGGTCCTGGAGGTGGTGGAGAAGAAAGGCAGGGATTTCGTCGTCGGGGGGCTGAGGAAGATGATCTCCGAGGGCTCGAAGGTCGCCAAGGAAAGATTGTCCCGCATGAACGACGGCATCTACAGGCAGCCGGTCTTCCTGAACGGTGAGGAAGTGGAATCCAGGGGCGGAAAGCAGGCCCTGCTGCGCATAATGGTAGCCATCCACAAGGAAGGCGACCATGTCACGGTGAAGTTCGACGGCACGTCACCGGAGCAGCCCTACTCTCTCAACGCCTACCCTCATATCATCCACCCTTATGGAACAGGCTATGTGTGCTGCTCCCATCTCTTCCCCGATCTCCCGCCCTCCATCGGATTGATGGAGGCCTTCGATGTCGAGATCCCCGAGGGATGCCTGATGAACCCCAGCGAGGAGGCTGCCGTGGGCGCTTCTCCCGTAAGCCTCTTCCTCACCGCCCAGGCCATCTTTCCCTGCCTGGCCAAGATACTCTTCGACAGCGAGATCAGGTCCAACATAGTCAGCACCTATCCCTACATGACTCTGTACGTTGTGTGGGGGGGCATCGACCGCCGGGGCAATTACTTTGTCGGACTGGGGCCGGACATCAACGCTGGCGGCTTCCCGGCCAGGTGGGACAAGGACGGTGTGAACACGGGGGGGTTCTTCGTGGCCACCAGGTCGGATTGTGAGGACGTGGAGGGCATCGACGTGATCTCGTCCATGAGCTATCTCTTCCGGCGCCAGGGACAGGATAATTTCGGCCACGGCAAGTACCGGGGCGGGGCGGGGATGGAGTTCGGCTACCTTGCCCACAAGCTGCCCATGATCGTCATTATGTCCGTGGGGGGCTGCGGCAAGTTCGTCTCCGCGCCCGGGATCTTCGGGGGATACGGAGCCCCGCCCCTGATCGGCATCAAGGTCGAAGGAACAAACCTCGCCGAGATGCTGGCGGCGGGGGACGAGAACGTCCCCACATCCTTCAACGAACTGCTGACGCGCAGGGACATGATCGAGGGCGAGGGCAGGTACACCATCGGGTCGGCCATGTGCGAGCTGGGGCCTCTCAACGAGGGGGACGTTTTCGCCACCTTCCAGGGAGGCGGCGGGGGTTACGGGGACGTGCTCGAGCGCGATCCGGAAGCGGTGCTGGAGGATGTGAAGAGCGGGATGGTATCACACTGGGCCGCTGGCAACGTATACAAGGTTGCTTACGATCCCACAACCATGGTCATCGATGTACAGAAGACGGCCGAGGTGAGGGACGGGGAGAGGGAGGAGAGGAAGCGTCGGGGCTTGAGCTACGAGGAGTTCGAGGAGGGCTGGCTGGAAAAAAAGCCTCCCCCTGAAGCCCTGGAGCATTACGGCAGCTGGCCCGACTGCATGTGATGAAAGAGGGTTACCGCAAGTGACATCGAAAAGCCTGCTCAAGGCGGTTTTCAGCCGCGAGGAAACCGAGAGGCCACCCGTTATTCCCTACGTCTGCTCTTTTGCAGCCAGGCTGCGGGGGGTTTCCACGCGGAACATGCTCAACGATCCCACCACCCTGGCTAATTCCCTGCAGGATGCGGTGAGGCTCTTCGATTACGACGGGATCACCAGCGTTTTCGATCCGACCCTGGAGGCGGAGGCCTGCGGCTGTGAGGTGACATGGCCGGAAGATGGGCCGCCCCACATCGCCAGCCATCCCCTGGGGGAGGGATTGCCGGTCGAGGGATTGGACGCCCCGGAGTTCGAGAACAGGGGGAGGATAGCGGTGGTCATGGAGGCCACCAGGAGGATCAAGGTGGTCCTGGGCGACGAGAAGATGGTGATAGGAGTGCTGTCCGGCCCGATTACACTTCTGCAGGCCCTGAGCGGAAAGAATCTTTCGGAGTTCGGCGAAGAGGGCACGGCGGAGTTGGAGGGGATACTGCGGGCGGTCGAGACGGTGGCCACCAGGATGGTCCAACTCTATGGCGAGATCCAGGTGGACGCGGTAATGGTGGTGGAGGAATCGCTTTCCCCGCGAGACGCGCATGACCTGGACAGGGTACTCCCCGTCTATCACTCGCTCTGGAACATCGCGGGTTTCTACGGCGCCGGGTCCATCCTTCTCTGCGGGGAGTCAACGCATGAACTGGAGAGATCGCTCCAGGATATCGCGGCCGATTGCGTGGTCCTGGGAAGGGGATCATCGCTCTCCCGGTCGCGGAACATCGCCCTGGAGAACAACCTCTGCTTCGGGGGCGGCATCCCGACCCGGGACCTCTTCGGCCCGCCGGAGGAGGTCAAGAAGGTGGTCAGGGAGAGCATGGAGGAGGGGGGGAGAAGGGGGTTCCTGCTCTGCACCGATTGGGAGGTTCCCTACGACGCGCCGGTGGAAGGCCTGCACGCGGTGATGGAGGCTGCGAGGAAATAGGAAGGAAAGGGAAGGTATGCAAGAGGTCTACATAATAGGGGCGGGGATGATGCGGTTCGGCAAGTTCTACGAACGCAACATGAAATCCCTCGCCGCGGAGGCCGTCCGGGCAGCCTTCGCCGATGCCGGGATAACCGGGGAGGATATAGAGGCGGCCTGGGTGTCAAATGCCGCCCAGGGAATATCCACCGGCCAGGAGTGCATCCGGGGGCAGATCGTCCTGCGCCCCCTGGGGATCGACGGGATCCCCATCATGAACGTGGAGAACGCCTGCGCCAGCGGTTCGTCCGCCGTGTACGGCTGCTGCATGGGGATCCAGGCGGGAACGTACGACTGCGTCCTGGCCCTGGGCATGGAGAAGATGGCCCATCCGGACAAACTCAAGGTTTTCCAGGCCTTCTTCGCCGGCACCGACGTCGAGGAACTGGAGGATTACCTGGAGAGGCTGTCCGGCTTCAACCGCCAGCTGGAGGAGATGTCGGCAAGGAAGGGCACGGAGTCACGAGGGAGAGCCTCCATGGAGGGAGCCGGCACGACGCGCAGCGGCGCCATGGATATATACTCCCTCATCGCCCGCTATCATATGTACAAATACGGGACCACCCAGCGGCAGCTGGCGGTAATCGCCTCCAAGAACCACTGGCACAGCTCCTTGAATCCCCTGGCCCAGTACCAGTACGAGATAGGCGTGGAGGAGGTGCTGCAGGACCGGGAGATCGCCTGGCCCCTCACCCGCGCCATGTGCGCCCCCATCGGCGACGGCGCGGCGGCGGCCGTCATCTGCTCGGGCGATTTCGCGAGGAAGATGGCAGGGGCGCGCCCGGTCAGGATCCTTGCTTCGGTGCTGGCTTCGGGCAGGGAGAGGGAGGTGGATGAAGAGGATATCGCGGAGCGTCTTTCACGCCACGCCTACGATATGGCCGGAGTGGGACCACCGGATATAGACGTGGCGGAAGTGCACGACGCCACCGCCTATGGCGAGCTGCATCAGACCGAAGCCCTCGGGTTCTGCCCCGAGGGCGAGGGCGGTGCCTTGGCGGAGTCGGGCGCAACGCGACTGGGTGGAAAGATACCCGTAAACACGTCGGGGGGGCTGGAGTCCCGGGGCCACCCCATCGGCGCCAGCGGCATCGCGCAGATATACGAGCTGGTGACCCAGCTGAGGGGGGAGGCCGGGGGGCGTCAGGTGGAGGGGGCGCGTCTGGCCATGGCCGTAAACGGCGGCGGCATACTCGGTTTCGAGGAGGCGGCCATGTGCGTCCATATTCTGGAGGGATAAGGATTATGCTCGAGATAGATCCGCGGGACGAGAAGCATGTCAATTTCTACCGGCCCCTGGCCGGCATCCTCCTCAATCTCGTCCGGGGAGAGCTGAGGAAGGGGACTCTGCACAAGACCTTGCTGTCGGTGTTGAGGAACCGCGCTCTCTCCGTCGCCGAGGGCACGCTCCTGGGAGACCTGCAGGAGGAAAAAGCGGACGAAAACGGGGACCGTATCTTCCTGAGATTCAAGGAGCGGCGGTTGACCTACGGGGAGATGGACAGCAACTCCAACCGGGTCGCCCATGGCCTGCTTTCCTGCGGTATCAGCCCGGGGGAGGGTGTGGCCATCATGATGCGCAATTGCCCCCGCTTTCTCGACGCCTTCTACGCCATCCAGAAGACGGGGATGTACGCCGTGCCCGTGAACGTATCGCTCAAGGGAGAAGGGCTGGTGCATATCCTGCGCAACTCCGATGCTTCCGGCCTGGTTATCGACGATGCCAGCTGGGAAAACTTCCAGGCTGTCAGGGACGGGGTCCAGGCGATAAAGACGGTGATCGTGAGCGGAGACGAAGCTCCCGAGGCCTTCCGCACCCCCTCCGGTTGCCTGGACATGGGCGAATTCTACCAGCCGGGGATGTCCGCGACGCGGCCGCGGCATCGGCCGGAGCGGGGCAGGATTTCGACGCTCATGTACACCTCCGGCACCACCGGCCTCCCCAAGGGAGTGGTGTGGAAGTACGGCGACTCCAGGGTGGACCTTATCGGGGCCCTGGCCAGGTTTCTATTCCACGGCGGCGACAATCTCTATACCGCCGCTCCCCTCTTCCACGCCAATGCCCTCTTCGTGTCCGGCGTCTCGGCCATGCACGCCAACGCGCAGTTCACGGTGAGCCAGCGTTTCTCCGCCGGCGGCTTCTGGGACGAGATGCGCCGCTACGGGGTCACCTCCTTCAATGCCCTGGGCTCGCTCATGGAGATCATGATGATGCGCGAACCCCCCTCCCCGCGGGATCGGGATCATAGAGTCCGCCTGGTGCTGGCCGCGGCCATAACCCCCGAGACCTGGAGGCGGTTCGAGGAACGCTACGGGATAACCGTCTACAACGCCTACGGCGCGGTGGACACGGGCAACGGCTTCATCGCCAATTTCGGTAACGCCCCCAAGGGAGCCCTGGGCAGGCCGCTGGGCGTGAAATGCCGGGTGATCGACGAGGGGGGCGGGGAAGCCGCGGTGGGGGAGCTGGGGGAGTTGCAGATGTACCTGGGCAGGCAGAAACCGGTCGAGTACTTCAAGGACGAGGAGGGCACGGAGGCCAAGGTCGTGGGCGGCTGGGTAAGGACCGGCGATATGGTCACCCGGGACAACAAGGGGAACTTCTACTATATGGGCCGGGATATCGAGCACATGCGCAGGCGGGGTGAGAATATCACCTGTTTCGACGTGGAAAGGGAGATCATGAAACACCCCGCCGTGGAGGAATGTGCGGTATACGGCGTTCCCTCGGAGCTGGGGGAGGACGAGGTCATGGCGGCTGTCATCCTGCTCGAGGGGGAGGCTCTCGATCCGGGTGACCTCTGCGATTTTCTCCAGGACAAGCTGGCGTCCTTCCAGATGCCCCGCTTCATACGCTACATGGATGAGTTGCCCAAGACGGAGATATTCAAGGTCAAGAAGAAAGAGTTGCAGAAGCAGGGTGTGACCGCGGATGCCTGGGATCGCGAGGAGTAAGGGATCGGGACGCTTCCAGCCCGCTATAGGACGGCGTCCACTGTTTGCGGTTCTTCTCCGGAAAGCGTGGTCGGCAAGGAGTCTTTCTCTCCACCCGAGCATCTCGGGGATGGGCATTATCTCTCGCTCCATATTTCTCGACCGCCCCTCCCCCACATCGCGTATCGGGGGTACTATGGTTGTCGTGAGGGTGCAAGCGTCTTGAAGGCAGGATAGTGCAAGGAGGTCGGGGCATGCAGGTGGAAGTGGAGAAGAGCGGCAAGGTATATACGGTGATCATCAACCGGCCGGAGGTGAAGAACGCCGTAGACTACGAGACCTCACGGCAGCTCGCCGAGGCTTTCCGCGCCTTCGAGGCCGACGACACGGCGTTCGCGGCGGTGCTGTGGGGGGCGCATGGCACCTTCTGCGCCGGCGCGGACCTCAAGGCACTGGCATCGGATCCGATGCAGGAGGCCCTGCGCCTCAACGAGGACATGGTGAAGGACGGCCCCCTGGGCCCGACGCGCATGCTCCTCTCCAAACCGGTCATCGCCGCCATATCCGGCTACTGCGTTGCGGGCGGCCTGGAGCTGGCCATCTGGTGCGACCTGCGCGTGGCTGAGGATGACGCCGTGCTGGGTATCTTCGAGCGCCGCTTCGGCGTCCCCCTCATCGACGGCGGCACGCAGCGCCTGCCCCGCCTCATCGGCATGAGCCGCGCCCTGGACATGATCCTCACCGGCCGCCCGGTGGGAGCCCGGGAGGCATACGAGATGGGGCTGGTGAACCGCGTGGTGGATAAGGGCAAGGCACGTGAGGCGGCGGAGGAACTGGCAGATCAGCTCTGCGAGTTCCCCCAGACCTGCATGCGCAACGACCGGAAGGCGCTCTATCGCGGCATCGGCCGGCCCTTCGACGCGGGGCTGGAGCTGGAGTACCGTCTGGGCATAGAGACGCTGGAGAGCGGAGAGTCCGTCTCGGGCGCGGGGCGCTTCACGCAGGGCGAGGGAAAGCACGGCAGCTTTTAATGGGGTCACCACCGGACATGGGACATTTTCCGATAAACATAGATCCCATATCCAACCTTATATCGAAAAATTCCCATGTCCGGGCTGACCACATTGTCCCCAATCGAAAATGTCCCATGTCCGGGGCTGACCCCATTGGCACCATTGAGCGCCCTTGCATGAGTCCAGGCTCGACCCCTGTGCCTGAGACCGTCAGGGGATGGTGGCGGTGTCGCCTGCTATGGTGAAGGAGGTCCCCATGGCCGCGCAGAGGCCGGCCACCTGGCGCAGCCACACCACGGCGGTCGTGCCGGTCATCAGCGCCGGCCTGCCCCCGGAGATGAGGGCGGGGTAGATGACGGCGCGGCAGAAGCCCCCGGAGTCCAGGGTGATACGGGCGAGGATGGTGTAGTTGCACTGCGGGCTGCCGGGGTTGAAGACGAAGTTCCCCAGGGAGTAGGCGATGAGCCTGCCCTTATATAACTCGAAGCCCTGTATCACGTGGGGGTGATGCCCCAGCACAAGGTCGGCCCCGCAGTCGACGGCCAGATGGGCCAGGCTGCGCTGGCGGGCGTTGGCGGTATACTCTCCCTCCGTACCCCAGTGAAAAGAGACCACGACCAGGTCCGCACGGGCCTTCGCGTCCGCGATATCCCTGGCCATACCCCCGCTGTCGGCGGCGCTTGCCACCCCCGGGTATCCCGCCCCCGCCGTCCATCCCGGCCAGTCAATGTCGTTGTAGGCGAGGAAAGCCACACGCAGCCCCCCCGCGTCGATGAGGGCGGGGGAGTGGGCCGCCGCGTAGTCGATGCCCGAACCGCAGCGGGCGATGGCGTCGGCGTCGAGGAAGAAGAAGGAATCCAGGATGGCCTCGGTCCCGAAGTCGCGGGCGTGGTTGTTGGCGTGGGAGACGACGTCGATGCCGGCCTCCCGCATGGGGGGCAGCGCCTGCGGGCTGCCGCGGAAGGTGAACCCCTTGCCCGGCACCGGGCTGCCGCGGTAGGAGATGGTGCATTCCAGGTTGCAGAAGGCGAGGTCGGCCTCCTGGAGAAAGCCGGCCACGCCCGTCCAGGGATAACCGTACCCGTATCCCAGGTCGAACTGGTCCAGGTCGAGGTTTACGTCGCCCGCCGCGGCCAGGGTCAGCGGCATCGCGCCGCGGTAGGAGAAGTACATGGGTCGCTCTACTACCAGGGGAGGGTCGCAGGCCAGGCGCACCGAGACGTCCCTATCCGGGCCTACGACGTCGCGCACGTTCAGTGTAAGGCGGCTGCGCCCTCCCATGCGGAAGGTGTCCTGGATCACCTCCCCCGTGGCGTCCATAAAAGAGGCCTGTATGGTGGCGGGCTCGGGGTACGGGTTGAGAATACACAGGTATTCGTCGAATCCGCCGCGGGTGCATCCCTCCGCGAAGAGGGCTTCGCTCAGCGGAGTGGTGCAGCCGGCACAGATATGCCCCCCACAGACCCTACCGTTATATGTGAAGTACATGGGCCGCTCCGCGACCAGCGGCGCCTGGGAGACGACCTCGCAGGAGACGTCCATGCCGGGTCCCACCACCTCGTTGACGAAGATGGTATGGCGGCGCTCGGCTGGCACGACCACCTCGATACGGCACAGCTCGCCGCCCCCGTGCATGAATACGAGGGTGGCCAGCGTCGCGCTCGCCTGCGGGTTGAGCAGGCAGATCCATTCCTCGAAACCGGCGCGGGTGGTGCCCTCGGCGAAGTACCAGTTATTAAAGGCCTGGCTGGAGCCCAGGGCGGCGTGTCCCCCGTCCCAGGCGCCGCGGTAGAGGAAATAAACGGGCCTCTCGGCTATGACCGGCTGCTCGCAGGAGACGCGCAGGGAGACGTCGCATGCGGGGGGCACGGCGTCGTTTACGCGCAGGGAAAAACGGCTGCGCGGTCCCATGCCTATGGTCTCCGTGCGGTTCTCCCCCTGTCCGACCCCCAGGATGTAGCTCACCTCCACGCTGGCCGGGGAATCCTGCGGGTTGGAGATGCACAGCCAGGTGTCGAACCCGGCGCGGGTGCTTCCCTCGGCGAAGAGCCATTGCGTGGCTGGGGAGACGGCGCCGCGCTCGCAATGCCCGCCCGCCCAGCCGCCGCTGCCGTAGCGGAAGTACATGGCGCGCTCCGCGGCCACCGGCCCGTCCGACTCGACCACTACGGAGACGTCCAGTCCCGGACCCGCAACCTGGTTCACGTTGAGGGTGAAGCGGCTGTGCGGGGCGAGGCCCGCCTGGAAGGGTGCCCCCTCGCCGCCGGGGAGGAGGAAGCGGAAGGTAAGCCCGCAGGGGGAGTCGCCGGGATTGAGCACGCACACCCACTCGTCGAAGCCGGGCCTGGTGCTCCCCTCAGCGAAGAACCAGGAAGTCGAGGTCTCCGCCATGGCGGTGACGCAGTGACCGCCGTTGCGGTCCGCATTTGCGTAGGCGGGGAAGGCGAGGGAGATCGTGGCGATGGATATGAGGAGTATGAAGAATAACGGGAAGCTCCGCCTGTTCATCGCGTCAGCCTCATCTCTGTTTCCGCCACGATAACGCCGCCGACCTGGGTGAGTCAGATCGTGCCCATCCGCGCATCGCATCCATATCTCTATAGTCCGGTTCGTGTCGCGATTGTCAAGGAATGTAGGCGATCATCGGCTACAGGGACGGGAAGGAGAACGCCAGTTCCCTTACCTCTTTCGCGAGCCTCTCCCTCCTCTCACCCGCGTATACCGCGGCGATCCAGGAGGCCAGGATGCTCATCTCCCCGGGGCCCATGCCGCGGTGGGTGACCTCGGCGGTCCCCAGCCTTCCCCAGGCGTCGATGAAGATGTTTACTTCTTCCAGCGCGCGGCAGAGCTTTTCCGCTCCGTCCGCACCAAGGTCCAGCAATATCTGGTGCGAGGCCGTATACCCGCGCTCCCGCAGGCGCACGGGCACGCCCGATCCGTCCAGGGCACGGGCGAGAGCGCGGGAGTTCTCCACCACCCTGGCACCGTATCCGGGGTCGTCCAGCAACTCCTCAAAGGCCAGCCCCAGGGCGGCGATGCGATTGAGGTGGGGGTTGTCCACCAGGCCGATACCCGACTCGAGGTCGAGCTCAAGCATCTTGCGCATCTGTGCGGCGAGGGCGGCGGAGTCGCTGAGCACGAGCCCGCCCTGGGGTCCGTAGAGGGTCTTATGGGTGCTCCCGATGAGCATGTCCGCTCCCTCCCGTAGAGGGTCCTGGAACTCGCCGCAGGCGATGAGGCCCAGGACGTGGGAGCCGTCGTAGACCAGGAGGCACCCGTGCCCCGCCGCATCCAGCCCCCTCCGCATCTCCCTGACGGGATGCGGGAAGGGAAGAAACGAGGCGCCCAGGAAGGCGAGCACGGCCCCCTCGGACACCATCAACTTTACAGACTTCGCGACATCGACGGCCAGGCTGTCCTCGCCGGCGGGTAAGGTCACCCTGCGGCGGTGGAACTTCTCCAGGCCGAAGGGATAGCCGCCGGCGGTGAAGGGAAGCATGGCGACCGCGTCGCCCGGGGCGGTGAAAGCGGTCACGGCGGCAAGCACGCAGAGATTTCCGGAAAGGGACGAGACAAGCGCATGCCCCGACTTGAACAGCCTGCCGGCGAGCTTCTCGGTGGCGGCGACGATCTTGCGGGCGTAAGGGGAACCGCCGTAACCCGCGTCCTGGTACCTTCCCGCCAGGTCGCTGGCCAGGGCCGAGCGGACTCTCCGCGACAGGCAGTTCTCGGAGGCGAGGAGGTTGACGCCATCCGACCGCAGCCTTTCGTGCTGCTCGATATACGCGTAGATCTCCGAATCGGGCATCGTATGTCCTTTCGCCTTGATTCTACACCAGGGCGCTATGTATGTAGGTCATGATCCCAAGCATCCCTTGGCTTGAACCGTCGCGGGGGCCGGAGGCTTGTCGCGGAGAGCCTTGCACGCCGTCTTCATCGCCGCGGCTGCGCCGCTCTGGTGGCCCGCGACAATGGGCGGATGGAAAAGTGGCTGCAGTTGAGTGGATAGCTTGGGTATACTCGAAGTCGATGACCTACGGCGTTGCGGGGAGGGAAGCATGGCCAGAGACAAAGAGATACGGATAGTAGGGGCGGGACTGGCCGGACTGGTGGCGGGAATAAACCTGGCCCGCCGGGGTTTTGAGGTCAGGATCCACGAGGGGCGGGATTACATGGGGGGAGACCTGTCCTACGCGGACTCCACCATCATGGACGTCCCCGCCATCGGGGCCGAGCTGGGAGTAGAGGTCGAGGAGGCCCTGGAACCATGGACCCTCACCCGCGCCTGGGCCTACGGCCGGAAATTCGAGTTCGGCCTGCCCCGCGGGGTGGAGGGCTTCACGGTGGAGCGGGGCAAGGGGGAACGCTCGCTGGAGAACGTGCTCTACCGCCAGGCCTTGGGGGAGGGAGTGGAGGTGCTGCTGGGGAACAGGCTTTCCAAGCAGGAGATAAAGGAACTGCCCCCAGGCTCCATCATCGCCACCGGACTGGACCGCGAGGCCTTCGAGGCCATGGACCTGCCCTGCCGCCCCTTCTTCTGCCACATGGCCACGGGAAAGGGAGACCCGTCCCGCCCCAGCGTCATCATCTACCTGGACGGCTTCACGCGAGAGTTTGGCTATTATTTCCAGCGTGGAGACGCGGCGGGAGCCCTGGTCTTCAGCGCGCAGAGACCCATGACCGACGGCGAAAAGGAAGATTTCAAGGCCAAGCTGGCGGCGGGAGACGGCATCGAGTTCGACGCCTGGGACGACCGCGTCGCCACCTGGGCCGCCTGGCCCCTGGGGAGCTGGAGCAACCGGCGCCTCCTGCGGGGGGACATGATCCTGGCCGGCACCCTGGCCGGATTGATCAGCCCGGTGCTGCTCTTCGGGGTAAACGGCGCCCTGGTCTCGGGGAAGATCGCGGCGATTGCGGCCTGCGACCGCGACGCCGCGCTGCGCGAGTTCAAACGGCTGGCGCCCCTGTACTGGCCGCAGTTCGCATTCCGCAAGTGCCGGGAATACCTGCCCCACGCCGTCCTGAAACCATTGACGCAGGCCATCCTCTCCACCTACGACCCGGACTCCTTCCCCTACGCCATGCTCTTCACCCTGTGGCCACCCGGCTACCGCTACAGGACGAGATGACGTGCGCTTGCCGGCCCCCGGACTCTGGAGCACGACGAGTGGCTAGACGGTCTGGCGCTTGGCGAGCGGCCCCGGCTTCTTACGATCCCGCAGGTATTTAACCACCAACAAGAGCAATCCCACGCACGCCACGAGCAGGGCCGCGAGGTAGGCGTGTCGCACCGCGGCCGTGAAGGCGGGGCTGGTATAGGAGCCGCCGGCTTCCCGCAGCGAGGCTGCATCGACGGCCCACTGTCCCAGGACCGAACTGGCCATGGCCGTTCCGGTAAGGCTCCCGATGTTGCGCATGGTGCTGTAAACCCCGCCCGCGACGCCGCGGCGGGATTCCATAACGCTTCCCAGCACCGCGCTGTAGTTGGGTGAGCAGAAGACGCCGTATCCCATACCCAACAGGATCAGCGAGACCAGCACCAGGAGGAGGGTCAGGCTGGAACCGGCGAAGGCCAGGAGTGCGAGGGACAGGCATATGAAAGCCATGCCCGCTGTCTCGAGTCGCATGGTGCCCATACGGTCGGAGAGGATGCCGCTGGGCACCAGCAGCAGGAAGGCCAGTATGTTGATGGTGCCGATCACGACTCCGATGGCCTGGGGCGTCATCTCCAGGAAATACTGCAGGAAAAAGGGAGTGGCGAAGAGAACCGTCTGCAGGCAGATAAAACAGGCGAAGTAGGCGAGATTGCTCAGGGTGAAGTCGGGATTGGAGAAGAGCCTGAGCTCGATAACGGGATGGGCGGCCGTCCTCTCGTGCCTGACGAACAACCACGCGGCGGCCATGGAGATGATCAGCAGGCCGGTGGTGGCGGGGGACGTCCACCCCCAGATCCTGCCCTGGGTCATGGCCAGGGTCGCCGGGGCGAAGAAGAACAGGATGAGCCCGGCGCCATAGATGTCCATTGCTTCCGCTTCGGCAGCCCGGTTCTCGGGCACGAACCGGTAGCACAGGATGATGGACGCGGGAAGAAGGAGCGGGGCTATGAAGAAGAGGTATCTCCAGCCCACCGTGCCGCTGATCAGCCCCCCCAGGAATGGCCCCGCGGCCAAGCCCAGCGATATGGTGGCCGCCGCGAGCCCCAGGGCTTTACCGCGCTCCTCCTCCGGGAAGACGGCGGTCATGAGGGCGGGAAGATTGGACGAGATCATCCCGGCCCCGATACCCTGCAGGGCGCGGCCACCCAGGAGCAGGTAATAGCCGGGGGACAAGCCGCTTGCCAGCGAGCCGCCCATGAAGAACAGGAGACCGGTGGCGAAGACCTTCTTGTGTCCCGATATATCCCCCAGGCGCCCCAAGCTGATCATGAAACTGGTGGTCAGCAGGAAGAAGATGATCATCACCCAGCCGGCCGCGGCGATGTTTATGTTGAGATCCTCGCGGATGGAAGGGAGCGAGACGTTGACCATGGCCACGTCCATGGCGGTCATGCATTGTCCGAGCAGGAGGGCGAAGAGGGCGAGGCGGGAAGCGCGGTCCTTGCGTGGCATCATATGGGCCTTCCCCTTGCGGAGCATGAGCCGGACGGCGGATATAAGGCCATGCCGTATCGGCATGGATTCCTATCAGAGTAGATACCCAAGGCGGAAAAAGGCAAGCACCTTTTCCGTGGGAAAGAGGTGCTTGCTCGGAGCCTGTTGTTGCGGGGCTCTGCCGATCAGTCGATCTTTTTGAACATCTTTTTCGGGGCGCCGCAGATGGGGCACTTGTCGGGGGCTTCCCCCTCCACGGTGTTGCCGCAGACCTGGCAGACGTAGTAGACCGTCTCCTCGTTGTTCCCCAGGTTGTCCAGGGCTTTCTGATAGAGCCCGGCGTGGATCTCCTCCACGGCATTGGCGTTGGCGAAGGAGATGTAGGCGGGGTCGTTGCCCTCGGCCTTGGCCTCTTCCATCATGCGGGGATACATGGATTTGAACTCCTCGGTCTCCCCACCTATGGCCTGCTCGAGGTTCTCCCCGGTGCTCCCGATGCCGTCCATCACCCTGAGATGGGCGTGGGCGTGCACCGTCTCGGCGTCGGCGGCGGCACGGAAGAGCCTGGCCACCTGGGCGTACCCTTCCTCGTCGGCCTTCTTCGCGAAGGCCAGGTACTTGCGGTTCGCCTGGGACTCCCCGGCGAAGGCCTCCTTGAGATTATCCATGGTGCTCACGTTCTTCTACCTCCTCTACTCGCAACTTCTTTCTGATTATTTTTCCCACATGCGTGAAAACATATTGCAACAGAGCAAGGAAACGGGCAATGATTCATATCACGGATGCGTCGCCGCGCCTGCGTGCTGACTCTACCAGGGGTAGTCAAGATGTAGACGGTCAAGCGTCTTGCGGGATATAGCCGGATTCTAGGCGTTAAGGGATATCTTCAGATCGCCATCCTCCGCGGCCACCCATGCGCAAGAGGATTCCTTCAGTTCCCCGGCCAGCTCGAAGAACCCCTGAGCCGTCCCCACCATTACGGGATGTATGCAGGCGTTCTCGATATGGATCTCCACCCCGCCGCCTTCTTCCCGGAATGTGGTGAGGTTTCCCAGGCCGCGTAGCGCAAGTTCCCGCTTGAGGCCCTCGGCGCCCCTTACCTTCCAGTCCCGTACGTCGTAGGTCGACTTGACGTAATCCCGCTGTGCGGTGATAACCGCCTCCGTCAGGGTCTCACCCAGTTCGGCCTCGAGGTCTTCCAGGATAGCCTCCAGTGACGCCGGGCTGTATATCGCCATTCTCCGCCCGGTGCCGGGATCGGTGATGACCCCGTCCTTCAGGTCCCAACGGAAGTGGGAGATAATGCGCGGCAGGCCGCACCCCGGACACAACTCGAAGACCATATCGCCGGGTCTGTAGGCGCGTTTCCGCACCTGCAGCCTGTCCGCCAGCTCGATGGGATGCCTGCCGGGACTCAGCATAACCCTGTAAGTGTCGTCACCCGTCTTCTCGTAGTCAACGCACATATCCTCGAGGTCCCAGGGCTCGGCGCTCCCCAGGGTCTCGCCCAGATAGAGGAGGAGTGAATATGGTTTGCGTATGGTATTGACCCGATAGGCGTAGCGGTCATTCTCCTCCCACAGTTCGCTCGGAAGGATATCCCCGAAGCCGCAAGCCCTTCCTATGTCGCTGACTCTCACGAAGAACAACTTGCCCGTCTTCGAGAGCACGTTCCGGACCGCCCTTTGCCACATGCGATCCCCATCAGCAAGATCGTTGAGTTTCTTGAAGGCTTTTCTGAAACTTGCGGGATATCTCGCCGCGACATACTGCTCCACCTCTCTACGCCTGCTCTCGATCACTATATGATCGATGGGAAGGCCCAGGAGGCGCGAGATACCCGCGAAGAGCGGATCTATGAAATCGCACTCGCAGAGTACCTGGCGCTGGTGTGGCGGCAGCATCTGCTCGATCACCCCACCCGGGGTCCATTGCAGATCCTTCTTGGAGAAAGGAACCCCACATTCCCTGCAGCGCTTTATCGATGCCACTGCTTCCACCCCCTTACCTGAACAACACTTAGTATCCCATCGTCATCACGCGGTGGCTTCTGAAGTGATCCCTGGTCCCGGCTTGACGAGTCCCATCAGCGATTCATCCCCACTTCATGGAGAAGAACCCACGAGAATAGTGTTCAGCCGCAACCTGGATATCGGGTGGGATAAAGCGCTGCGGGCCTCCGTATGTCATACGGATTCCAGTGGCCGGCGAGGGAGCGGCGCGGGCTTCCCGGCAAGCGGAGAGCGGGGTGGAACGCGGACCGCTCATCCCGTATCGTGCAGGATTTGCGACACCGCTTGCAGCCCGAACTCCTCCAGTACCGCGGCCTCTGGATACCCCCGCTCGTCTATCCTTCTCAGGCGGTAGTATTCCGCGAGCATGCGATCAAACGCGACGCGGCTGCCGCCTGCATTCTCCGCCCCCGCCTTGCACAGGCGCCGCGGAGACGGGAAGAGCTTTCCCGCCAGGTTGATCGTTCGGAAGGTATTGCGCAATACCACTCTGGCATTGAACAGCTTGACATACTCCAGGACTTTCTCGTTTGCGATCATCCCCAGCAGCCTGTTGTTCACCCTGATCAACGGATTGAGCACTCCGAGCAGTTCGGAAGCGGTACCCTCGAGGTGGGGCGAGATGATGCGCCCCGGGATGCGGTCGTCCTGCCTGGTCATCCCGCACATGTTGCCCAGGGCTCGCTTCAGGTACCATATGCGATTCCCGATCTCCAGGATATCGCCGCTGGAGAGGCGGTAACCAGTGACGGCGTTCACCATGTCCCCCAGCATGGCGATGGTGGAGCCCGCGCCCTTCCAGGCGAATATGCAGATAACGGCGGAATCGCAGAACGAAGCGATGGCCTGGGAGTGGATGGTCATCATGGCCTTGCCCTCGCTGTGCCCGGGCCTGGTGCGGGGAAAACCTATCTCCTCGAGATCGTCCATTCCCATCTCCAGCCCGAGATTGGTGTCCCGGTTGTGGCAGGCGCCCCTGATGCTGGTGGCATAGCCCAGGGACATGGACCACAGGGCGCGGGGGTCGTGCATGGGGCATTCCATCCCCTTGACCTGGATGGCGGATTCCCGGCCGCCATACCTCTCGGCCATGGCGCGGCATCCCTCGGCCAACTCATCTCCGAATCCATCCCGGCGGGCTATCTTGTGTATCAGGTCGATGAGCTGATCGGGCCGGTTCCAGTCCAGGGCGATCCCCCCGGTGCGGTCCTCGCCGATCAGCCCTTCCCGGAACGCTTCGATGGCGTAAGCGATGGTGCCTCCGGTGGAGATGACGTCCATGCCGTACGAGTTGCACAATGCATTCGCCTTCACCACGGCATGCATATCGTCGATCCTGGGCATGAAACCCAGCGCGCCTATGCCCTCGTACTCGGGACCCGGGCCCTCCGGCATCGCGTATTCTCCACCCGCGATCTTCACTACGCGCTTGCAGGCGATGGGACAGGCGTAGCAGGAACGTCTCGCGGTGAGGATGGTATCGGCTATCCTAACGCCGGAGAGGTTCTGCATGCCCTCCTTCCACTGCGCCTCCCGCCAGTTGCGCACCGGCAGGTCGCAGATGGCGGAGGACAGATCGACTCCTCCACTGGTCCCGAAGAGATTGAGCCCCTCCGCGAACAGGCTCCTGTCGATGTTCTCGACGGCCTGGCGCCTTACCGCCTTGTAAGCATCCGCATCGGCGGTGCGGTATTTCGTCTTCCCGCGTATGGCGACGGCCTTGAGGTTCTTGGAGCCCATCACCGCCCCCATGCCGCAGCGCGCCGCGAGACTTCCCCGGTCGTTTACAATACTGGCATATTTTACCTTGTGCTCACCGGCTTGACCGATGCTCATGACCGCGACCCGCTTGTCCCCGATCTCCTCCTTGAGAGAGGCCTCGGTTTCGAACGTGCTCCCACCCCACAGGTGTGAGGCTTCCCGCAGCTCCGCGCCCCGCTCGTCGAGGAAGAGATAGACCGGCGCGGCGGATGCGCCGGTAAAGACGATGCCGTCGTATCCCGTGCCCTTCAGTTGCGGCGATACGTGCCCCCCCATGCTCGATTCCCCCCAGATGCCGGTGAGGGGAGAGCGGGCGCAGATCTCCAGCCTGGAGCATCCGGGCAGGCTGGTGCCGGATAGCGGCCCGTTCATGATGAAGAGTGGATTCTCGGGCGAGAGGGGATCGGCCTCGTATCCCTTGAGCGCGAAGAAGAGGAAGGCCGCGAGGCCGGAGCCGCCCAGGAAATCCCGGTACAGCCAATCCTCGATGTCCCAGTCGGTGATCTCTCCCGTCGTAAGGTCCACTTTCAGAAGTTTGCCCCAATTGCCGTACATCGCAGTCCTCCATTCACCATCCGGCCATCTTCCCCCGGCGTCCCGGAAAAGCGGTCAAACGGGCTCTATGGCTTCGCCCGCAGGCGAGGGAAGAGCGCCAGCGCGTTTTCGTAAAATACCGACTCGAGCGCCGTCTCGTCGAAGCCGTCGTAGCCGTTCAAGCCCCCTATGGTGGCCACGGTCGCCAGCTCGGGGGCGAAGGGGTAGTCGCTGGCGAAGAGGATATGGGAATCGTCCACCAACTCCTGCAGCGAGCGCAGGGCAAAGGGCGCGCCCGAAAGGGCAGTGTCGTAATAGAGCCTCTGCAGGTAGGCGATCACCCCTTGCGGGACGTGTTCCTGCAGGCCGGGCCAGAACTGACCCAGGCAGAGCCTGAGCGCGACGAACGGGACGGTACCCCCGGCGTGGGGGAGGATGAGTCTGATGTCCGGGCAGCGCTCCAAGGTGCCGCTGAAGAGGAGCTTGGAGACGGCACGCGTGGTCTCGTAAACGAACTCCATAAGGGAGGTGGGGAGGTCGAGTCCGGGCACCTCGTTCTCGTCCGGTGTGTGCGGGTGCATGAACGCGACCGCGCCGCGCCGGCCGAGTTCGTCGAAGAGGGCGTCGAAGGCTGGATCGCCCATATAACGCCGGTCCACGCTGCTGAGCAGGCCCACGCCGTCGAGCCCCAGCGTATCGAGGGCGTAGGCGAGTTCATCCAGGGCGGCTTCGACGTCCGGCAGGGGCAGGGTCGCGAAAGCACCGAAACACCGCGGATATGCGCCCACCAGCTCCGCCAGGTATTCGTTGCAGCAGCGCGCCAGTTCCCTCGCCATGCCGCGGTCCCCGAAGAATACACCGGGGGCGGAAACGGAAAGGATGGCGGTCTCGATGCCATGCCTGTCCATGAAAGCGAGGTTGGCTTCCAGGTCCCACCGGGGCAGAGGCCGCCCTCCTACGCTGGTGATACCCATATCCGCCAGGGCGGATGCATATCGTGGTGGTACTATGTGATGGTGCACGTCTATCTTCGGCTGTTCGCCGGCCACGACGACCTCCTTTTTCCAGGCCTGGTTTATGGATGGGCGGTTATGGCTCCACCAGTGTATTGATGTGAGCGATGATGACATCCATCGGGGTACCCGGGCCGAAATTTCCCGTCACGCCCATGTCCTCGAGGGCCCTCACGTCGTCGGGCGTCAGAAGGCCGCCGGCGATGATGGGGATGTATGCGGCATCGAGTTTCCCCAATTCGTTGAGGACATCTTGCGCGATGATCGGGAGACTGCCGGTGTGATCGCTCAGGGCGATCACGTCCACGTCTTCCGTAAGCGCTATGTGGGCGACCGCCTCCGGCGTCTGATAACGGCCGGTGTAGATGACCTCCATACCGGTGTCCCGTAGAGAGGTCACGAGCGTAAGGGCTCCCCTCTCGTGGATGTCACATCCCACCTTGGCCATCAATACCCTCGTCTTGCGCATCCGCTTCATGGGCTCTTCATGCCCCCACTGCCGCGAGGACGAAATCCGGTGTCCCGACCTGGTTGAAGGGATCGTATTCGATCCCGTAACCCAGCCTGATGACGCCGACGCATTCTCCCAGCGTCAGCCCGGCCTTGGCCGCCTCTATCACCGCGCGTTGCACGTTGCGGCCCTCCTTCGTCGCTTGAAACAGATCCAGCGTCAACGCTTTCAGGCGCTCCATGTCGCGGCTCGCCTTGTAGCGCGTGACCTCGCGCACGCGCTCCTCGCGCATGGCGATCGAGGGCGGCTTGTAGGCCACGTCCCTGATGGCCTCGTTGATCGGACCCTCTTTATCGTCCTCCGAACGGAAGGCGTTGACCCCGACGATAAGCCTCTTGCCCTCCGCCTTCTCGCGTTGCACTTTCAGGCGGCAGGCCTCCATGACCTGGTTGAGCCACCCCGATTCCAGGCACGCGTAGATGCCGCCCCGGGAGGCGATCTCGTCGAGGTATGCGTTAACGTCGCTCTCCATCCTGCTGGTCAGCCATTCGAGATAATAAGAGCCGCCGAGAGGATCGGCGACCAGGGGGATATTCGCCTCGTGCGTGATGATGTGCTGGGTGTCCAGGTTGAACAGCCGCGCCTCGGGAGAAGGCAGGCCGACGGCCTCGTCTATGGAGGAAGCATCCAGGGAATTCACGCCCCCCAGCACGCAGCTCAGGATCTGGAGGGTGACGCGGGCGGCGTTGTTCAATGGTTTCTGGTGGGTCAGGGACAGCCCCGAGGTGCGGATCCCGATCTTGAGCTGCATGGCCCGCTCGGTCCTTGCGCCAAGCTTTTCCCTGGCGATCATGGCCCACATCTTGCGGGCGAGGCGGAACTTGGCGATGGTCTCGAAGAAGTCGGACTCGGCGTCCAGGGAGAAGACCATGGGCCCGTACTCGTCGATGCCGACCCCCCGTTTCTGCAGGTCCTCCATGACCACCGTCGCCACCGCCAGGCATCCGCCCAGCTCCCTTACGGCGTCCATGCCGCCCTGGCACGGATCGACCCCGTTGGGGGCTACGGGCCGCCAGCTGGGCGTGTTGCGGGCGGAGAACTCTATGTGATCCAGGCAGATGCGCCTGTCGATATCGGTTGGAAAATCGGGGCAGCCGTAGACCAGCTTCGACCTTATGGGGTCGTTGATGCTGTTGCCGCGCAGCCGCCGGATATCCATGCCCCTGCCTTCCATCATCGCCACGAGCAGCCCGTAGAAATAGATAAAGCTGGACATGCCGGCGTGGGCGAGTTCAAAGACCGCCTCTCCCAGCGGGAGGCCCGCGAGCATCTCCTCGTAAACCGGCAGCGCGTAGGTGGCGACTCCTCCGCACATCATGCTGTTCCAGGCGGAGGGATGGTCGGGATCGATACCGGACTGAGTGGGCAGGTCGCAAAGCAGCCGCAGGTCGGTCATGCCGTTGGCGATGTATTCCCTGAACGCCTGGTTGGTCTCCTCCGCGGTCGCGTAGCTGACGATGAACGATTTCAGCCACAAACGGTTCCTGTACATCTCCGGGTAGATGCCGCGCAGGAACGGGTAGGCGCCGGGGTCGCCCATATCCTCCTCGTAGGAGAGGTGGCCGATGTCGTCCGGGCCGTAGGAGGTCTCGAGCTCGATGCCCGATTGAGTCTCCGTTCTTACCATGTGACCGGCCAGCCGGTCGACCCTGGTTTCTTTCGGCTCCATCGGCCTCTCCTTTTTACGGACGTATGCGTGCCAGGCCTGGACGTTCGGAAACGTCCAGGCACAGGCACCGTCGCGCCGTCCTCACGGACGGCACTGTCGCTTTCGCGATGCATGCTGTCGGACGTCTGTTGTCAGACGTATGCGTGCCAGGCCTGAACGTTCGGAAACGTCCAGGCACAGGCACCGCCGCGCCGCGGACGGCGCTGTCGCTTACGCGATGCATGCTGTCGAAACGTTATCTTTAACCTAGCCGTACTCAATTATTACGCCGGTGCCGCCCTTGGGGTAGGAGAATTCGATGGCCCCCGGCTCGCACACTTCCTCGCAGGCGCCGCATTCCAGGCAAAGTCCCTGGTAATGCATGGCCAGCTTGGCCTTGCCCTGCTTCACCGCCCAGAGGCTGAAGGAACAGACCAGTGAGCATAGACCGCAGCCGTTGCACTTCTCCCGGTCGTATTGTATGAAGTCACCCATCATGTCCGTGTCGACACGTTTGACCAATTCGAAGAAATCGATGCTCTCGGCGTCCATTTTATTTCACCCCCCGCTCGTATACGTCCCGGGGCACGGCGGCATCCTGCTTGATATTGGGGTCCAGGAAGGGGGCCAGCCCCTTGGAAAGCTTGGCGATGACCTTGAAGTAGTTCTGGTCCGAGAGTCTGCGCAGTCCAGGTATCTTGGGCTTCACGTTGAGCAGGATGCGCTTCACGTTCTTGGGCCAGATGCCCCGTGCCAGGGGCGCGACGTATTGCTTGCCGAAATCGGCGAACTCGGGCGCCAAGTCCATGATGTGCTCGAGGTGCTGGTTGAGGCAGTCCATGTGGGCGTCTCCCCAGTCGAAGACGATGGAGAAGGGGTGGAGCATGGAGAACTCCAGCAGCAGTTGGAGCTGCTTTTCCATGGCAGCAGGGTCGAAAGCTGAGGCACTCCAGATACTCGACCATTCCTTGCCGAACTCGAACTCCTTGCCCAGCTCGCTCGCCTTCCAGCGCCGCTCGTATTCGGAGAGCGCCCTCTCCGAGGCGTCCCCCTTGGAGATGGCCCAGGCGGCGGTCTCCGCCGCGATCTTGCCCGAGGTGAGGGCGTGCCAGATGCCCTCCGCCTCCAGGGGGCAGGGGAAGCCGGCGGCGTCTCCTATCAGCATCATGCCCCCGGTGTAGGTCTTGGGCGGATATTCCAGCCAGGGCAGCATGTGGGCCTGGTACTCCCTCGGCTTTGCTTCCAGAACCTTGAGTGTGGACTGGAAGGCCGGATAGCTCACCAGCTTCTTGATCATATCAAGTGGTTTCTCGGACCAATCGTCGCGCAGCCACTGGCCGGCGCCGATATGCATGCCGTCGCGGAAATTCACCTGGTATGTAGCGAACAGCGATCCGAACCAGCACCATTCGGCGTTGCCGATGATGTCGTCCATCCTCTCCTCGTTGCAGGAGAAGTCGAGCTGGGGTACGAGGGTGCACCCGCCGCCCCAGCGCTTGCGCAGGCCGGACTTCTTGGCCATGGTGGACATGGCCCCGTCCGCAGCGATGACCACGTCGGCCTGGATGGACTCGCCGGACTCCGTCTTTACCCCCTTCACCTGGCCGTTGTCCATGATCACGTCGTTCACCAGGGTCGAGGTCCTGAGTTCCGCCCCGGCCGAGGTGGCCAGGTTGGCCAGGTAGGGATCGAGGTCCCTGCGGTAGATGCTGATGCCGTCCATGCCGTGGGGCCAGCGGTTGGCGCAGAGGTCCGACCCGGTGGTCCCGCTTGTATAGCGCAGCCGGCCGTGCTCGTCGACGAGCTTGATCACCACCATCTCTATCTTGCGCACGCTGGGGAGGTCCTGCAGATCTTCCATGATCTCGGGATAGTCCCGCCACCACCGCTGGCCCAGGCCGCATCCGGAGGAGTTCTTATCCCCCGGCTTGCGCCCCCGCTCGAAGAAGACCGTTTTCAGGCCAGCATCAGCGGCCGTCCTGGCGGCGTAAGATCCCCCCGGGCCTCCGCCGACGACCACCACGTCCCATTTCTCCATAACCTAAATACCCCCTTCCTGCTATGCCCCCGGAGCATCGAGCACTGGTGTTGCGTAGTGGGCGGAAATTGCTGCGTCGAAGGGGCCTTACCCACGCGTCTAATGGCAGTTTGGAAGCCCTGAATCACCCCCCATTCTCAGGAATATTGAGCCTGGAGCGGGGCGCCACAGGAGCGCCCCGCTCCGGCGTATCAACCGTTTAAGCCGGCGGGCCCTCGGTGGTCCAGGTGAAACCGGCCGCCAGCCGGTCCAGCTTCGCCCTGACCTCCGGGTCCACCCTGGAGAAGTCGAAATCCACCTCGTCGCAGTACATGCCGGTGTCGGCGGTGCGGTTGGCGTCCAGATTGGCGGAGATCTTTTTCTGCCAGTCGTTGTAGTGCCCCATCATGGGGCTGATGATCTCGCGCAGACGCGAATCGCAAGACGAGAGCGGCTCCTGGCACATCTCCATTGAGGCTACGGAGAACTCGACGAAAAGGGGCTCCAGCGACGCGAGTTGCTTGGGGTCGCGGGCGTTGTACTGGAAGATCTCCTCGCAATGGCCCCAGCAGTTGTTCTCGTACAGGACCATGAAGGGGTTATCCGCCAGGTCGTCGATGATGCCGCCGTCGTCGATCCATGGTTGCTTGATCTTTTCACCCTTATCGGCCCAGTCCATCTGGGTGTCCCAGGCTTCGTTCCTGGCCAGGGCGGTGCTGAACAGCCCCCCGGCCCGGAAGACCATGGGGATGGCGCTGACCCTGAGGAAGTTCATGACCATCATGGGTCCGATGGCGGGAGCCTGCGTTGCCTCCATGGAAAGCCCCCCATACTCCGCGATGATCTCCTTGATGACCCCCTCCTGGAAAGCGATCTCATCCTCGGAGTTTCCCACCATCACTATGGTGCAGCCCCACTTGACCGTCTTGCTCAGGACATCCCTGAGGGGCCCGGTCTTGGCGATCCTCTGAAGCAGGTGGGGGGCGAAGGTGTTGATGTAGGCGCCGACGGCCGTGCGGGTGAAGATATAGGCGATCTCCGCCTCGCCCATCTTGTAGACGGCCTCGATCAGGTTGGCGCGGTCAGGGAAGAAACAGAGATGGAACCGCATGTTTTCGGGTGGCACGGTCTGGCAGTCCAGCATTACTCCCTCCGTCTCCATCTGCGCGGGGCCCGGCCAGCTATAGAGCTTGAGGCTTATCTTGGTAAATATACCCAGGCCTGACAGGGCTCCGGTGGAACCGCGCATGATCCCTCGCAGGGAGGGACCCGGACCGTCGGGGAAAAACCAGCCCCCCCCCGAGTCCAGTGCTCCAACCCTGAGGACCTCGCCGTCCGGCAGAACCCATTCCGCCCCCAGCAGGTTGCGATGGCCGTAGCTCATGAGCGTACTATCCCATCCCACACCCCAGCCCGAGGTGGCGCTGGCCAGGGGCGAGCAGGCGGGCCCCGCCCCGATAATGTGGTTGTTGAGGCCCAGTTTCATGGCCTCCGCCTGCAGCTGGGCGCCGCAGACGTAGGGCTCTAAGGTGACGTACATGTTCTTCTCGTCTATCTCCAGGATGCGGTTCATGCGGCGCAGGTCCACCTGGACCACATTGTCGTAGGTGGGACCGGAGTAGACGCCCCACCCGGTGGAGAAGGCCTTGAACCTGAGGCCATGGCGGTTGCAGGCGCGCACTACCGCCTGTACCTCCTCGGTGCAGCCGGGGAGTACCACGGCGATGGGGCGCTTCACCCACTTGGCGGGGTCGTCGTTGATGGTGGGTTGCCAGGTGTATCCGTCCAGCACGCCGGGCTCGCGGGAGGCGTACTCGGCTCCTACCGCCTCCTCCAGGTCGCGGTAGGCTTCGTCGCTGAGAAGGGTTTCCGTAAG